>JAKSOT010000099.1 GCA_024405455.1 Akkermansia sp. | reverse complement strand
TGAGCTGGTCCGCCAGCAGGGTGGCCAGCGCCTCGTCGCTCTTGCGGAGCTCCGCGAGCTTCATCACCACGGGGTTGCGCGGGTTGAAGGCAATCTCCGGGTGGGATTCCGGCACGGCCTGGCCCATGGCCTTGAGATAGGCGCGCACCTCCGGGGAGACGTCCCCGCTGCCCTGCAGGGCGATGGCGGGCGCGCTGGTGACGCGGTCGCTGGTGGACACCTTGCTGAAGCGGTCCTTGAAGGTGTCGCCCACCCACGTGGCGAGCCCCTGGGCCTCGTCATCCTCCAGGCAGGGGGCGTCCGGCTGGGCGTTGGGAACGTCCGGCAGCTCCAGGTCCGCGCGGTCGATGGACTTGATGGCCTTGTCGTCGTACTTCATCAGCGAGTCCATCACAAACTGATCCCCGCCGTCGGTCAGGAACACCACCTCGAACCCGCGCGCCTTGAGGGCGTCCAGGTACGGGGAATGCTCCAGCTGGGCGCGGGATGCGCCGTAGAGCACGTAGATGTCCTTCTGGTTCTCCTTCATGCGGCCCACGTAGTCCGCCAGGGAGGTGAGCTTGCCGTCCTCGGTGAAGGTGGACTCGAAGCGCAGGAGCTTGCCGAGGGCGTCCTTGTGCTCCCAGCTGGTGACGATACCCTCCTGAATGTAGCGGGAGAAGGTGCGCCAGAATTTCTGGTACTCGTCCTCGTCCTTCTTGGCGATACCCTCCAGGTGCTTGATGAAGCGGTTGGTGATGATGCCGGAAACCTTGCGGAGAAGGGAGTTGTCCTGCAGCATCTCGCGGGAGATGTTGAGCGGCAGGTCCTCGCTGTCCACCACGCCCACCAGGAAGCGCAGCCACTCCGGCAGCAGCTTCTCCGGCTTGCTGTCGATAAGCACCTTGCGGCAGTAGAGCGACACCTCCGGCTCGCAGCGGCCGAAGCCCATGGCCTCCGGGTTTTCCTCCGGCACATACAGCAGCGCGTTGAGCACGATGGGCGCGTCCGCGCTGAAGTGCATGTAGGTGAGCGGCTTCTCCTCCGTGTGGGAGATGTACTGGTAGAATCCCTCGTACTCCTCCGGCTTCACGTCCTTCTTGTTCTTCATCCAGATGGCCTGCACGGTGTTGAGCAGCTCCCCGTTCAGGTCGATGGGGAAGCCCACGAAGTTGCTGTACCTGCCGATGACGTAGCGCAGGCGCTCCGGCTTGGCAAAGTCCTGCGCGTCCTCCTTGAGGTGGATGAGGATGCTGGTGCCGCGCGGGGTGTCCTCCGCGGCATCCGCCAGCTCGTAGCCCTCCTGGCCGTCGCTGGTCCACTTCACGGGCGCGGCGTCCGGCTCCCAGGAGCGCGTGGTCACCTCCACCTTGTCCGCCGCCATGAACACGCTGTAGAAGCCCACGCCGAACTGGCCGATGAGGTCCTGTGCGCCGCCCTTGCTCTCCTTCATGGCCTCCAGGAACTTCTTGGTGCCGGAGTGGGCGATGGTGCCCAGGTACTCCACCACCTCATCCTTCGTCATGCCGATGCCGGCATCCGCGATGGTGAGGGTGTGGGCCTCCTCGTCCGTGGTGATGGCGATGCGGAGCTCGCGCTCCGGCTGGTACACGGCGTGCTCGGTGAGCTGCTTGAGGCGCAGCTTCTCCAGCGCGTCGGACGCGTTGGAGACCAGCTCGCGCACAAAGACCTCGCGGTCGCTGTAGAACGCGTGGATCACGATGTCCAGCAGCTGCCGCACCTCCGTTTGAAACTGATGTGTCTTCTTCTTCATGGGTTGCCCCATTCTATGCCCGCGCCGCGGGCGGGTCAAGGCGCGCCCGTGGCAGCACGCGCGGCATGACGCACCTGCGTTTTCTCCCGCGCGGCGGCGTAAAAATCTTGACAGCGGCGGGCGTTTGGAGGATATATGGAGTCATGCGGATTGTCATGATGGCAACGGGCGACATTGCCCTGCCCTGTTTCCGCGCCTTGGCAGAGACAGGGGAGCTGGTCGCGCTCATCACCCAACCGGACAGGCCGGTGGGGCGCCACATGGTATTGACGCCGCCGCGCATCAAGGTGCTGGCGGAGGAAAGGGGGATACCCGTTTTCCAGCCGGAGCACATGCGGGATGCCGATGCCGTGGCGCAGCTGCGCGCCTATGAGCCGGACATCGTGGTGGTGATGGCCTACGGGCAGATTCTCTCCCAGGAGGTCATCGACACGCCGAAGGTGGCGTGCATCAACGCGCACGCATCCCTGCTGCCGCGCCACCGCGGCGCCTCCTGCATCCAGGCCGCCATCGAGGCTGGCGACGACGAGACGGGCATCACCATCATGCACGTGGTCAAGAAGCTGGACGCGGGCGACATCATCTGCCAGCTCTCCATCCCGCTCAACGGCACGGAGACCGCGGAATCCCTGCACGACACGCTGGCGGAGCTGGCGCCGGACGCGCTGATGGACGCCATCTCCTGCCTGGAGGACGGGGCGGACGACCGCCAGGAGCAGGACGAGAGCCTGATGACCTACGCGCCCAAGCTGCACCGCGCAGACGGCGAAATCGACTGGAACCAGCCTGCCACGCAGGTGGCGCGCAAGATCCGCGCGTACCACTCCTGGCCCGGCACGTTCACCGTCTACCCCTCCGTGAAGAGCGGGGAGGACAAGGTGCTGAAAATCTACCCGCCCATCGATTTGTTCTCCAAGGCCAAGAAGCCCGCGGACTCCCGCCCCGGCATGGTGCTGGAATCGGGGCCGGACGGCATGCTGGTGTCCTGCGGCGGCCCGCACGGCGGTGCGCTGCTCGTCACCACCATGCAGCCGCCGGGCGCGCGCAAGATGAACGCGGAAAGCTTTTTCGCCGGGCACAAGATCATGCCCGGCACCATCCTCGGCCTGCCGAGCAAGCGGCAGGATTAACGCGCCTCCCCTTCCGGGGCAACCTGCACCGCTTCCTCCGCTGGCGGTTCATCCGCTGTTTCGGGAGAGCCGTAGACCCAGAGGTAGACGGCGACGGCAATGTAGATGGGCGTGAGGATGCAGCCCGCCAAGTTCACCAAGATACCCACCAGGCGCGTGTGCGTGTAGTAGGCGACCGCCCACACCGCCACGCCCAGGAACGCGCCCGCCACCCCCATGATTCCCGTGACAACCAAGGAATCCATGCCGCCGCAGAAGACAAAGTGGATGATGGCCGGCACCACGCCGAGCATCAGCGCGGCCAGGCCGCAATCCGTGGCGTCGAATTCGTTCAGGTCCTGCGGTTCGGAACTCATGGTGCGTTGAGTATAGCGCGCACGCGCCGCCTTGGCAAGCCAACTTTCCCTTGACTTAACTAACGGTTTCCACTATCCTGCCCCTGCATGTTTGTGGACAACATCAGGATTTTCGCCCAGGCCGGAAAGGGCGGCAACGGGCTCGCCAGCTTCCGGCGGGAGAAGTTCGTGCCGCGCGGCGGCCCCGACGGCGGGGACGGCGGGGACGGCGGCAGCGTGGTGCTGGAGGTGGACCCCGGCACCAACGACCTGCGTACGTACTTCTACGACCCCAAGCTGGTGGCCACCGACGGCATGCCCGGCATGCACGCCCGCAAGCACGGGCGGGACGGCCGCACCGTCGTCGGCAGGGTGCCGCAGGGCACCATCGTGTACCGCAGCAACGCCTCCACCATGCAGGAGGCCACCTGGCTGGAGAGGGAGGGCGAGGGCATCGAGCTGGAGCAGATAGCCGACCTCACGGAGCCGGGGCAGAAATTCATCCTGTGCCAGGGCGGCAAGGGCGGCCGCGGCAACTGGCACTTCCGCACCGCCACGGACCAGGCGCCCATCAAGTTCGAGTACGGCACGGAGGCGGAGAGCGGCGTGTTCTTCCTGGAGCTGCGCCGCATCGCAGACGCCGGGCTGGTGGGCTACCCGAACGCCGGCAAGAGCACCCTTCTCACCGCCATCTCCAACGCCACGCCCAAGGTGGCGGACTACCCGTTCACCACGCTCCAGCCCATCGTGGGCACCGTGGAGTTCGACGACTACTCGCGCGCCATCGTGGCGGACATCCCCGGCATCATCGAGGGCGCATCGCAGAACCGCGGGCTGGGGCACGAGTTCCTGCGCCACATCATGCGCTGCCGCGTGCTGCTGTTCGTGGTGGACATGACCGGGCTGGAGCACGACCCCGTGGAGGCCATCCAGACGCTGCGCAAGGAAATCAAGCTGTACTCGGAGGAACTTTCCGCGCGCCCCTGGGTGATAGTGGCCAACAAGCTGGACGCCGACTGCGCCGCGGAGAACCTGGCCATCCTGCGCCAGCGTTTCCCCAAGGTGGAGATCATCCCGATTGCCGCCGCGCTCGGCGAGGGCATCCCGGAATTCAAGGTGCGCCTGCAGCAACTGCTCGCACAGGAGTGATGTTCGCCGTCCTTTCAGACATCCACGCCAACCTGGAGGCCCTCCAGGCCGTGCTGGCGGACATGCGCACGCACGGCGTGGACGAGGCTGTGAGCCTGGGAGACATCGAGGGCTTCAACGGCAACCCCGCGGAGTGCGTGGAGCTGGTGCGCCTGCACCTGGCCGCCGCCGTGCGCGGCAACCACGAGGCCGCCATGTTCGATGGCGCCGTCTTTGGCGCGCCCATGTACATCTCTATGATAGACACCACGCGCGGCATGCTCACCGCGGAGCAGGCGGAGTGGCTGCACGCGTTGCCGCTCACCGCCGTGCACCGCGGGTGCCGCATCTGGCACGCCACGCCCTACGCCCCGCGCATCTGGGGCCGCATCTCCGGCACGCAGGACGCCCGCGCCGCCCTCAACGCCACCGCCGAGCGCGTGTGCCTCTTCGGCCACACCCACCGCCCCGCCGCGTTCATGATGCACGGCGGCGCCGTGGAGCGCATCCCCGTGGAATACGATGCCGACGGCACCTTCACCCTTCCCCTGGACCCCGACGCCCGCTACCTGGTGAACCCCGGCTCCGTGGGCCAGCCGCGCGACGGCGACCGCCGCGCCGCCTACGCCCTGGTGGACGACGAGCACGCCCGCATCACCCTTCGCCGCGTGGCGTACGATGTGGAAGCCGCCGCGCCCAAGATTGCGCGCACCGGGCTGCCCGCCAGCTTTGCAGAGGCTCTCCGCCGCGGCGCCTCCCCCACCGGGGATTGAGTTGGCGCGCATGGCAGAAAAGTTAGTTGCCACGGGGCGGGCATGTGGTACAATGGGCGCATCATGAAGCCAGCCGTCAAAGCCCTTTGCCTTTCCGCCCTGCTGCTCAGCTGCGCCGCTCCGGCGCAGGAGGCGGGCGCGCAGCCAGAGCCGCAACCGGCGCCGCAGGGCGGCGTGGTGAACCGCATTGCCGCCACCGTGAACGGGCGCCCCATCACCGCCAGCGAGGTCCGCATGCGCCTGGCGCCCTACTTCCGCGAGCTCTCCCTGCTCTACCCGCAGCAGGGCCCGCGCTTCAACTCCGAGCTGGTGAAAGCCAAGAAGGAGGTACTCAACGAGCTCATCGAGCGCGAGCTGGTGCTCAGCGATTTCGAGACCAAGGGCTACATCATGAAGGACGACAATATCGAGCAGGAAATCAACCGCCGCATCCTTGTGGGCTTCAACGGCGACCGCGACGCCTTCCTCGATGCCCTCCGCAAGGGCGGCATGAGCCTCAGCGAGTACCGCGACTCCGTGCGCAAGGAGGTCACCGTGCAGGCCATGCGCGCCTCCAAGTACGAGCGCGACATCCCTCCCACGCCCGATGAAATCCAGGCGGAGTACAACACCTCCAAATCCGACTACCGCGACATCACCCAGGACGCCGTGGAGTACGACAAGATCTTCATTCCCGCCGTGGACCAGGACAACCCGGAGCAGAGCCCGCAGGAGCGCTACGCCTTCGCGTGCGACCTGCGCAACCGCCTGGACTCCGGCAGCATCTCGTTTGCCGAGGCCGCCCGCTCCTATTCCCGCGACGCGCACGCGCAGGACGGCGGCCGCTGGCCCAGCATCAAGCGCTGTGATTTGGCGGTGGATTTCGCCAACGTGGTGTTCAGCGTGGAGCCGGGGCAGGTGTTCGGCCCCATGGCTGACAACTACGGCTTCACCATCGTCCGCGTGCGCGGCAAGCACCTGGCCCCCGCGCCGCCGCTCAGCGACCCGGAGGTGCGCCAGAAGATGGACGACGCCGTGCGCCGCAAGCAGAGCGAGAAGCGCTACCGCGAGTGGGTGGAGCGCCTGCGCGGCGGTGCCGTCATCCGCACCTTCATCTGACCCCGCGCGGCATGCATGCCGCAATTTTCACAAAATTTGACGCACGCTATGCTTGACTTGCGTGCGTCCGCCTTTTAGAATGGGGGCACATCCAAAGGTAACACCATTATGAAGTTCCCTATCATCACCACCGCGATTGTAGCGCTCTGCGCTTTTACACTCTCTGCTGAAGCCCAGGCTCCGGCCGCTCCCGCAGCAGCTCCCAGTTCCAACCTCAAGGTTGCCACTGTCAACGTGAAAGAGCTCTACACGCTCTTCTACAAGCGTTTCGACACCGAGTCCGTGCTGCAGAAGCAGCTGGCCGAAATCAAGAAGGACATCGCCACCCGTGAGGACCGTCTCCGCGAGCTTCAGGACGAAGCCAAGAAGATTCTCGACAAGAACGACGGCAGCCTTTCCGACACCGCCCGTCAGAAGCTGCAGACCGAGTTCAACGCCAAGCAGAACGAGTTCCGCGCCCGCGAGCAGGAGCTCAAGGACTTCGTGCAGCGCCGCAACGTGGCCTTCCGCGAGCTTCGCAACCGTGAGATGCGCCTCCTGATGGAGGAAGTGCAGACCGCCATCAACACCGTGGCCGAGAAGGTGGGCGCGGATCTGGTGCTGGATTCCGGCGCCCTGTCCCCCCAGCCGGAAATCGGCATCGGCACCCCGGTGTATCCGTACATGAAGAAGACCTTCGACATCACGCCCGAGGTGCTCAAGCAGCTCAACGCCGGCGCTCCGAAGGGCTTTGACCCGCAGGCCGAGCTGAAGCGCCTGTACGGCGACGGCACCGCTCCCGCCCCTGCCGCTGAATAAGCTCACAACAGACCCGCTCCCTGAGCCATGAACCTCTCGATTGACGACGTTCTCAAGCTCACCGGCGGCAAACTTCTCAACACGGCTCCGGAGGTGCAAATCTCCGGAGTCGCTTCTTTGGACGAAGCCTGCCCCGGTGACGTTTCCTTCCTGGGAAACGAGAAGTACTTCAAGGATTTCCTCGCCACCAAGGCCAGCGTGGTACTGGTGCCGCCGGCGCTGCCGCAGCACCCGAAGGGCGTGTGCCTGGTGGAGGTGGAGAATCCCTCCCTGGCGTTCAACGCGCTGGTGGACCACTTCATGAAGGCCGCCAACGACTTCACGCCCGGTGTGGAGGAAGGCGCCGTGGTGCACCCCACCGCCCGCTTCAACGCGGACAAGGTGCGCATCGGCCCCAACGCCGTGGTGGAGGCGGATGCGGAGATTGGCGACGGGTGCGACATCGGCCCCGGATGCGTCATCGGCAAATCCGCCAAGCTGGGCGAGCACTGCAAGCTGCACGCCCGCGTGGTGGTGCGTGAGCGCTGCATCCT
>JAKSOT010000098.1 GCA_024405455.1 Akkermansia sp. | reverse complement strand
AGGCGCAGCCGGAGCTGACGAACGAGGCGTACCGGCGCGGCGTGCTCATCGTGAGTCCCACCAACCTGCTCATGGCGCTGCAGCTCGCCTACAACCTGTGGCAGAACGAGGCCCGCGTGCAGAACGTGGAGGCCATCTTCGACCGCGCCGGGAAACTCTACGATAAATACGCCGAATTCTACGCCACCTTCCAGGAGGTGGGCAAGAAGCTCGATAGCGCCGCCAAATCCTTCCAGGGAGCCAACAACCTTTTGCATGCAGGCTCCGGCAACTTTGTGCGCCAGGTGGCCATGCTACAGGAAATGGGCGCCCAACCCAAGGCCAAATCCGTCTCCACACTTCAAGAGGGATTAGCCAACTTTGAAAGCAACCCCACACTGCCGTTGCCGCAGAAGGAGGAGCAGGAAGGATAACAGCACGGGAAGAACCGTTTTTCCATCCCCATGGCCACAGGCGGAGTCACTCCACAATCCCCAGGGGCGGGGTGGATTGCCAGTCGCCGCGGGTGAAATCCGGGAAGCCCTGGGGCAGGCCGCCCTCGCGCACGGACTTCTCGGAGAGCGGGGCCACGGCGCTCCACAGCGCGCCCTCGTACACGTTCTGGTCCAGCGGCTCGCCGCGGTGCAGGCATTCCACAATGCGGGCCAGCAGGATGTAGTTCATGCCGCCGCGGCTGTCGGCCTCCGCTGCGGCCTCGCCGAGCCGCCGCCAGAGGGGGTGCTCGAAACGCTCGCGCAGCGGCTCCAGGGCATCGTCGCCCACCACCCACTCGCTGCCGTCGTTCAACCCGGCGCCTGCGATGCGGGTGGGAAATCCCGCCAGTGTGCCCTCCGTGCCCTGGATGAGGTTGCGGCGGTTGTACGGGCGCGGGCTGGTCTCGTCCCACTGCACCAGGATGGTGCGTCCCAGGCGTGTTTTGATGATGGAGGTGTTGATGTCGCCGCACTTGAACTCCACCTGGTTCCACGGGTGGTCGGGAGGCAGGTTCTTCTCCGCGTAGGCGGCGCGCCCCAGGGCGGGGCTGCTCAGGGAGACGATGCGGTCGAAGGTGTCGTCCGTGCGCGCGAGGTTCATGTATTGCGCGAGCGGTCCGAGCCCGTGGGTGGGGTAGAGGTTGCCGTTGCGGGTGGCCAAGTGTGCCAGGTGCCAGTCCGTCTCCGCATTGAGCTGGCGCTCCCGCAGGTCGTGGATGTAGGCGGCCTCCCCGTGCAGCAAGTCTCCGATGAAGCCCTGCCGCACCATGTTGAGGAACATCAGCTCGTCCCGCCCGTAGCAGCAGTTCTCCATCATCATGCAGTGCCTCTGTGTGCGTTCGGCGGTGTCCACCACCTGCCACAGCTCTTGCAGGGTGAGCCCCAGCGGCACTTCCACCAGCGCGTGCGCCCCGTGCTCCATGGCCGCCACGGCCATGGACGCGTGCGTGGCCCACGTGGTGCAGATGAGCACCGCGTCCGGACGCGCCTCCTCCAGCATGCGCTCGTATCCCTGCGGCCCGCTGAACAGGTGCAGCGCCCCGGAAAGCTCCGGCGGGCACTCCTGCGCCGCAGCCTGCAGCGCGGGCAGCGACAGGTCGCACAGCCCCACCACCTCCGCGTGCGGGATGGTTTTCAGCTGCTCCAGCAGCACCCCGCAGCGCTCCCCAAGCCCCACAATGCCAAGGCGGACCGTCTCCAGGGCGGGGGCGCGGAAGTTGCCGAGGTACGCCGCCCCCGCCGGGCGGAGAGGAACGAAATCCGTCCTTCCCGGTGCGGTGTTCTGCACGTGGATGCGCGCAGCGGTGGCCAGTCTGCTCCTTCCCATGGCGGTGCGTTGAATTTCCTTGAATTCTAGCCCAATGCCACGCCAAGTCAAGCGGATATTGGAGTTGCATCCGCGCCGCGTTTGCGGTAGCATGGCGGCAGTATGAGCGACTCCGACACGAATATGGCCGCCTGGGAAAAGACGGAGAGGGCTATGGTGTACGACGACTTCGGCGCGGACCTCTTCAACCGCCGCGTGGCGGCCAAGACCATCTTCAAGCAGTACAACAAGACCACCGACGAGCAGCCGGAGCTGCGCCGCAGCCTCATGGAGCAGCTTTTCGGCAGCGTGGGGGAGAACGTGTACGTGGAGCCGGACTTCACCTGCGAGTTCGGCAAGAACATCTTCATCGGCCACGACGTCTATATCAACTTCGGCGCCGTCTTGCTCGACTGCTCGCGCATCTCCATCGGCAACCACGTCCTCATAGGCCCCAACGTGGGCATGTACAGCGCCAACCACAGCCTGGACCCCGACGAGCGAGCCCAGGGTGCCCTCATCGGCGGCCGCATCACCATCGGCGACAAGGCCTGGATTGCAGGCGATGTCAAAATCATGGCCGGCGTCACCATCGGGGAGGGGGCCGTCATCGGCTGCGGCAGCGTGGTCACGCACGACATCCCGCCCCGCACCCTCGCCGCCGGAAACCCCTGCCGCGTTATCCGCCCCATCACCGAAGCCGACAGGGTGGGCTTTGTCAAATGAACGTGTTACGCCCGCGGCGGCGGGCAATGACACCTTTCAAACTTGGCAAACAGGCGGGAATTTGGTATAAGGGCTGGATATGACCAAGCTGACAACGCTCGCCCTCCTATTGGGGGCGATTTTGCCGGTGGCGGCACAGGATGCCGCCAGGACGTCCTCGTATGCGAAGGAAATTCATGAGAAGAACGTGGCCGCCATCCAGACGGATGCCGTGAAGCCCCGCCCGGAAGGCTCCATCTATATGGGCGATTTCCGCGCACCGAAGATTGAAAATGTGCGCGTTGCGGTTATCGGCCTCGGTGAGCGCGGCACCCCCCAGACCCTTCAGCTTGCCGCCGTTCCCAACTGCACCGTCGTGGGCGTGTGCGACCTCTACGACGACTACGCCCAGGAGGCGGCCGACGGGATTCAGAAGCGCACCGGGAAGCGCCCCGCCACCTACAGCGGCGACAAGAATGCCTACAAGAGAATGCTTCAAGAGCTTAAGCCCGATGCAGTTATCATCAACACCAACTGGGACACCCACGCCCAGTTCGCCATCGATGTCATGGAGTCCGGCGCCCACGCCTTTGTGGAGGTGCCCCTGGCCACCACCATCGAGGACCTGTGGCGCGTGGTGGACACCGCGGAACGCACGCAGAAGCACTGCATGATGATGGAGAACTGCAACTACGGGCGCGAGGAGCTCATGTTCCTCAACATGGTCCGCCAGGGGCTCATCGGCGAGCTGCTGCACGGCGAGGCCTCCTACATCCACGAGCTGCGCAGCCAGATGTTCGACGTGGAGCGCGGCTGCGGCTCCTGGCGCACCTACCACTACGCCGAGCGCAACGGCAACCTCTACCCCACGCACGGGCTCGGCCCCGTGGCGCAGTACATGAACATCGCCCGCACGGACGACACCTTCGACCGCATCGTCTCCTTCGGCAGCCCCGCCATCGGCCGCGCCAAGTTCGCCAAGGAGAACTTCCCCGCCGACCACAAGTGGAACCAGACCGATTTCAAGTGCGCGGACATGAGCAACTCCCTCATCAAGACCAAGGCCGGCCGCACCATCCTGGTGCAGTGGGACGAGACCAGCCCGCGCCCGTACGACCGCAAGAACCTTATCCAGGGCACGGAGGGCACGCTGGCGGGCTACCCCACCCGCATCGCCGGTGAGAAGATCAGCCCCAAGCCCGGCGAAGACCTGACGCACGCCCACGCCGGAGGCGCGGAGATTGCCGACATGGGCGGCTACCACCGCTGGTTCCAGGGCAGGCAGGCGGAGAAGGTGATGCACGACAAGTGGGACCACCCGCTCTACAAGCGCCTGGGCGCGGATGCCGAGGCCCACGGCGGCCACGGCGGTATGGACTACATCATGCTCTGCCGCATCATCGAGTGCCTGCACAACGGCGAGCCCATGGACCAGAACGTCTACGAAGGCGCCCTCTGGAGCGCGGTCGGTCCCCTCTCCGAGAAGTCCGTGAACGAGGGCGGCGCGCCGCAGGTGTTCCCGGATTTCACCCGCGGCGGCTGGAAGAACACCCCCCCGCTGCCCGTGATCGAGTAAGGCCCGCCGGCATTACCCATAAAGCGAACGACACGGCCTCCCCCCCAACGGGGAGGCCGTTCCTTTGTGCGCGCACACCCGCTTTCAGCTTGAAATGCACAAACGGATGGTGTACCATAACATCCGTATGAATTCTACACACATCTTGGCAGGTCTGTTCGCGCTGGGAATCCTTGCGGGCGGTGGTTGTCCGGCGGCTGCAGAGGCCGCGGCTGCATCCCAACCCGGCGTTTCCTGCAGCGAAAATTGCATCGTCATGGAGAACGAATACGTCTCCGTGGAGGTGCAGAAGGTGGCCCGCAAGCTGGCAGGCGTGGTGGTGCGCGATAAAATCAACGGGCGCACCTACAATTTGGGCGACGATGTGTTCCGCGTGCTCTCGCTGGAAGCCCAGACGGACGAGGCGTGCTCCAAGGTGGAATACAAGGACACCCTGGGTGCGCTCACCGCACGTGATTTGATATGCGGCGAGGTGAAACGCGAGGCGCTGCCGGCGGATCCGCAGGCGCGGCGCCTGGTGGAGCGCAAGGCGGGCCAGCGCATCACGGCTCCGTTTGTAGTGACACTGGACGGCAAGGGCTTCACCTGGTGGGCGGAGCTGCGCGAGGGCCAGCCGTACGTGCGCATCGGGCTGGATATCGAGCCGCAGCAGTTCGCCCTGCCCGTCCGCAAGATTACGCTTCTGGACATCAAGGCCACGGAGGCGCGCGTGGAGGGTTCCGTGAAGGGCGCGCCCGTTGTGGCATCGGGCAACCGCCTGTTCGCGGGCGTGGAGAGCCCGCTGTGCGTGAGCGAGGCGACCGCGGACGGCTTCACCTGCTCGCTGGAGCGCAAGACGAACCTGCCGCAGGCGGTGAGCAGCTTCTCCGCCGTGCTGGGCTTCTGCCAGCCCACCCAGCTGCGCCGCACCTTCCAGCTGGCATACATCAACAACGAGCGCGCCCGCGCCTACGCCCCCTTCCTCAACTACAACACGTGGTACGACATCGGCTACTCCAACATGTACTCCGAGAAGGACGCGCTGGACACCATCAAGCTGTACGGCGAGGAGCTGGTGAAGAAGCGCGGAGTGAAGATGGACTCGTTCATGTTCGACGACGGGTGGGACGACCCGAAGACGCTGTGGGGCTTCCACAAGGACCTGCCCAACGAGTTCCGCGCCATCCGCAAGCTGGCGGAAAGCTACGGAGCGGACCCCGGCGTGTGGTTCTCACCGTGGGGCGGCTACGGCAGCCTGCAGCAGAGCCGCATCAAGGCCGCCGGCGGGAAGTTCGAGACCAGCGAGCGCGGGTTCACCCTCACCGGCCGCAAGTACTATGACCACTTCAAGGGCATGTGCCTGCACATGATTCAGGAGAACGGCGTGAACCACTTCAAGTTCGACGGCACCTCCGCCGAGGCCACGCCCGCACCCGGCTCCGTCTTCGGGTCGGACTTCGAGGCCGCCATCTCGCTCATCCGCGAGCTGCGCAACGCCCGCCCGGACATCTACATCAACCTCACCACCGGCACCTGGGCGTCCCCGTTCTGGTTCGGCATCGCGGATTCCATCTGGCGCGGCGAGATGGACCACGACTTCTGCGGCGAGGGCTCCAAGCGCAACCGCTGGATCACCTACCGCGATTCCCAAATCTACCGCAACAACGTCAAAATCTCCCCGCTCTTCCCCATCAACTCGCTCATGACCCACGGCGTCATCTACAACAAGCACGCCCACGGGCTCACCACCACCGAGGGCGACGACCTCGCCAAGGAAATCTGGAGCGGATTCGGCCTGGGCACCCAGATGGAGGAGCTCTACATCACCCCCGCCATGCTCAAGCCCGCGGAATGGGACACGCTGGCGGC
Organism: Akkermansia sp.; assembly: GCA_024405455.1. Lineage (GTDB taxonomy): Bacteria > Verrucomicrobiota > Verrucomicrobiia > Verrucomicrobiales > Akkermansiaceae > Akkermansia. The sequence goes on along the minus strand of JAKSOT010000098.1, from coordinate 1,899 downwards.
CGCTGCCAAGTGGGCGCGCGCCAACGCGGCCACCCTGGTGGACTCCCACTGGGTGGGCGGCAACCCCGCCGACATGGAGGTGTACGGATTCGCCTCCTGGTCGCCTGAAAAGGGCATCGTCACCCTGCGCAACCCCTCCTCGCAGGAGCAGGAGTTCGCGTTCGACCCCGCCGCCGTGTGGGAGCTTCCCGTCGGCGCGCCCGCCAAGTACAAGCTGAGCTCGCCCAAGGGCGACAAGCTGCCCGCGGCGGAGGCGGAGGCCGGCAAGCCCGTGAAGGTGAAGCTGGCGCCGTTCGAGGTGCTGGTGCTGGAGGGTGCCCCGCAAATCTAACCAACTTTCAACCAAAATTCCAAATATGATTCAGAACGATTATGTTTCCGTAGACGTGCAGAGGGTCGGCCGCAAGCTCGCCGGCGTCATCGTGCGCGACAACATCAACGGCCGCGTATACAGCCTCGGCAACGACATCTTCCGCCTGCACGTGCAAGACGAGCAGACAGACGAGGCCTGCTCCAAGGTGGAGTACAAGGAAACCATGCACACCATCACCGCGCAGGATTTGATGTGCGTGGAGTTGAAGCAGGTGGCGCTCAAGGCCAAGCCCAAGTCCCGCCGCCTGGTGGAGCGCAAGCCCGGCAAGCGCATCGTGGTGTCCTTCGCCGTGCCGACGGACGGCAAGAGCTTCACTTGGTGGGCGGAGCTGCGCCAGGGCCAGCCGTACGTGCGCGTGGGGCTGGATGTCGAGCCGCTGCAGTTCGCCATGCCCGTGCGCAAGGTGACGCTGCTGGACGTGAAGGCACCGGAGGCGCGCGTGGAGGGCACGGTGAAGGGCGCGCCGATTGTGGCGGCGGGCAACCGCCTGTTCGCCGGCATGGAGAGCCCGCTGTGCCTGAGCGAGGCGGACAAGGACGGCTTCACCTGCTCGGTGGTTCGCAAGACGGACCTGCCGCGCCGCGCGGTGAGCAGCTTCTCCGCCGTGCTCGGCTTCTGCCAACCCACCCAGCTGCGCCGCACCTTCCAGCTGGCCTACATCAACCAGGAGCGCGCACGCGCCTACGCACCGTTCCTCAACTACAACACATGGTACGACATCGGCTACTTCTCCCCGTACACGGAGAAGGACGCTCTGGCCACCGTGAAACTCTTCGGCGAGGAGCTGGTGAAGAAGCGCGGTGTGAAGATGGATTCCTTCCTGTTCGACGACGGCTGGGACAACACGGAAACGCTGTGGGAGTTCCACAAGGACATGCCCAACGAGTTCCGCAAGATCCGCAAGCTGGCGGAAAGCTACGGCGCGGACCCCGGCGTGTGGTTCTCCCCGTGGGGCGGCTACGGCAAGCCGCACGACATGCGACTGCAGGCCGCCGGCGACCGTTTCGAGACCAACGAGCGCGGGTTCGCCCTCTCCGGCCCCAAGTACTATGAGCACTTCAAGAGCATGTGCCTGCACATGATCAAGGAGAACGGCATCAACCACTTCAAGTTCGACGGCACCTCCGGCGAGGCCGAGCCCGCCAAGGGCTCTAGGTTCGGGTCGGACTTCGAGGCCGCCATCTGCCTCATCAGCGAGCTGCGCGACGTGCGACCCGACCTGTACATCAACCTCACCACCGGCACCTGGTCCTCCCCGTTCTGGTTCGGCATCGCGGATTCCATCTGGCGCGGCGACTGGGACCACGACTTCTGCGGCGAGGGCTCCAACCGCAACCAGTGGATCACCTTCCGTGATGCGCAGATCTACCTCAACAACGTCAAGATCTCCCCGCTCTTCCCCATCAACTCCCTCATGACCCACGGCGTCATCTACAACAGGAGCGCCCGCGGCCTCACCACCACCGAGGGAGACGACCTCGCCAAGGAAATCTGGAGCGGATTCGGCCTGGGCACCCAGATGGAGG
>JAKSOT010000097.1 GCA_024405455.1 Akkermansia sp. | reverse complement strand
TGCGATTTGTTGCCGTTGGGCGCCACATCGTAGCATTGGCCGGGGGTGAAGTGGAAGGAGCCGGCGATTTTCTCGTCGAACAGGATATCCCGCATGGGCTGGAGGATGAACGGGTTCACGCCGAACGAGAATTCGCCGATGTAGCGCGCGCCCTCGTCCGTGTCCAGAATCTTGTTGAGCGCGTCGTCGTTGCCGTTGCAGTGGGCCTCCACAATCTTGCCGTTCTCGAAACGGAACTTGATGCCGTCGAACGGGATGCCCTGGAACACGCTGGGTGCGGTGTAGGCCAGGGTGCCGTTGATGGAGTCGCGCACGGGTGCAGTGAACACCTCGCCGTCCGGGATGTTGAGCTTGCCGTCGCACAGGATGGCGGGGATACCCTTGATGGAGAACGTGAGGTCCGTGCCGGGACCGACGATGTGCACGCGGTCGGTCTTCATCATCATGGCCGCCAACTTCTCCATGGCCGCGCGCAGCTTGTCGTAGTCCGCCAGGCAGCAGCGGAAGTAGAAGTCCTCGAAGGCTTCCGTGCTCATGCCGGCACCCTGCGCCATGGCGGGGTTGGGCCAGCGCAGCACGCACCAGCGGGTGTTGTTCACGCGCTCGTTGTGGACGGGACGCAGGTACTTCTGTGCGAGCTTCATGCGGTCTGCGGGGACGCTGGAGTTCTCGAAGCTGTTGGCGGCGCCGCGGATGGCGATGTAGGCATCCATCTTCTGCATTTCCGCGAGCTCGACGGCGGCGATGGCGTCGTACTGCTCGTCGGTGGCGCCGGCGAACATCTCGCGTGTGACGGCGGTGTGGCGCAGGTTGATGTGCGGGCAGGCTCCCGCGGCGCGGGCGGCGCGGATGAGCTCGATGGCGATTTCGTCCGGCGCGTCGATGACCTCGAACAGCACGTGCTCCCCGGGTTGCAGGGCGCAGGAGTGGTTGATGAGGTTGCGGGCCAGGATGGTTGTTCTGGGATCAGTCATGGTCTTGATTTTGGGGTGAAAGTTTTTTTCACGCGGGAGACTGCAGCAGCTCCAGCGCCTCGCGCATGTCCGCCTCCGTCACGGCATCCGACACCACGGGTTTGCCGATGGCCTCCAGCAGCACCAGGTGCGGCGTGCCGCCGCGGAACTTCTTGTCCGCCGCCACGCGCTCCATCACGGTTTCCGCGTCCACGTGCTCCGGCAGGGTGAGCGGCAGGCCGATGGTGCGCATGGTCTCCAGCACCAGCTTCTCGTCCGATGCGGAAAGCCCGGCGAACTTGCGCGAGAGGTGCAGCGCGGCGCGCATGCCCAGCGCTACGGCCTCGCCGTGCAGCAGCTCGCCGTAGGGCACGCTGGCCTCGATGCCGTGGCCGATGGTGTGGCCGAAGTTCAGGAAGGCGCGCACGCCGCGGGTCTCGTGTTCGTCCTGCTCCACGATGCGGGCCTTGACGGAGATGTTCTCGGCGATGATTTCCGGCAGGCGCTCAATGGTGGTGAGGGAGAAGCCGATGTCCAGTTCCTCCGCCAGCTGCATGAGCGGGAAAAGGCTTTTGGCGCGGCTGATGGCAGCGTGCTTCACCATCTCCGCCATGCCCTCGCGCCCCACGCGCGTCGGCAGCGTGGTGAGCGTCAGCGGATCCGCCACCACCAGCTTCGGCTGGTGGAACGCGCCCACCAGGTTCTTCCCGGCTGCTATGTTGACGGCGGTCTTGCCGCCCACGGAGCTGTCCACCTGGGCCATCACGGTGGTGGGTATCTGGATGAACGGGATGCCTCGGTAGTACGTGGCGGCCAGGAAGCCCGCCAAATCTCCCACCACACCGCCGCCCAGCGCCACAATGAAGCTCGTGCGGTCGTGCCCCGCCTTCACCATCTCCCCCGCCAGCGTCTCCGCTGTGGACAGCGTCTTGCTCTGCTCCCCGGCGGGGAACACGTGCGTGCTCACGCGGTAGCCGGCGTCGTCCAGCGCGGTGATGACGGGTGCGGCGTAGAGCGGGGCCACGTTGCTGTCGGTGATGATGGCGGCGTTGCCCTCCAGGCGCGCGCGCGCGACGAGGAAGCCCACGGATTTCAGCGAACCGTTGGCCACGTGCACCTCATACGTTTTCTCTCCCAGTGAAAGGGGAATGTCCGGCATGCCTGCATTATAGTCACCCCGCCCCGCGCGGGCAAGGTCATATTGCGCATGCAGGCGCGGTGCGCGGATGGCGCCTGGCCTTTGCGCACGGCTGCGACAGCAAAAAGGCGCAGGGCAAGCCTGCGCCTTTGGGAAAAAACGGTGTACGAGTCCTACTTGCGGATGGTGATGATGGAATCCACCCAGTCGGTGACGGCCTTCTTGGAATCGCCGATGGTGGCGCCGGGGAAGGCTCCCCCCTTGAGCACGGTGGCTTTGGAGAGCAGCTCCGCGGCATCCTTCTCGCAGCGCGCCATGCCGCCGCTGCCGTGCGTGACGAACAGCGCCACCTTCTTGCCCGTGAAGTTCTGCTTGGTCAGGAAGGTGCGGACGGGCGGCGCGATGGAACTCCACCAGTTGGGCGTGCCCACAAAGATGGCATCATACTTGGTCAGGTCAATGCTTGCGGGCTTGATGGCGGGGGTCTGCTCCTGCTGTACCTCGTCCTTGGCCTGCTTCACGCATGCATTGTAGTCGGAGGGATAGGGCTTGGCCGGCGTAATCTCCAGCAGGGTGCCGCCGGTGTGCTCCGCAATGTACTCCGCAGCCTTGCGGGTGTTGCCGCTCCAAGAGTAGTAGACCACAAGCACGCGCTCCTTGTCCACCACGGGTTTGTCCTGCGCCGCGGCTTCCGTCTGCTGGGCCGTGGCGTTGTCCGCAAACAGGGCTGCGGCTGCGGCAAGTGCCGCGAATATCTTGGCTATCGTTTTCATTGAAATACGGGGGTGACGCGCGCATTGTACCAACTTGCCCGCCCCTTGCAAGCGAAATTTGAGCGCGTATGCCAAATATTCGCGTATGCACGCCCGCGGCGTGCTCGTCGCTTTTCCCCGTCAGTACAAATCCACCACGTACTCCATCTTGAAACCTTCCCAGGACACGCGGATCCAGTAGGCGCCGCCCATCTTGCCGCCCTTGCTCTTGAACTTGGAGTAGTCCGGCTCAAAGGTCACGGAGTTTCCCCAGCCCTTGAAGACGGCCTTGATGGGGATGGCGTTGGCCTTGGTGAGCTGGGATTCGGTGGGCGGCTCCGCCACGCTGCGGGAGAGCTTCCACATCTCCACCTTGGGGTTGTCCGGCACGGTCTGGCCCTCCGGGGCGTAGTAGCTCCAACCATCGCCGCGCAGGTATTCCACGGGGAAGAATCCCATGCCGGGGTATGCGTGGCCGTTCTCCGGGCGCGGCACGGTGCATGAGCTGTCCATGGTGCGCATGGCGCCGAATCCGCCCGCCACGCCGAACCCGGTCTTGCCGGTGGCGGGAGCCAGGATCCAGCTGCGGTGGCCGCGGCCCTCACGGTTGTTCTCGCCAGGATCCTCAACATAGCCCACCACATCATCCACGGGTACATCCTGTTGGCCCTGGAAGAGGTTGCACTTGTCCGTGTTGCCGCCCAGACCGTGGTCGATCCTGCCGGCCTTGCGGCAGGTTTCCGCCGCCAGCTGGGCCTCCTCCTGGTAGGTCTTGTCGTAGGTGACGGTGGGGGGCAGGCCGCAGAGGTAGCGGAAGACGTTGACCATGTTGACGGCCTCCTGCTGGGCGTGCGGCACGCCCTTGTCCTTGTGGGAGAGGAGCTTCTTCACCGTGGCGTCTATTTCCTTCTTCTGGTGCGGGTAGTACTTCTTGCTCACGCCGCCCGCCTTGGGGTCGGTGATGCCCTTGATGTCCGCCAGCGCCTTCTTGGGATCGGCATCATAGGCCTTGCGCAGCTCGGCCATCATCTTGACGGCGTCCTTGCGCTCCACCTTGTTCTTGGTGATGCCGGCCATGAAGGCGGATGCGGGTTTCTTGGAGTTGGTGCAGAGCCATTTCAGGAAGGCGTTCTGCTTGGCGTCGTCGGCGTCCTGCGGAGCCTCCATCGCCATATCGAGGGCGCGGCAGAGGTTGAGCACGCGCATGCCGAGCTTGCTGTCCAGCTTGATGCCCTCCAGCGTCGCGTTGTCCTCCTTCACCTCGGCCGGGAAGGATTCCTGCAGCATCTTGCGCAGCTCGTCCTCCAGGTTCCGGTAGTCGTCGCTCTCTGCACGCTCCTTCACCAGCTTGGCCAGCGCGGCCGAGGCCGCCTCCGCCCCCGCCGCGTCGGCTAAATTGATGCTCGCTGTTTCCGCCGCGGCGTCTCCTGCCGCGGTGCTGTCGTCCTGCGCGGCAAGCGGCGCAAGCGACAGTGCGGCCACTGCCGCACATGTCATCCAAAATCGCTTTTTCATGGGATATTTCCTGCTTATTCTCAATATACTGCATCCCACCCTCCCTTGGCAAGTAGAATGTTGCCGGCACGCACGATTCCGACAGGCCGCGCGTGCGCGACAACTGCACTGCTCCGCATGTGTTCCGCTGTTTCTATGGGGCGCGTGGCTCAATTCAGTACACATTGTATTACACATGCACGTAGTCCAATCTTCTCATCCCCAGCGGAATGCATAAAAACCGCGCCGCAAAGTCCATTCCCGAGCGCCACCCATGCTGCAAAAGGTATGGTTTTTGCAAGCCCATGAAGCGCAGTCGACTACGCGTCACGTTTCAAGGCCGTGCAGCACGGCGGCGGGTCGATATTTAAGAAAAGTTAAACAATTTTGCCCCTTTCCCTGCCCGAACCGAACTACCCTATCCATGGCAGCCGAGAGCACCCGACCGGAGAGCCGTGCGGATGACTCCGCGCGTATAGGAGGCCTGCAGCGCACGCTGACAGGAGTGGGCGGTGTGCGTTTGATAGAGATGGCGGGCGTGCAATACCCGGAGCGTGTGCTGCGGGTGCGGCCGGGTTATGAGCGTGGCAGCGGGGAGGCGTACCGGGAGGCGCCGCCGTGGGGTATCAGCACGCGTCATGCGGCGCGGTTGCTTGGGTGCAGCGATGCGGCGGCGCGAGACTACCTGCACCGTCACCGAGTGAGGTTCCGCGTGGTGGCGGAGCCTGGGCGGCCGTGCTGCAACTACTGGCAGCGTTCGGCGGTGCTGGCGCTGGTGAAGGAGCGCGGGGAGATAGTGAAAAGAAATCCGGAGCGGCTGATGGGGATGGAGGAGGCGCTGGCGGTGCTGGGGGTGGGGCGCAGCACGCTGCAGCGGTATGTTCGTAGCGGCATGCTGCGGCAGGTGAAGCTGCGGCTGCTCACGGGGCGAGGGTTGAAGGAGCGCGCGTATTTCCTGCCGGGCAAGGTGCGCGCGCTGGCGGGGCATCTGCGCGCCCTGCGCGCGCGGGAGGCCGAGCTGCGCTCCATGCGCGAGCGGCTTAAACGTACTTGCGGTCCTTGAACAGGTGCGCGCGCAGCGGATCCGTGGCCGCCAGGTGGGAATAGCCGATGGCCAGCGCATCCGCAGCATCGGGCGCGGGCGTTTCCTCCAGCCCGAGCAGGGCGCGCATCATGAATGCCACCTGCTGTTTGGCGGCGGCGCCGCGGCCCACGGTGGCCAGCTTCACGCAGGACGGCGGGTACTCCATGATGGGCAGGCCGTGCTTGGCGGCGGCCAGCACGGTGGCGGCGCGGGCGGAGCCCATGGAGATGGCGGTTCGGTGGGACTGCACGTAGATGATGCCCTCGATGGCCAGCTCGTCCGGCTGCCATTGGTCGATGAGCTTGCAGACGTGCTCGTGGATGGCGAGCAGGCACGCGCTCTGCGGCAGTTTCTGCGGCAGGGAGAGCGTGCCGTAGTCCAGCGCGCGCGGCGCGCGGAAATCCCCCTCCAGCACGGCGTAGCCCGTGTTGCGGATGGCGGGGTCTATGCTCACGACGCGCACGGGAGGGGCAGGGGGCTGGATTGGAAAATCAGCGGCGGCGGTGCTTCATGGCCGGCCGCGGCTTGCGCAGCGGCCTCACCGAGTCGTCCAGCAGCGCGGTGTACACGTACGGGAAGCCCTCCAGCTTGCGGCGCTCCACCTTCTGGTTGATGAAGCACTCCACGCTCTTGGCGAAATCCAGCTCGTCCGCGGTCAGCAGGGTGAAGGCGTCGCCGGTGTTTTCCGCGCGGCCGGTGCGGCCGATGCGGTGCACGTAGTCCTCCGGGTTCTCCGGCACGCGGTAGTTGATGACGTGGGTGACGCCGTTGATGTCGATACCGCGTGCGGCCACGTCGGTTGCCACGAGGATGCGGTACTTGTCTTCCTTGAAGCCCTTGAGGCTGGCCATGCGCTCCTTCTGGGGGATATCGGAGTGCATGACGGTGACCTCCTGCTCCCAGCCGTTGCGGCGGAGCATGGAGCCCACGGTGTCCGCCTCCTTGCGGGTGCGGGTGAAGATCATGAGGTTTTCGAAGTTGGTGGCCTTGATGAGCGCGAGCAGCAGCTCGTCTCGCTGGTCCAGTCCCACGGGGTAGAACGCGTGCGAGATGGTGGCGGCCACCTCTCGCCGCGCAATGGCGATCTCCTGCGGGTCCGTGAGGCACCACTTGGCGAAGCCTTGCAGAATCTGCGGCATGGTGGCGGAGAAGAACAGCGTCTGCCGCCCCTCCCACGGGCACAGGTTCACTATCTTGCGCACGATGGGCAGGAAGCCCATGTCGGTCATGCGGTCAACCTCGTCCAGAACAAGCGTCTTCACTTCCTTGAACTTCATGTTGCCGCGGTAGAAGTGGTCCACCAGGCGGCCGGGGGTGGCCACCACCACGTCGCAGCCCTTCTTCAGCTCGTCGGTCTGCTGGCCGTATCCCACGCCGCCGTAGAGCAGACCCACGGTGATGTCCGTGTGCGCGGCGTAGGTGCGGAAGGCCTCCGCCAGCTGGTCCGCCAGCTCGCGCGTGGGCTCCAGCACCAGCACCTGCGGCTGCCCGGTGTGGGTCATCTTGGTGAGCAGCGGCAGCGCGAACGCCGCGGATTTGCCCGTGCCGGTCTGGGACGCGCCTATCACGTCCTTGCCTTGCAGCACGTAGGGGATGGCCTGCTCCTGAATGGGAGTGGGGGTTTCATAGCCGCAGTCCTTCACGGCTTCCAGGATGGGGGCGGAGAGCCCCAGTTCTTCGAATGTCATGGTCTTGTTCTAGGTAAGGGTTTCTTTCAGGTGAGGTAGGGGTTGTTGAGCAGCTCCTCCTGCAGGGTGGTGGCGGGGCCGTGCCCGCTCATGATTTGCGTTTCCGGCGGCAGCGGCATGATTTTCTCGCGGATGCCCGCCAGCAGCCGCGCCTGGCTCCCCTCCGGGAAATCCGTGCGCCCTATCGACCCCGCGAAGATGATGTCCCCCACGAACAGCACGCCGTGCTCTTCCAGATAATACGCCGCGCCGTCCGACGAGTGCCCCGGTATGGCCAGGGCGTGCCAGCGCTCGCCGCCCCAATCGCCGCTTGCGCCGCCGCGCCCGAAGGCGTCGTCCACGCGGTACGGCTCCACGGGCGGGATTCCCCAGCCGCGGGCGGTTTCCTGCAGGGTGAGCAGGCTGCTGTACGGGAACACCGCGTGGATGCGGCAGCCCGTGGCCTCCTGCAACCGAGCCGCGTCCTGCACGTGGTCGAAGTGCTGGTGCGTGAGCAGCAGGTGCGTGATTTCCCTTCCATGCGGCACGCGCGTCCGCGCCCAGTCGGTGAAGCCGAGCGGCGCGTCCACCGCCACGCAGCCCTCCGCCGTTTCCAGCAGATAGCCGTTGCAGGCAACGGGCCCGCCCGTGTACACATGGATTTTCACGCGCGGCATGATACCACGCATCCCCGTTCCTGGCGAGCCTTATTTGCCACTTTCCGCGGCAGCGGAG
>JAKSOT010000096.1 GCA_024405455.1 Akkermansia sp. | reverse complement strand
GCCTGCATCTTGAGCGCGATTTCACGCTTGCGCACGGCCTGGTAGAGTTTGGAGACGGCCTCGCGCTCCGCGCCTTCCAGCGCCTTCACCGCCGCGAACGCGCGCACCTTGTTGGAATACACGCGGTACGGCAGCTGCGTGAGCGTGGGCAGGAAGAAGTTCACGTTGAAGTTGTTGTTCAGGTCGTTCCCGTTCCACTGCTTCGCCAAGTCGTTGAGCGACTTGCTCATGTAGGCGTAGTAGGAGACGGACGGCACCAAATCGGTGTACACGCGCAGGGTTTCGCGGTCAGCGGACTTGATGTTGTTGCGTGCGGACATGAGCGAGGTGTTGTTCGTCCGCATCATGGCGACGGCCTGGTTCCAGGAGATGGTGCGCACCGGCAGCTTGTCCCACGTGGTGATCTTGGCGTAGCGCTTCTCCATCTTGTCGGACGCCTTCTGAATGCGCTGGGAGAGGCTGCAGCCCGCCAGGGCCACCGCCAGCAACGCAACCGCTGCACACGCCTTCGCCTTCACGCGCACCACTATACCAGATGTTGCCCCCCTTGTCCACCATGAGTGAAAAAAATGCCGAGCTCCACCGGTGCACGGGGCGGGGATAAAGAAAACCGGCGGACGTTTCACAACGTCCGCCGGCAAACCAACACAAAACTACATGAAAAAAACGTATCTCAACAAATGCCCCACTCGGGGCTTGCATAGGGGTAGACACCGCCCGCGGGGAAGGCGTTCAATTTTTTTTGAACTTTTTTTCAGGGGGGGGAGGGGGCGCAATCACGCATCCAGGTTGCGGCCGAAGACGAGGGAGGCGCGGCCGCTTTGCTCCAGGGCCTGGAGGCGTGCGGGGGGCAGGACTTCGCGGGGGAGGGTGGAGTAGTGCAGGCGGTCGCGGAAGTAGTCCACGGCGCTTTGTGAGACGGCGAAGATGCGGTTGAAACCGAGGGCGCGCGCCTTGTTCTCCACAAAGCGGCAGAGGGCGCGGCCGTAGCCGTGGCCCTCGTAGTGCTTCTTGATGAAGAGGCAGCCGAGCTCCGCGCAGGCCTGCTCCGGGTAGGGGTAGATGGCCACGCAGCCCACGATGGTGTCGTCCAGCGTGTAGACGTAGTAGGAGTGGAGGTTGCGGCGCACGTCCTCGTAGGTGCGGTGCAGGAGCTTGGAATCCGCCATGCTGCGGGCGATCATGGAGAGCAGCTCCGGGATGTCGTCCTCCTGCAGCTGGCGGATTTCCTTGTAGGAGTCGTTGTGCACCATGGTGCCCACGCCTTCCTCGGAGAAGATTTCATCCAGCATGACGCCGCGGTTGAGGCCGTCCAGCAGGTGGACGCGGGGGATACCGCGGCGGCAGAGGGCGGCGGCTTCCAGCAGCTCCGGCAGGTTGGTGCAATCGCTGCAGGATGCCACCTCGTGCTCCGGGATGGCGAAGATGGGCTGTCCCTCCCTGTGGGGGACCTGTCCCTCCTGCAGGGTGATGTACTTGGCGGCCTCCAGCGCGAGGGCGAGCTCCACGACGGGTTGGGCGAAGCGCCCGGTGGTGCCGGAAGCGGCGATGGCCACCTGGCGGCGTTCCAGAATCTCGCGCACGCGCGCGACGGCGGGCTCGCCGTCGGTGAGGGGCATCTCCACGGTGGCGGCGTGCATCTCGCACGCGCCCGCCATGCGCGCCAGCAGCGCGGTGTCGCTCCCCTCCGCCACCAGCACCAGGCGCACGCCGATTTCATGCAGCGCGTCCGCATCCAGCAAGGCGTCCACCAGCTCGTCGGCGCCCAGCAGGGAGGCATCGATGTGCACCAGGAACAGGCGGCCGCGGAAGTACGGCACGTATTCCAGTACGGAGCGGACGTTCATGCGGCGGAGAGAGGCGGGGGGGAGTGGATTATGCCTTGTCGTCCTCGGACGGGGCGGCATCGAAAAGGGAGCCGGAGTCCACGGAGCCGACGGTGGCGCCCTCCGGAGCCTCGTTGTCGCCCACGGGGGCTTCCATGTAGATGTCGCGCGCGCCCTCCGGGCGCTTGAGGCTGCGGAGGGAAATCTTTTTCTTGGGCAGCACCACGGGCTTCTCCTTGTAGGGAAGCGGGGCGGTCATGGCGCCGCTGGCGGATTCATCCCCGTTGAACTGCGGACCCGCGTTGGGGGTGGGCTCGGTGAGGCCGGGCTGGCCGATGGGCATACGGGGCTGCTGCTGTTGCTGGGCGGCCTGCTGCTCGCGGATGCGGCCCATGTGCTCGCGCAGGGCGGAGAGGAGGTCGCCGTTGCCCAGGATGTCGGTCACGTCGGAGTCCTCCTCCTCGGCGTTGCTGGTGGGCAGGGATGCCAGGAAGTCCTCGAAGGCGGAGAGGTTGGTGGTGCTGCGGAACAGGCCGTTGAGTATCTCGAAGTCGATGTTGTGCATCAGCGTCTCGAAGATGTCGTACGCCTCCCTCTTGTATTCCACCAGCGGGTCGCGCTGGCCCTGGGCGCGCAGGCGCACGCCCTCGCGCAGGGCGTCCATGTCCGTCAGGTGGCGCTGCCAGAGCTTGTCGATGGCCTGCAGCACGATGGTGCGCTCCATCTGGTCCACGCGGTCGGGGCGCTCGCCCTCGATCTTCTTGAGGTACATCTCCTTGACCTTGTCGATGATGATGTCTGCCACCTCGTCGATGCCCTTGTTCTGGAGGGCCTCCTCCTTCTCGCTCCAGCCCATGGGGAAGGTGGAGTTGATCCACTGCAGCAGGTCCGTGTAGTGGATGGCGCCGGTGTCGTCCTCGGAGAGGTAGATGGAGCACTTGTAGCGCGTGCCCTCGTCCAGCGCGTCCCAGAGCATCTGGCGCGGGTCCTCGCAGAGGAGGGCCTCGTTTCGCATGGCGTAGACGATGGTGCGCTGCTGGTTCATGACGTTGTCGTAGTCGAGCACGTGCTTGCGCCACATGTAGTTGCGCTGCTCCACCTTCTTCTGTGCGCCCTCGATGACCTTGTTCATGAGGCGGTTCTCCACGGCCTCGCCCTCTTCCATGCCGAAGCGGTCCATCATCTTGGTCATGCGCTCGTGGCCGCCGAAGTTGCGCATCAGGTCGTCCTCGAAGGAGAGGAAGAACTGGGACGCGCCGGGGTCGCCTTGGCGCGAGCAGCGGCCGCGCAGCTGGCGGTCGATGCGGCGGCTCTCATAGCGCTCCGTGCCGAGGACGAAGAGGCCTCCGACCTCCGGCACGCCCTGGCCGAGCTTGATGTCGGTTCCGCGGCCGGCCATGTTGGTGGAGACGGTGACGGCGCCCATCTGGCCGGCGCGGGCGATGATTTCTGCCTCTCGCTGGTGGTTCTTGGCGTTGAGCACCTCATGGGGAATCTTGACGTAGCGGAGCATGCGGGAAAGCGTTTCCGAGGCGTCCACGCTGGCGGTGCCGATGAGCACGGGCTGTCCCTTCTTGTGCAGCTCCTGGATCTTGGCCACCACGGCGTTGTACTTCTCGCGGCGGCTGCGGAAGATGAGGTCGTTCAGGTCCTCGCGGATGCAGGGGCGGTTGGTGGGGATGGGCAGCACGTCCAGCTTGTAGATGTCGTGGAACTCGGCGGCCTCGGTCTCGGCGGTGCCGGTCATGCCACCCAGGCGCTGGTAGAGGCGGAAGTAGTTCTGGATGGTGATGGTGGCGTAGGTCATGTTCTCCGCCTCCACCTCCACGCCCTCCTTGGCCTCCACGGCTTGGTGCAGGCCGTCGCTCCAGCGGCGGCCCGGCATTTCGCGGCCCGTGTTCTGGTCGATGATGACCACCTTGCCCTCCTTGACCACGTACTCCACGTCCTTCTCGTAGATGGTGTAGGCCTTGAGCAGCTGGCTGGTGGTGTGCAGGCGCACGCCCGTCTCGTCCAGCCGGCGCATGAGGGCGGTCTTGCGCGCCTCCCTCTCGCGCTCGCTCAGGGTCTCGTCCTCGTCGATGTTGACGAATTCGGTGCCGATGTCCGGCAGCACGAAATGTTCCGGATGGCCGGGGCTGATGAGCTCGCGGCCCATCTCCATGAGGTCGGCATCGTGGGTCTTCTCCTCCACGGCGAAGTAGAGTTCCTCCTTGAGCTTGAAGAGCTCGAGCTTGCGGGGGTCCTGATAGAGGAAGAGCTCGTACTTCTCCACCATGCGGCGGTACTCGGGGTCCTGCATGGCGCGCATGTAGGCGCGGTTGCGGGGCTGGCCGAGCTTGACCTTGAAGAGGCAGCGGCCCGCCTTGTCGGTGTCGCCGGCCTTGGCGTATTCCTCCGCCTGGACCATGAGGTTGTTGCAGAGCTCCACCTGCTTGCGGACGACCTGCTCGATGAGGGGCTTGAGGGAATCGTACTGCTGCTCGTGCTCCAGCACGGCGGGGCCGGAGATGATGAGCGGGGTTCGCGCCTCGTCGATGAGGATGGAGTCCACCTCGTCGATGATGGCGAAGTAGTGGCCGCGCTGCACCTGGGTCTCCTTGGAGTTGGCCATGCCGTTGTCGCGCAGGTAGTCGAAACCGAATTCGGCGTTGGTGCCGTAGGTGATGTCGCAGTTGTACTGCTGGCGGCGCAGCTCGCTGGGCATCATGCTCTGGATGCAGCCCACCGTGAGCCCCAGGTAGCTGAACAGCGCGCCCATCCACATGGAGTCGCGCTTCGCCAGGTAGTCGTTCACCGTCACCACGTGCACGCCCAGCCCGGTGAGCGCGTTCAGGTACACCGGCAGCGTGGCCACCAGCGTCTTGCCCTCGCCCGTGGCCATCTCTGCAATGAACCCGCGGTGCAGGGCGATGCCGCCCAGCAGCTGCACGTCGAAGTGCACCATGTCCCAGGTGATGGGCGTGCCGCACACGTCCACGGTCTGGCCCACCATGTTGCGTGCGCCGCGCTTGACGGTGGCGAAGGCCTCCGGGAGGATGGACTCCAGGTACTTGGCGCGCATCTTGGTGAACTTGGGCTCGATCTCCTGCCAGGCCTGCTTGCCTTCCTCGATGGATTCGGCGGTGGGCTCGATATGCGGGAGCTTGGGGAATTCCTTGGAAAGGCTCTCGAAGCGGGTGTTCAGCGTGGCGGCGCACTCCTGCAGCTGCTCTGCGGGCGCGGCGAGCAAGTGGTTGCGCGTGGGCAGCTCCAGCGGCGTGAAGCGGTGCAGGTGCGCCTGCCACTCGCGCGTCTTGGCCACCAGGAACTCGCGGTCCTTCTCGCCCCACGATTCCTCGATGGCGAGTATCTTCTTCACGACGGGCCTGAGCTTGCGCACCTCGCGCTGGTTCTTGGAGCCCACGATTTTATTCAGAATCCACTTGATCATGTCGCTGACGGTTCTTTTGGTGTCACCCCGCGCGCGTGCATTATTCGCGGCGCGGGTGCGGTATGATACCACGCCCCCCTGCAATTGGCAAGCCCGCACGCGCAAGGGTGACACGGATAATTGCGAATTGCCGGTTGGTGGCTGGCGGTTTGGAGAATTTGCCGCGGCGGGGGCGCGGAGCGAAATCCAAGGTTGCCATGCGCGCGCGGGTGTGGTATAAGGTGGGGTACAAACCGTTTTTCCTTATCCGTTATGGCAACCCCCAAACTCAATACATCCCAGGCAAACAGCCCGCTGGGCTCGCTCGTCAAGGCAGGAACCCCCGGCAAGCGCGTGGTGCTCAAAGGCACCAACGGCAAGGCCATCGTCCCCAAGCAACCCGCCCTCTCGCCGGAGGAGCAGGCCGCGCAGGATGAGGCCGCGCGGCTCGCCC
Source organism: Akkermansia sp. (assembly GCA_024405455.1). Lineage (GTDB taxonomy): Bacteria > Verrucomicrobiota > Verrucomicrobiia > Verrucomicrobiales > Akkermansiaceae > Akkermansia. Next base: position 2,216 of record JAKSOT010000096.1, on the reverse strand, counting down.
AGGAGGAGTACGAGAAGCAGATGGAAGAGTACAACAGGCAGATGGAGGAATACAACCGCCAGATGGAGGAGTACAACAGGCAGATGGAAGAGCTGAAGGCCGCCGAGGAGGCCGCCAAGGCCGAGGAGGAAGCCGCCAAGGCCGCCGCACAGCCCGTGGCAGAGCTTCCCAAGACCGTTGCCAAGCCCGCCGTCAAGCAAACCGGCATCCTCAAGGCCCCCGCGCCCGCCAAGGGTTCCAGCCCGCTGGCGGGGGTCAAGATGACCGGCTCCGGCAAGTCCCTGGGCGGGGTGGCCGCCAAGCCCACCGCGCCCGCCGCCAAGAAGGTGGCCGCCAAATCCCCGCTGGCATCCGCCATGCCCGCCGCCAAGAAGGCGGCACCGGCTCCCGCCGCCGCGCCCGCGCCGGGCCAGGAAAATCCCGCCGCCCAGGAGGGCGTCCCGGAGATGAGCGAGGAGGAGCTCGCCGCGCGCGACGCCTACCTCACCAAGCTGAAGAAGGACGCCGCCAAGCAGTCCGTGTGGCACAGCAAGGGCTTCTGGACCGGGCTGATCCTCCTGCTTGTCCTGGCCATCGGCTGCGGCATCCACGTGGTGAACGAGAACGAGAAGAACGCCAAGGCCGAGGCCCAACGCCAGAACATCAAGAAAATCATGCACCGCTGCGTGGACATCAACAAGCACGGCGTGGAAACCACCGCCGACGCCGCCGCCAAGCACGTGGACATCTCCTGCAGCAAGAAGGACCTGCAGCTGCTCATGAAGGTGATTGTGGACCCCTACATCAAGAACGAGGTGGGCGGCAACCTGCTGGGCATGGACCCCGTGGGCGCCGGATACAACGCGGGCCTCCTGCTCGGCCTCACCGCCGCGCAGGACCGCGGCAACCGCGACTACATCTTCGAAACCCTCGCCAAGAAGGCCGACGCCATCGTGGAGCCCAAGCTCTTCGACTGGGTGCTGCAGCGCATCGGCGTGTCCGATGCGGAAGGCGTGAACGCCAACCTGCGCACCCTCGCGGAGAAGATTGCCGCCAAGCCGGATTTCCCCCACAAGAACGAGCTGCTCGCCAGCACCTGGAAGGTATACGGCCTCCGCGTCACAGAGGAGGACGTCCCCCGCATCGTTGCCCTGCTCAAGGACGACAAGGCCGAGGGCAAGCTCGTGAAGACCCTCTGCAACTGCCTGGACAACATCATCATGATGATGGACGACAAGGAGAAGAAGGCCAAGCTCGGCGACGAGATCTTCGACACCGTGCCGCAGGACCGCCTCAAGCAGCTCGGGCCCACCCTCGCCTCCGCCTGCTCCAAGAAGGCACTCGCCTACTACAAGGGCAAGATCACCGACCCCAAGAGCATGAACCACAACAACATGCTCTTCCTCGCCTTCTGGGGTGACGACACCATCCTGGACTACATCCTGGAGCTCAAGGGCAAGGCGGAGATTGCCAACGACCCCAAGGCCATCAACACCGTCAACAACGCCATCGGCTCCTTCTTCGCCCAGAACCGCGAGCGCTCGGACGCCGATGCGGAGAAGCTCATCTCCCTCCTCTGCGAACAGCCCTTCGCAGACACCTCCAAGCTGCGCGACATCATCAACAAGATCGACAAGGACTCCACCCTCTACATCGGCGACGGCAACCCGCAGCTGCCCGCCCTCAAGGAGGAGGCCGAGGCCCTGAAGAAGCTCCAGCGCGGCAAGCTCGAAATCGTCAACACCCTTTCCGGCCTGCATGAGCTGGAGTGGGTGAAGAACCTGCTCAACAAGTACGCCCAGGACGCCGACGCCGACGTGGCCGTGCTCGCCAAGCAGGGGCTCCAGAAGATCAAGGAGAACACCCGCAAGGACCAGCAGACCAAGGAGAAGTACGAAGGCCGCTCCAAGGGCTGATACGGGAGCAATTAGGATTGGAATTTGCAACCGTCCGGCATACGCCGGGCGGTTTTTTCGTCTTTCCGGGAGGGGGACTATTCAAAAAGGAGTTGACAACCGACGACACAAATTGTACCGTGGCGGTGTGCGCGGATTGAGCGGGCGCTCCTGTAACGGGGAACCATGCGGTTGCCGCGCACTTTTCGTCCACCCGTATAATCTGGTAAGCGGGCGTTTTTTGCGCCATACGCGGGGATAGTTGCAAATTGTGCTTGCCAAGGGATGCGGGGTGTGTATAATGGGCGCGGCTAACAACGAGCTGTAGCGCAGGCTGGTAGC
>JAKSOT010000095.1 GCA_024405455.1 Akkermansia sp. | reverse complement strand
GGCGGGGTTCATGCTATGCTGGGGGCATGGCGAAGGTGAACCTCAAGGCCAAGTGGCGCGAGACCCCGCACCGCCCCGGCGTGTACCTCATGAAGGGGGCCGGCGGCGGCGTCATCTACGTGGGCAAGGCCAAGGACCTCCACCGCCGGCTCGCCAACTACTTCTCCCCCTCCCGCGCCACCCTGGAGAACGGCAAGACCCGCGCCCTCATCGCCGCCATCGAGGACTTCGACTACTTCGAGGTGCGCAACGAGCAGGAATCCCTCATCCTGGAGCAGAAGCTCATCAAGGAGTACCGCCCGCACTACAACGTGCAGCTGCGGGACGACAAGCGCTACTTCCTGCTGCGCGCGCCGCGCGGGGAGGAGCTGCCGCGCTTCTCGCTGGTGCGCCTGCGCAAGGACGACGGCGCACGCTACATCGGCCCGTTCGTGCACTCCACGGCGCTCAAGGAGACCGTGGAGTGGCTGAACCACCGCTTCCGCCTGCGCACCTGCACCTGCCGCATGCCGGACGCGGAAACCTACCGCCACTGCCACGACGACGTGATACGCCACTGCTCCGCGCCGTGCATGGGGCGCATCTCCGCGGAGGAGTACCGCGCCAACTTCGAGTCCGCGCTCGCCCTGCTGGAGGGGCACTCCCGCAAAGAGCACATCGACGCCCTCACCGACGAGATGAACGCCGCCGCCGAGGCCCTGGACTTCGAGCGCGCCGCGCGCCTGCGCGACGTGCGGGAGAACATCCTCAAAACCCTGGAGCCCGCGCGCCGCTTCATGCGGCGGGATGCCGAGCTGCCCGGCACCGTCAACCCCGAGCGCGACCTCGCGGAGCTGGCGGACGCCCTCGGCATGCCGCAACCGCCCGCCATCATGGAGTGCTTCGATATCTCCAACCTCTCCGGAAACCACATCGTCGCCTCCATGGTGAGATTCACCGACGGCAAGCCCGACAACGCCGCCTACCGCCGATACCGCATCCGCGGCGTGGACGGCCAGAACGACTTCGCCTCCATGCTGGAGGTGGTCCGCCGCAGGTACTCCCGAATCGTCAACGAGAGCAGCAGCGCCTTCCAAAAGCCCGACGGCGCGGACACCTACGCCTGGCTCAAGCAGCTGCGCGCGGAGGGCAAGGCCCCCATCACCGTGCCGGATTTGGTGGTGGTGGATGGCGGCAAGGGCCAGCTCTCCGTCGCCATGGACGTGTTGGCGGAAATCGGCCTGCAGAGCATGCCCGTGGTGGGACTGGCCAAGCGCGACGAGGAGGTGTTCTTCCCCGACCGCGACGAGCCGCTGGTGCTGGAGCGCGACTGCGGCGCGCTGCGCCTGCTGCAGCGCCTGCGCGACGAGGCCCACCGCTTCGCCAACAACTACAACGAGCTCCTGGTCCGCAAGCGCGTGCGCGAAAGCAGGCTGGACGCCTACCCCTCCATGACCCCGCGCCGCAAGGAGCTCCTGCTCGCGCGCTTCCATACCGTCCCCAACCTCCGCACCCGTACCGCGGAGGAACTCGCCGCCCTCCCCGGCATCTCCAAACCCTGGGCCGAGCGTTTCCTCGATTGGCTGCGGGAGCACTGAACGCCGCACCTTCGTTGTGCGCGCATGGCATATAGCAAAAGCGCCCCGCTCGGTGGCGGGGCGCTAAAGTTGACGATTGACACTGGGGCAGGGGATTATTCCTCCGCCGGCTTGTCCTCGGTCGGGACCGGCGGTTCCGCTTCCGCGGCAGGTGCTTCCTCCGCGGGTGCGGGTGCTTTTTCCACAGGTGCAGCGGGCGCTTCCTCCGCAGGTGCGGGTGCTTCCTCCGCAGGTGCATCCTGCGCATCCTCTGCGGGTGCGGGAGCCTTGGCCTTGGCGGGCTTCTCTGCATCCGCGGGAGCCTTGGCCTTGGCGGGCTTCTTGGCGTGGGGCTTGCGCTGGCCAACCTTGGTGGGCTTGGGGGCGGCCTCGCCCTTGGGATACCACACGGCGTTGTCGCTGGTGACCACGATGTAGCCTTGCTCCAGCAGCCAGATCATATCCGACACGTAGGGCGCGTAGGCATCGTGCGCGGCCTGGCGCGTCTCGTCGTCCGTCCCGGCGGGCACGCCGGAAAGCTCGGCGAACATGGCATCCGCCTTCTTGCCGGAGTTCACCTTGCTCCACTCGATGATGGCGGTCATGCGGTCGGCGAGGACGGTGCCCTCGGGGATGACCTTGATGCGGCTGGGGCCGGTGAAGTGGTTGTCGTGCCACTTGAAGATGGGCATGTGGAAGCGCGCCAAGCCGTGGCAGAGGTTCGGGATAACCAGCTGCGGGCTCTGGTAGTGCTTGGACGACAGGATGGACAGGTGCGCGGCCAGCCCGGGGGAAAGCCTGCGGCGGTCCGTGGCGCCGTTGACGAACACCTTGTCCACCACCTCGTACACTTCGGCGTAGTGGTGCTCGCGGAAGTCGGCCTCCACGGCCTGGGTGTCGGCCAGTTCCATCTCCTGCGCGCCTTCGCGCGCGGGCACCCACACGTCCTTGTGCGAGGCGCCCTCCAACCAGGCGGCCACGGCCTCCTCGGACTTGTCCAGCGTAATTTTGTTGCGGAAGACGTCCAGCGGCATGTTGCTGAAGCGTGTGCGGTAGATGTGCATCATGGCGGCCTGGTAGCCGTGCCAGTTGACGGGACCGATGACTTCGCCGTTGATGCTGGCGATGGCGGTGAAGGTGCCCTTGGGGGCCTCCGCCTCCACCCGCTTCACGGAGTAGAGCTCCGCGAACCACGGGGCTTTCCACAGGTAGGACACGGCCTCCGGCTCGGTGAGCCAGCATGCGCCGTCTCCCTTGGTGGAGTGGATCATCTGCGGTCCGTTCTCCAGCTTCATGAACACCAGGTCGTAGCGCTCGCGGTTGGCCATCACGATGCGCGCCAGGTCCATCAGCGGCAGCGTGCGCTTCTGCTTCTGGATTTCGGAAGCGAAAATTTCCAGGATGTTGTTGGCGGGGCGAAGCTCCACGCGCAGGCCCTCTGCGGGCTGCGGCAGCTCACGCGGCTCGCGCGGTGTGCGCGGCCCGCGGTGCTCGCGGTCGTCGCGCCCGTCACGGCGCGGCGCACGCCCCTCCCTGTCGCGCGGCGGGCGCGGCCCTCGCCGCTCCCCGACAGGTGTGGACGGCCTGCGCTCCCCATCGCCACCGTGCCGCGGCGGACGCCCGCCGCGCTCCCGCGGTTCGCGGAATGCGGTGTAGTCGGGTTTCTTGGACCCAGCGTCGTGAACCCACGAGGGCCCGAACTGGAAGTCCGCCAAATCCGAGAGGTTGAGAGGGCTGGCAGCGCCATCCTTTTTTTCGTTTTTAGCCATGGTTGTGTTAGTGTCAGCCGCCAAGGTATCACAGTTGCAGATTGTTTGCAACCATTTTTTCCACGCGCCATGCGGAAAAAACGCGCGGTTGACATTTGCGCCGCGTGCGTGTACCATGCCCCCGTGAGGGAATTTCCGCAGAAAGGTAGGGAAAAACGCATGCGCGGCGACGGGCGCGCACCGCTCGCACCGCGTGCTGCAAAGGCCACCAAGCCTGCTGCCGCGCCGGAGGGAAGCGAACACTGGCTGCGCCCCTGGGTGCAACTGAAGTACTTCACCTACAACCCCGCCGTCTTCCCGCGCATGCTCGGCGCCGTCAGCCCGGATGCCGTCTCCGGCGGCCTTATCAACGTGTACGACAAGAACGGAGAGCTGTTCGGCGGCGGGTTCTGGAACGCGCGCAGCCGTACCCCGCTGCGCATGCTGCGCCACAGCGACACCCCGCTCACCGAGGACGACCTGCTCGCCGCGCTGCGCCGCGCGGTGGAGTGGCGCCGCAACGATTGCAACCTGGATGCCACCACGGACGCCTACCGCGTGGTGCACGGTGATTCCGACGGGCTGGGAGGGTTGATAGTGGACCGCTATGCGGACGTGCTGAGCCTGGAGGTGAGCACGCTGGGAGTGTGGCTTCGCCTGCCGGAGTGGCTGCCGCTGCTGCATGAGCTTTGCGGCACCGCGCGCCACGTTATCACCGTGGACGAGAAGGTGGCGCGCATGGAGGGAATCGACCCCGCGAACGCGCCCAAGAGCGAGCCCGTGAAGAAGGTGCGCATCCGCGAGAACGGCGTGCAGTTCGAGGTGGATTTCGAGCAGGGCCACAAGACCGGCTTCTTCTGCGACCAGCGCGACAACCGCCTGCGCCTCTCCAAGCTGGTGCAGGGGCGCAGCCTGCTGGACCTGTGCTGCTATTCCGGCGGCTTCTCCATCTACGCCAAGCTGTTCGGCGGGGCAGGGGACGTGACCGCGGTGGACCTGGATGAAAAGGCCATCGCCATGGCCAGGCGCAACGCCAACATCAACGCCTCGCACGGCCCGCTCCACATCGATTTCGTCCATGCCGACGCCTTTGTGTACGCCCGCCAGATGGTGCGCAACGGCAAGACCTTCGACGTGGTGCTGCTGGACCCGCCCAAGTTCGTGCTGGGGCGCGACGAGGAGAAGGATGAGGGCCTGAAGAAGTACAACGACCTCAACATGCTCGGGCTGCAGTGCGTGCGGCCGGGCGGGTTGTTCGTCACGTGCTCCTGCTCCGGGCTGGTGACGCCGCCGGAGTTCGAGAAGGTGGTCATCAAGGCCGCGCAGCGCCTGGGCCGCCGCCTGCAGATACTCGACATGTCCGGTCCCGGCTGGGACCACCCGTTCCTTTCAACCTATCCGGAGGGCCGCTACCTGAAAGTCCTCTGGGCCCGAGTGATATCATGATTACCATTGCATTAGGATTGTCGCTCGCCCTGCTGCTGGGCCTGCTGGCGCAGCGCTTCAACCTCTCCCCGCTTGTAGGCTACATCTTCGCCGGCATCCTGGCGGCGCAGGACTGGTGGGGCGTGCCCGTCAGCCGCGAGATGATGGAGAATTGCTCTGACTTCGCGGTGATCCTGCTGCTGTTCGGCGTGGGCCTGCAGTTCCACTTCAAGGACCTGGTGGCGGTGCAGAGGGTGGCGGTTCCGGGCGCGCTGTTCTGCATTGCGCTCATGGTGGGCACGGGCGCGCTCGCGTTCCATTTCCTGGGCATGGGGCAGGGTGGAACCTCCTGCGTGATGTACGGCCTGTGCATCTGCGTGTCCAGCACCGTGGTGCTCACCCGCGTGCTGGGAGACAACCACATGCTCTCGTCCGCGGCGGGGCACACGGCGCTGGGTTGGCTGGTGGTGGAGGACATCTTCACCATCCTGCTGCTGGTGCTGCTGCCGGCGGTGTTCGGCGGAGGCAGCCTGCTCTCCGCGTTCCTGTGGATGGTGGTGAAGCTGGCCGTGCTCATCCTGGTGGTGAAGTATGCGGGCAAGTTCTTCATCTCCAAGGTGCTCTCCCGCATCTCCCGCAGCAATTCCAACGAGCTCTTCACCCTCGCGGTTCTGGTGGCCGCGCTCGGCATCGCCGTGCTCTCCGACCGCACGTTCAACGCCTCAACGGAGTTCGGCGCGTTCCTATCCGGCATGGTGCTCGGGCAAAGCAAGTTCGCGGCTCGCGCCGCGGGCGACGCCCTGCCGATGCGCGACGCGTTTGCGGTGCTTTTCTTCGTGTCCATCGGCATGGGTTTCGAGTTCAGCGGGCTGATGGAGCACTGGCCGCTCGCGCTCGCCACGCTTGCCGCATGCATGCTGGTGAAGCCTGTGGGCGCGTTCTTCATCATCCGCATCATGGGCAAGTCCAGCCGCATGGCGCTGAAGGTGGCCGCCGCGCTCTCCCAGATCGGTGAATTCTCGTTCATCCTGGCCGCGCTCATGGTGGAGCGCTACCATGTGCTGCCCCACGGCGCCGTGAACGTCATCACCGGCGTCGCCATCGTCTCCATCTTCCTCAACGCCTCCTGCTACCGCTTCATCCCCGCGCTCATCGACACCCTGGAGCGCCGTGGCGTGAACCTCATGCCGGTGCCGGATACCTCCGGCATCCCGGAGCCGTCGGATGAGGCGGAGCGCATCATCGTGGTGGGCTACGGCCCCTGCGGCGAGCTGGTGTGCGACATCCTGCGCCGCAACGAATTTGAAATCGTGGTGCTGGAGATGAACATCGACACCGTGACGGACCTGCTCAAGCGCGGCATTCCCGCCATGTACGGGGATGCACGCCTGCGCTCCATCCTCACCATGGCCGGCGCGGAACGCGCATCCGCCATCATCGTCACCGCTCCCGCCGCACCCGCCGCGGAGATCGCCGCCGCCGCACGCAGCGTCAACCCTGATATCCGCGTGCTCGCCCACACCGCATACATCCGCAACGCACGCGACCTCATCTCCAGCGGCGCGGAAGCCGCCTTCGCGGGCGAGGCCTCCGCCGCTGTGGACATGGCGGCGCACCTGCTGAGCCGCGAGGGCATGACGCCGGAGGACGCGCACCGCGAGGGCGAGGCCGCCCTGCGCCACCTCTTCGGCGAAACCACCGCCGACGGTGCGGAGGAGGAAAACGCCTGACACATTTATCACTGCCATGGATACATTCGACGAGCGCATGCAGGAACTGCTGGACGACCTCTCCGTCTTCGACAACTGGACGGAGAAGTACGAGTACATCATCGACCTGGGCCGCGGGCTGCCGCCCATGCCGGAGCAGTACCGCAAGGACGAAAACCTCATCAAGGGCTGCCAGAGCCGCGTGTGGGTGGGCACAGAGATGGAAGACGGCAAGCTGCTGGTGCATGCCGACAGCGATTCGCTCATCACCAAGGGGCTTATCGCCATCTTCATCCGTCTGCTCTCAGGGCTCACCCCGCGGCAGGTGATGGATGCAGACCTCACCCCCCTCCATGAAAGCGGCCTGCGCGAGCACCTGGCCTCCACCCGCGCCAACGCTCTCAACACCATGGAAGCCACCATCCGCGACGCTGCCGCGCGTTCCTAATCCTAATCCTAATTGCCGCTCCGCGGCTCCCCCAGCTGATGGACACATTGCAAGAGCTCATCAACATGCGCCGCGCGGAGATTCCCGCGCACACGGACGCCTTCCGCGTGGTGGACGGCACCGTGTGGCCCGGCGTGTTCATCGATGCGCTGGCGGACCGCCTGCTGGTGTCGCTGCGGGACACCGCGCTGTCGCGAGGGCTGCGGGATTTGCTGGAGCAGACCGGGCGCGCCGTGTTCGTGAAGCGTCTGGACAAGGACGTGAAGGAGGCACCGCGCCAGGTGTGCGGACCTCAGCTGCCGCTGCGGTTTGAGATACGCGAGAACGGTGTGCGCTACATCATGGACATGGCGGCGGGATACTCGCAGGGATTGTTCCTGGACCAGAGGCTCAACCGCGCGGAGGTGCGCCGCCGCTGCCGCGCGGGCATGACCCTGCTCAACACCTTCGCCTACACGGGCGGCTTCTCCGTGTGCGCCGCACTCGCCGGCGCCACCGCCACCACGCTGGACCTCGCACAGCCCTGCCTCTCATGGTGCAAAGAGAATATGCAGGCCAACGGCGTGGATGATTCCAAGCACTACTTCTGCAAGGGCGACACCCTCCATTGGCTGGCCCGCTTCGCGCGCCAGGGCCGCACCTTCGATGCCATCGTGCTGGACCCGCCCACCTTCTCGCGCGACGAGAAGGGGCGCGTGTGGCGTGTGGAGCGGGACTACGGCATGCTGGTGGAGAAAGCCGCCGCTTGCCTCGCCTACAAGGGCTGGATTCTCTGCACCACCAATTGCCGCAAGCTTTCCCACGCCGCCTTCCGCGCCATGGTGCAGGCCGCCGCTCCCGGCGCCACCCTCACCCACGCTCCCATGCCGCCGGATTTCGACGGCGAGGACTACCTCAAATGCCTCTGGTGCCAGTTTTAGGCGCGTGTATTCACTCACATAAAAAGGGAGAAACCCTGCGGGCCTCTCCCTTTTTGTGTAAGCGGATGATGGGACTCGAACCCACGACATCAACCTTGGCAAGGTTGCGCTCTACCACTGAGCTACATCCGCGATGCTGTCCTGCTCTCCCTGACGGGGAAGCGGGCTCATTATACCCGCTTTCATCTGTATGGCAAGACTTTTTTGAAAAAAAGTTTGTGCGCCTGCCTGACGCAACAGTTGATTGGCCGCTTGCCACGGGCGGGGAAAGATGTTAGAATGGGCATCAACGTAACGAAGACCGGATTTTCCAAGGAAACAACATCGGAACAAAGTATGAAATCACATTTTGCCAAATTGTTTTTCGCGCTGCTGTGCACGGCCGTGATGGGCGGTGCCGTCACCTGCATCTCCATGGGCCTGCACCGCGCCATGCAGGAATCCCAGCAGCCGCCCACACCCGCCGACC
>JAKSOT010000094.1 GCA_024405455.1 Akkermansia sp. | reverse complement strand
ACAAAGAAGATAAGAACTTTTGCGTATATGATGATGCTATTTGCCGCATTGCAAAAAAACAGCTAACCATCTTGGATGCCTGTCGTTGCAGCGGGCAAGTCAGTCCCAGGGGAATGCTCAAGGAGGCATGTATAAATTGCAGTTCTGCCAATATATATGGATTATGCAGGGCAGCGTACGAAGAGCAAATCGAAAACGTTCCCCGTGGCAGTATGGTTTTATATGCGTGCGAAAAGGGGATGGAAACCCTTGGCGAAAAGGGTGTTGGAGGGGATTTTAGTCTGGCTCTTAAGGATGGCTTCATGATAGGACTAATGGCAAATGATTCTAAATCATTTTATCTTCCCATTGCGGATGCGTTAGATGCGGTCAAATGCTTTCCTCGAACCAAGTGCTCACAAATTGAGGGAGACGATGCCCTTGGGGGGCTGCCTTGGATTTTAAACAGCAAGATAAGTGATGCCTTAACCTCGAGACTGATTTGTGAATAAGATGAAACGAAAGGCGCTGATAATAGGAAACACTTCTGGTGAAACAGGGGTGGGAGTAGACGTTGCCAATTACTCGAATTTTCTCACGAGCGACAAAGGAGGCGCGTGGGATGCGGGAGAGGTGGATATAAGCCTTGATCCTACACGAGCGGAGATCCTTTGCCTGCTGGCAAGATACAAGCGCATGGGCCTGGATTACTTCATGCTGATTTTTGCGGGACATGGCGGATTTAGCAGAAGGCTCGGTGAAACGGTGATGGAGTTGAGCTCTCCAGGCGGACGAGCTGAAGATTTAAATGAAACCGAGACTCTTGATGTGGCGCCACGACAACTGAATATTCTAGATTGTTGCCGTTGTTATTATGATGATCCCATGATCAAGGAGGGCGCGCATCTTGTCAATGCGAGTTTTCAAATGTCGATAGCCCGCTCAATTGCTAGGGGGATATATGACGATCGGCTCCGTGCCAGCTGCAAAGGGACCTCTACACTCTACGCATGTTCCATCGGTCAGACAGCTGAAGGGGAATCCGAGGAGGGCGGCGTTTTTTCAAACGCACTTCTCGACATGGGGGGCTTCCCCGCCGGACAGCAGGTATATTCGGTTGCCGAGGCAATGAAGCATGCCAAGGAAGTTATTGCCGCAAATCCGTATGCGACACAAACTCCCAGTGCCCGTTTGCCGCGCTGTATGGCCAACCAACAGCTTCCTTGGGCGGTTACTCCTTTGTTGTTATCGTAAATTACTACAAGCAGTATGAGTGGATTAGAATGGGTATCGGTAATTGGTACATCTGTTGCTAGTGCTGCGGCAATATCTAGTGGCATATATGCTTTGTTTCAACGTCAATGGAGCAAAGAAGCAAAGCGCAGGGATGAATATCTAGATTTGAAAAAGAGGATGGAAAATATATTGACCCTCACGATACAATACCCATACTTGGAAGATGAGAGTATTACTGAAACTTGGAAGGACAATATGCATTCACTCGATGAAAAGCATATGAGGTACAACCAGTTTTGCTGCGTCCTTTATAATTTTTTATCGGATTTGTATGAGTTTTATGGTGGCGATAGTGCACAAATTCAAAAATTTGTAGATATTAAAACTTGGGTCCGTGTACACAGGCAAATTTGGGAAAACCCGCTGGATCCGAATGAAATTCCTGATGGTTACACCCCTGAATTCAGAAATTATATAAATTCATATCTGCATTGAAATAAACACTCAATGACAACAGGCGGCTATTTTCAACATGAAAATAGCCGCCTGTTTTGTAAGCGCACATGAAATGCCGTGTTGCCATCACTCCTTGGCCGGTTTGGGTACATCGCCGGGGAGGGGCTGGGGGATGGGTTCGGGAGCAGGGTTGGAGGTTGGCGGGGCGGCGGGGTTGCCTTGCGGGGCGGGGTTGGTTTGCGGGGTGTCTTTGACGTAGAGGCCGACGACGGCTTGGTCCGGCCTGTCATCGGGCTTTTGGGGGGCTTCCACGGGTTCGCCGGGGAGCTTTTGGGGTTCGGGGTCGGTGGCGGGAGCGGCGGGGGTGTCCTCGATGATGTATTTGCCGCGGGGTTGCTGTTGCCGGGCGGGTTGGTCCGTTGTGTTGGGTTCGGCGCCGACCACCTGTTGGTCGCATGAGGAGAGGGTGGCGGCAGCTGCGGCCACGGCGAGGGCGCGGACGGGGTATGCCACGGCGTTGCGGGTGCGTTGGGGCGTGATTTTCATGTTCCCCACCTTATCATGGCGGCGCGGTGATGGCAAATTGTTTTTGCAGGAAAATGCGGATGCGGCGGCGGAGGGCATGCCGGCGTGAGTTTTTTTCAAAAAAGGTTCGGCATTTTGCTCGTTTTGTGCTTAAAGGGGTATAGGGAACCGCATACAAATGAAAAAGGCCTACCTATATTCCGGGATTGCGCTGCTGCTGATTGCTGCGGGGGCGTTCGGTATCCTTGCATTCAAAAAAGACCTGGAGTTTCGCAAGTCTGTGCTTGTGGCAAGGGCCCTGGCGGAGAACAGTTTGGCTGCCCGCTATGCAAGCCTGATGCTGGAGACGGTTGATTTGGAGCCGGGCGATTGCTTTGTTTGCAGCGCAGATGGTTTTCCGCCGGGCGGCAGCATCGAGGCGGGGAAGGTGAAGCCCTTTACCCACTACAACATGCTTGCCTACATTCTTTCCGGCTCGCCGATTGAAAGCGCCACCCTCCCCCTCACGGTGACGGTTCACGGCATCGACGCATCGGAAGAGATCACCGTCGAGGCGAAAATCACTCCCTTGACCAAGGTGCTGCACACCGCCGAGTTTCAGTTTCCGCAGGACAAGGTGCCTGAAAAGGTGCCGTCCTGCATGAGCGTCAAATGCGGGGCGGGGGAGGAATACTCATACTACTTCTACACCGATACCATGCGCATCTCTCCCCAGTTGTTCCTGAGGGAGCCGCCCCACAACTCCGTAACGGAGAATCTGCCAAAGCAGCCCGAATGATGAGGACCAACACCATTCCACGATGGTGTTTTGCGACTAGGATTCCGGGGCAAGGAAGTTCATGACGAGCTTCACCATCGTCTCCTTTTCCTCCGGCTTGGATTCGGCAATCATCACCACCATGGCCACCAGGGTGTGGTCGGCTATCACCTTTTCGCCGTTGCGGAACAGGAGCCCGTTCTTCTGGAGGAAGAGCAGGAACACCGCGGCTGCGATACGCTTGTTCCCATCGGAAAAAGCGTGGTTCTTGGTGACGAGGTAAAGCAGGTTCGCCCCCTTTTCCTCCGTGGTGGGGTATACATCCTTCCCGCCGAAGCTCTGGTAGATGGCGTTGATGCTGCCCTTGAACGAATCGTCCTTCTCGTTGCCGAACACCGCGCTTTCTGCGCCGTAGGACATGGAATCGATGAGCTCGCGGCATTCACGGTAGGTGAGGCGGTAGGTCTCGCCGATCGCCGCGGGCTTGCCAAGGCGCTGGTGGTCGTAGTCGTCCAGCAGGCGGAGCGATTCCGCGTACTGCTGCACCACATCCAGCACCGGGGCGGTGTCCAGCTGGTGCTCCACGCGCTTCATGACATTCAGCACGCACGACAAATCATCCAGGCGGTGGCGGTTGGCGGCGTAGCCCTGCATCAGGTAGTTGCGGAGCACACCGTTGGCCCAGCGGCGGAACTGCACGCCGTGCGGGGATTTCACGCGGTAGCCCACGGAAATGATCATGTCCAGGTTGTAGTAGGCCACCTGATAGGTTTTGCCGTCGGCGGCAGTTGTCGCAAAATTTGCGACAACTGAATCTTCCAGCTCTTCCTTCAATGCGTTGGAGATGTGCTTGCCGATGGTTTTGACATCGCGGTCGAACAGCTCCGCCATCTGCTGGCGGTTCAGCCAGACGGTGTCCTGGCGGGCATCCACCAGCACGGGAAGCACCAACTCTCCGTCATGGAAAGCCAATTGGGTGGGAATCTGGGTGTTGGGGTTCATGAGCGGCATGATACCACGCATTGCCGCGCCTGTCACGCGTATGGGACACATTTTCCCTTCCTCCCTCTACTTTTTTCGAAAAAAGGTTCGGCATTTTCCTCATTTTGTGCTTAAAGGGGTATAGCGAACCGTCATGAAAGCATCCACCATCAAAGAGCTTGGAATCGTATCCCTGGTTGTGCTGTGCGTTGTGTTGCTGTGGCAGAACCGCAGCATGCGCGACGAGCTGCGGCAGTACTGCGCCGTGGAGAATTTCCTGGCGGCGGAAGACCGCACGGGTGCCGAGTGCCGGACGGAGGTGGGCAACCAGGATATACAGGACGAAACGGCGCGGCGCATGCTGCGCATCATGGCGGCGCAGAAGGGGGACGCGCGCGCCCAGCTCGGCTTTGCCTTGTTTGAGTTGGGGCAATATCCCGCCATTCAGGACATCGATGCGAAAAGGGAGAAATGGCTGCTGGCCGCCGCGCGGCAGGGTGATCCCGAGTGCATGTTCGCCCTGGCGGAATTCTACAACCAAGGCGGCGCCCTCCAGCGGGCCTTCCACTGGTACAGGGAAGGGGCCCTGCGCAACGATGCCCGCTGCATGGCCGCGCTCGGCCAGATGTACCTGGACGGAACCGGTGTGAAGTCCGATGCCGCCCAGGCGGAGTATTGGTTCAAAAAGGCGGAGGCCGCAGGCTGCCCCGATACCCTGCTGGAAGAGTGGAAAACCCGCTGCGTCATACCGGCAAATGCGCGTTGACTTCCTGCCCGGCAACTGCTAAAAGATGCGCTCCCTGTACCATAAATAAGAAGAAATATGAGAAAGACACAGTACGTGATAAGCATGCTCGCCATAGGACTCGCCGTGATGCCGGTAGCCCTGGCCGATGACGACGACCCCATGCTCAACCGCGCCGCCAAGCGTGGCAACGTGCAGGAGGTCCAGCGCCTGATCCAGTCCGGCGCCAATGTGAACGCCGCCGACGAGGATGGCGAGACCGCCCTCATGGATGCCGCCGGAAACGGCTGCACCGAGACGGTGCAGTGCCTCATCAAGGCGGGCGCCAACGTGAATGCCACCGACGAGGACGGCGAGACCGCCCTCATGAAGGCCGCGGAGGACGGCTACGTGGAGGTCGTCAAGGCCCTGCTGGAGGCCGGTGCCGATGTGAACGCGGCTTCCCGCGACGGCAAGACCGCCCTCATGGAGGCTGCCGACGAGGGTTACGCCGCGGCTGTGGAAGCCCTGCTGGCCGCCGGTGCCAAGCGCGACATGCGCGACCGCAAGGGCGAAACCGCCCTCGACAAGGCCCGCCGCGAGCACCGCTCCGCCGTGGTGGAAATCCTGCAGAAGTAATAGGGCGGACAAACCCTCTTTCCCACCGCACCCCTCTCGGGGTGCGGCTTTTTTTCGTCATTTTTCATTTTTTCTTGTGCATTTGGCCGTTTTCGTGCTTAAAGAGGGTATAGAGACATGCCAATTCCGCCAATGAAAGCCAAGCTCCTGTTCCCGTTCCTGTGCCTGGGTGCGCTCACGCTGTGCGCCTGCGGCGAAAAACCGGAAGCCGACGCCCCCCTTTGCGAGCAGGCGGTGCGCGAGATGGACTGCGGCAGCATCCCCGTGGAAACGGCGAAGAAGGTGGTGGGCAACATCTTCAAGGTGGTGCGGGGCGAAAAGGTTTCCCACCCCATGACGATTGGCCGCATGAATATCGTGGCCTACGATGCCGACCGGGGCGTGGTCACCTATTCCCCCGGCATTGACGGGCAAACGCAGGAGCCGGTGACGGAGGAGCTGCCCATCCTTTTCTTTCGGGCCGGGGACAAGGAAATCCTGCTCGATTACGCGCAGCGCGGCAAGCTGGACGAGATAGCAGTGCAGGGCATCATTGACGAGGAGTACAAGTGCCTGGCCTGCCTGCGTGTGGATGCATGGAAGAAGGATTTGCTCCCGGACACCCGTGATGAAGAGGCTGCCGGGGACGATGACATCACGCTGTCGCCCGATGCGGCCCTCTCCCCCCAGGACTAGGAACAGGGCGTGCGCCTGGTGGAGGCGCTTCGCGGCATCGAGCCTGGCAATGTGGCCAAGGTGCTGGTGGGGGGAGAGAAACTGGAGCGCGAGGATGCCCGGCTGCTGGTTGCGGAGGTTCACCGGGCCATGAGGGGAGCCGCCCTCACCGTGGCCAAGGGCGTGCCGGAGAAGTTCACGACGCTGCCGCATTCCCTTGTTGCCGTCGAGTTCATTCTTGTGGACGGAAGCGAGGTGGCGTTGTTCATGCACTACCCTGATACGGACCTCTATTACATGCCCGACCCCGACGGGTGCCATATCAGGATTGCCGCGAGCCAGCGCGTGTCGGACCTGCTGCGCCGCGCTGTCGCAGACCGGCAGCGCCGCGAACGCGCCGCGAAATAATTTTTCAAATCCATTTCCGCCATGGAAAGGGTTGTCGGCATCCTTGTCTGTCGACTGCCGCCTACATGAACCCCGCCGAACGGCGGGGTTGCCGTGGATGGGAAATCCGCTTCCGTCTCACTTGTTCCTGGCGTGGAACTCCTGGAGGGTGCAGACGCCGGGGGTCTTGTTCTTGTTGTGTAGGATGGCGGCGGCGCAGGCCTTGGCGCTGGAGAGGTCCGTGGTGTAGGAGATGTTGCTGGTGACGGCGGCGGCGCGGATGGCCACCTCGTCCTCGCGGGCGTCGTGCGAGCCGGGGGTGTTGATGACGAATGCGATGTCGCCGTTCTTGATGCGGTCCACAATGTTGGGGCGGTGGCCCTCCAGCACCTTGTAGGCGCGCTCGCACTCCACACCGTTCTGCAGCAGGTGGATCATGGTGCCCTTGGTGGCGCAGATGTCGAACCCGGCCTTGGCGATGTCGCGCGCGATAGGCACCACCCTCTCCTTGTCGCGGTCGTTCACGGAGATGAACACCAGGCCCTCCTTGGGCAGCGGGTTGAAGGAGGAAATCTGCCCCTTCATGTAGGCCACCTCCACATCGTCGTCGATGCCCATCACCTCGCCCGTGGAGTGCATCTCAGGGCCCAGCACCACATCGATGCCGGGGAAGCGGTTCCAGGGGAACACGGCCTCCTTCACCGTGGAGTAGGGGGGGATGACCTCCTCCGTGAAGCCGAGGTCCTTGAGCTTCATGCCGCTCATGACCTTGGCGGCGAGCTTGGCCAGCGGCACGCCGATGGACTTGGAGACGAAGGGCACGGTGCGGGATGCGCGGGGGTTGACCTCGATAACGTAGAGCTGCTCGTCCTTGATGGCGAACTGGCAGTTCATGAGGCCCTTGACGTTGAGGCGCGCGGCGAGCTCCTTGGCGGCGCGGTGCATCTCCCGGTTCATTGCCACGGAGATGCCGTTGGCGGGAATCATGCAGGCGGAGTCTCCGGAGTGGATGCCGGCGGGCTCGATGTGCTGCATGATGGCGCCGATGACGCTCGTCTCGCCGTCCGCGATGACATCCACGTCAATCTCCATGGCGTTCTCCAGGAAGCGGTCCACCAGCACCGGGCGCTCCGGCGAGGCGTCCACCGCCTCGCGCATGTACTTGCGCAGCTCCGCCTCGTCGTACACAATCATCATGGCGCGGCCGCCCAGCACGAAGGACGGGCGCACCAGCACGGGGAACCCGATGCGCTTGGCGACCTCCACGGCCTCCTCCTCGTTGGTGGCGGTTCCGGCCTCGGCCTGCTTGAGGCCGATTTCATCCAGCAGTGCGGAGAAGTACTTGCGGTCCTCGGCGAGCTCGATGCTGCGGGGGCTGGTGCCGATGATGGGCACGCCGCGCTCCTGCAGGGCGGCGGCCAGGTTGAGCGGGGTCTGCCCGCCGAACTGCACAATCACGCCGCAGGGTTTCTCCTCGTCGCAGATGTTGAGCACGTCCTCCAGCGTCAGCGGCTCGAAGTACAGCTTGTCGGACGTGTCGAAGTCCGTGGACACGGTCTCCGGGTTGGAGTTCACCAGGATGGTCTCGTACCCCAGCTCCTTGAGGGCGAAGGACGCGTGCACGCAGCAGTAGTCGAACTCGATGCCCTGGCCGATGCGGTTCGGCCCGCCGCCCAGGATCATAATCTTCTTGCGGTCGGTGGGTTTGGCCTCGTCCTCCTCGCCGTAGGATGAGTAGTAGTACGGTGTGACAGCCTTGTAGGCGCCGGCGCAGGTGTCCACCAGGCGGTAGGTGGGGATGATGCCCTTCTGCTTGCGCTCGGCGCGCACCTCGTCCTCCGAGCATCCGCGGGCGCGGGCGATTTGGCGGTCGGAGAATCCCATCTCCTTGGCCTCCTTGAGGTCCAGGTCCTTGAGCTTCATGCCGGCCTCCGCCAGCTGCAGCAGCTGGTCCAGGAACCACGGGTCGATTTGCGTCAGGTCGTGCACCTCGTCCAGCGAGAAGCCGTGGGTGAAGGCGGTCTGAATCCAGAACAGGCGGTCGGCGGTCGGCGGGGCCAGCGTGGCGCCGCTGTCCCCGGGCGGGGGG
>JAKSOT010000093.1 GCA_024405455.1 Akkermansia sp. | reverse complement strand
AACCTCTGGATCGACGTCGACTACATGGGTGACAACCACTATCCGGAAATCTCCGACGGCAACGCAGGGCAGGGCGCCAGGCTGGCCAGCGAGGCCTACTTCGAGCTCTCTCCCCAGCTCAACCGCGACCGCTACCCGGATTTGGCCAAGGCTCTGGACGGCTTGGACAACCACCTGGCGCATGGCCGCCGTGCGGATGCAGACAAGCTGGCCTCCGCCGTTGCGGGCGCTTCCATCCCCGCCCTGCATGAGGCTATCCGCAGTGATGTGGACCGCCAGCTGCGCGCCATCCGCAACCGCACCACCACCATGGGCATCAACAGCTGCTGCGCCACGCCCAAGGACCTCCCCTACGTCAACGCCTGGATCAACGCCGAGGGCGACTACCGCCGCATGGAGCACGACAAGACCCTCTCCGGCTACAAGTACAACACCTGGGGCGGCACTGTCGGCGTGGACCTGGATGTCACCAGCAACACCACCGCGGGCCTGGCTGTCACCGCCATGTTCGGCGACTTCAAGTCCGATGCCGCCGACCACCTGGACGGCGACCTGGACAACTACTACCTGACCGCGTTTGTCCGCCACTCCAACCGCTCCTGGGTGCACACCTTCATTGCCACCCTGGGCCGCGCGGATGCCGATGTGGACCGCACCGTGAGCACACCGTACGGGGCCTACGCCGCCACCGGCAGCACCACCGGCTCCTCCTTCGGCCTCATGTACGAGGTCGCGCGCACCTACGCGCTCACGGAGGACTCCAGCGCGTGCATCCAGCCCGTGTTCAACGTGACCTACATCCACACCTCCATGGACGGCTTCACCGAGGGCGGCTCCGATGCCGCGCTCAAGGTGGAGGACATCGACTCCAACGCCGTGAACATCGCCGTCGGCGCGCGCGTGCAGACCGCCTTCGGCGCGGATGTGTACAACCGCTCCTCCGTCTTTGAGGGCCGCGCGCTCGTCAAGGGCTACCTCGCCGACCGCGACAGCCGCGGCAAGGTGCAGTTCGCACAGCTCGGCGCGCTGAGCAACGCGGAGGTGCGCTCCGCAGAGCGCGGCCCGCTCGGCCTGGAGCTCGGCGCAGGTATCTACATCCCCGTCAGCCTCAATGCCGGCTCCATCTTCTGGGATGCCTCCCTGGAGCTCCGCACCAAGGACATGAACATCAACACCACGGTTGGGTATAGATACAACTTCTAATTTACGATTGACGATTTACAATTTACGATTTGTAAGTTAGCACCAAGGCCCGTTCGGTTGCATGCCGGACGGGCCTTTGAAATTTCCTTGATTTTGCGGTTGGGGGTGCGTAGACTGGCGGCATGGAGGATGTGCCGCAGGGGGCGCGGAAACGCAGCCGCCGCTGGTTCCTGAAGGGGCTGGCGGGCGCGGGCGCGCTCACCGCCGCGGGCGCGGGTGTGGATTGGCTGCTGCCGCGCACGCTCTGCCGCCCCGGCGAGTGGCACGGTTCCGTGAGCGACCATTTCGACGGCACGCGCTTCTTCAACCCGGAGCCGTACGAGCCCTACTCCACGGGCGATTTGCTCGGCTGGTGCCGCGACCGCTTCTCCAAGGGCGAGTACCCCGATGCGGCGGAGCTCCGCTGCACGCCGCAGCTCGCGCCCGCGGTGGATGGCACGGCCTGGGAGGCCACGCTGGTCAACCACTCCACCTTCCTGCTGCGCATGGCCGGCGTGAACATCCTCACCGACCCCGTGTGGAGCGACTACACCAGCCCCGTGCAGGGATTCGGCCCCAAGCGCCACCGACCCGCGGGCATCGCGTGGGATGAGTTGCCGAGCATCGACGTCTGCCTGCTCACGCACGACCACTACGACCATTTCGACGTGCCCACGCTGCAGCGCTTGCGGGAGCGGGACAACCCGCAATTCATCGTGCCGCTGGGATTGAAGAGCCTGCTGGAGCACCATTGCGGAGAGTGCCGCGTGGAGGAGCGCGACTGGTGGGAAACCGTGGACGTGGGAAAGCTGCGCGTCACCCTCACCCCCGCGCGCCACTGGAGCAGCCGCTACCGCACGCAGGACACCCGCAACCGCTCGCTCTGGTGCGGATTCTGGCTGGAATCCCACGGCGGTCCCAAGGTGTACTTCGCGGGCGACAGCGCGCGCAGCGCCTGCTTCGCGGACATCTATGGGCACCTGGGCGCGCCGGACGTGGCCATCCTGCCCATCGGCCAGTACCGCCCGGAGTGGATACGCCAGAACCACACCAGCCCCGTGGATGCCGTGGAGGCCTTCCTCACCCTCCACGCCCGCATGGGCATCGCCTGCCATTTCGGCACCTGGCAGCTCGCCAACGAGGGCTATCAAGAAACCCTCGACGACCTCGCCGCCGCACTCCGCGCACACAACGTGGACCCCGCCCGCTTCCCAGCACCGGACAACGGCCAAACCTTCCGCGGGTGATGTGCCATTTAGCATTTTGAATTTAGCATTTAGAATTTGGGATTTGTGTGTTCGCACGCCATGTGTGTCTACACACCGCGCTTATTCAATTGCACACCAACCGCGCCGTGGGCGTACCCATCCGCCATGCAGACAAACAAATTCTAAATTCAAAATTCTCAATGCTAAATTCCCAATCTCCCCGGCACGTCTCCCAAAGTAATTGATTGTGGGGTGGTTCACAAATGGGATTGACTGCGCCATTGCTTTGCGCTAAATAAACGCCATGAGAGAGGAAAAGGTTTGCTATCCCAACGGGGTGGAGGCGCGCGTCGGGGACATTGTGTGGTCCGACGAGGGGCGGAATGTTCGCAAGGTGGTGGAGGTGGTGGCAACGCGTGGGCAGTGCGCCCGGTGGGGCGTGGACGAGTGCGGCGTCATGATGGCGTGGCATATCGGCGCGTTTGATTTGGGCGGCATGTTGTATATCGGTCGCGCCTCCTTTGAGGAGGAGGGAATAGAACCCGTCGAGCCGCAATACATGCGCGAAATCGAGGAAATGTTCCGTCGCCTGGGCGAATCGCTGGGCATCCCCATCTGGGGGAATCCGCAATACGCCTACTACCCGGCGCTCCATGTCGAGGACAATGACAGGGCGGTGTGGTATCTGTACTTCCAGCCTGCGGCGGATGCAAGGAATGCCCCGGAGACCGAGCGCTGCTTCCGCTGCAACCCCGGCAACGGCACGTTCGAGGAAATATCCGCTCCCGCCCTGCGGACCGGCGTGCAGGGCTTGCCCATCCCCCGCGGCGGCGGTCCTGCAATTTAGAATTTTGAATTTAGTATTTAGAATTTGGAATTTGTGTGTACGCACGCCATGTGTGTCTACACACCGCGCTTATTCAATTGCACACCAACCACGCCGCGGGCGTACTCATCCGCCACGCAGACAAACAAATTCTAAATTCAAAATTCTCAATGCTAAATTCCCAATCCCTCCCCCCGTGCTTTTTACTTGAAAACGCGCCTGCGCGCTGGTATGCTGACAGGCACGTATGACGGC
Source organism: Akkermansia sp. (assembly GCA_024405455.1). Taxonomy (GTDB): domain Bacteria; phylum Verrucomicrobiota; class Verrucomicrobiia; order Verrucomicrobiales; family Akkermansiaceae; genus Akkermansia. Next base: position 5,155 of record JAKSOT010000093.1, on the reverse strand, counting down.
TTTCCTACAGGTATTGGCGCAGGCGTCCGAGGTGAACGACCTTTCCATGCGCGGCTTCTCCACGGCCATGGAGAATCCCACCACCATGATTGGCATCATCCTGCTGGTGGTGATGGGGCTTCTGGGCACGGTGGTGCAGAAGCGGCTCATGTCCGTGATGAGCAAATACTCCCAGGTGGAAACCCCCGTCAGCGGCGCGGAGACCGCCCGCCGCATGCTGGAGCAGAACGGCATCCATGATGTGCGCGTGGTCAGCACCAAGGGCAAGCTCACCGACCACTACAACCCCGCGGATAAAACCGTGAACCTCTCCGAGGTGGTGTACAAGTGCAACACCATCACCGCCATGGCTGTGGCCGCGCACGAGTGCGGGCACGCCGTGCAGCACGCCACATCCTACCCGTGGCTGCGCCTGCGCTCGTCCATCGTGCCCATGGTCAACATCGGCTCCCGCCTGGGCCAGGTGGTGTTCATCGCGGGCCTGGCGATGGTCGGCGCCAATGGCAACACCATCGTGGCGTGGGTGGGGCTGGCGCTTTTCGCCTGCACCTCCATCTTCGCCTTTGTCACGCTGCCGGTGGAACTCAATGCCTCCCGCCGCGCGCTCAAGTGGCTGGAGGACAGCGGGCTGGCCAACGGCCCCATGCACGACCACGCGCAGACCGCGCTCAAGTGGGCCGCCATGACCTATGTGTCCGCCGCGCTGTCATCCCTGGCCCAGCTGGTGTACTACGCCGGGCTCATCCTTTCCCGCGCCTCCAGGCGCCACTGATACCACATACCCGCCACACCATGCCGGAAGAACCCCAGAACGACGACAAGGCCGCGCTCGCAGAGCTGCGCGAGCGCGCCCGCGTGCTGGAGATGGAGCTCGCCGCCGTGCGCGCCAGCATCGGTGATGTCTCCGCGCAGGTGAACGCCGCGGAGGAGGCGGACTGGGACCACCCCATCTCCATTGCCGCGCCGCTGCCCGGCGGGGTGGGGGAGACGCCCTCCGTGCGCGCAGCCGCCTACCTGCAGCCCCTGCCGCCGTACGATGCCCTGCGCCTCAAGTGGGATCTCGGCTCCGGGCTGGAGGCACGCCGCCCGCGTGCCGTGAGCCACCGCGACGCCCCCACCAACGCCGTGCTCCACCTCTCCGGCCGCCTGCCGGACGGCACGCCCTGGGAGACCCACATCCCGTTCTCCGAGATGGCGCGCGAGGACGGCATCGTCATCGGCCGGGAGCCCCGCTGCGCCCAAGTGGTGCTCAACCACGCCTGCGTCTCCCGCGAGCACGCGCGCCTGGAGCTCACGGACGACGGCCTGGTCATTACGGACCTCGGCTCGCTCAACGGCATCGCCATCAACGAGCGCGAGTTCGGTCCCTCCGACTACCGCGTGCCCCTCCGCCACGGCGATGTCCTCACCGTCGGCACCATCCCCCTCCTCACCGAAATCATACGGTAGCGCCCCTCCCGCCCTTCCTACCCAATGAACCATGAACGATACAAAACCCGCCACATTGCTTAAAGCCGCCGCCGCCGGGGATGTCGCCCGCGTGCGCAACCTGCTGGAGCATGGCGCAGAGGTGGATTGCATGGACAAATGGCACCGCACGGCGCTGTCCATAGCGGCGGAAGAAGGGCACACGGCTGTGGTGAAGCTGCTGTTGGAGCATGGCGCGAATCCCGATGGCGCGGATGCCTTTCCTCCGATATTCGAGGCCGCCTGGCACGGCCACATGGAGATTGTGCAACTCTTGTTGAAGCACGGGGCTTCCGCCCGTGCGGAATTCAGCGAGCACACCGCGCTGGAAGAGGCCCTGATGCACAACCATCTGGATATCGCCAAACTGCTCATGGAGCATGGCGCCGGCCTGCGCGACTGCGAATACAGCGAGACTTGCCTGCAGCAGGTGGCGGGAAATGGCGGCCCGGAGGCGGTCCGCATGCTGCTGGAAATGGGGGAATCCACATCGGCCAAGGGGAAATGGTGTACGTGCTCCCCCCTGCACCTTGCCGCCATGGCGGGGTCTGTGGAAAATGCCGGGGTGCTGCTGGAATACGGAGCGGATGTTAATGCCCGCGATGGGGACGGCAACACGCCGCTGCATTCCGCGGCGGCATCCTGCAATGCGGAGGTCATACGCATGTTGCTGGAGCACGGGGCGGATGTGAACGCCCGCAACAACGAGGGCCGCCCCCCCCTGCTCATGGAACCCTGGCGCTGCGACCTTGAAACGGTTTCCATCCTGCTGGAGTACGGGGCGGATGTCCATGCGCGCCTGTCCAACGGCCGCACGCTGCTGCATGAGATTGCCGCCGCAAGCCAAGAGGATTCCAGAATCCTCACCATGGCGGACCTGCTGCTGAAGCACGGGGCGGACATGGCGGCGCGGGACAACGGGGGCAAGACTCCGCCGGATATGCTGTGGAGCATCCGCATGCGGGACAAGATGCGGAAGCTGGCGGAAGGCGAGCCGCTTGCCGAACTCCTGGACCCGGAGGAAGCGCCGATTGTATTGAAGGTGACCATGGATGACACTCCGCCTGAAAATGCTTGAAAAACGCGGGCAGAGCCGCTAGACTCGGGGAGTACTGCGTATGGCGGAAAACACGCTCAGCCCGATGATGGACCAGTACCTGCGGATGAAGCAGGCGCTGCCGGAGGACGTGTGGCTGTTCTTCCGCGTGGGGGACTTTTATGAGATGTTCTTCGAGGACGCGCAGGAGTGCTCCGCGGCGCTGGGGCTCACGCTCACTAAGCGTCAGACCATCCCGATGTGCGGGGTGCCGTTCCACGCGGCGGAGGGCTACATCGGCCAGATTGTGAAACTGGGCAAGCGCGTGGCGATTGCGGACCAGATGACCGACCCCGTTCCGGGCAAGCTGGTGGAGCGCGAGATCACGCGCATCGTCTCCGCTGGCACGCTGGCGGACCTGTCGCTTCTGGAGAGCGGGGAGCACAACTACATTGCCGCCTGCTACCATGAGAAGAACGCCTGGGGGCTGGCCTGCGCCGACCACACCACGGGCGAGTTCACCGTGGCGGACTACCCCAGCCTGGAGTCCCTGGCGGAGGAGCTGGAGCGCATCCGCCCCAGCGAGCTGCTGCTGAGCGACGAGCAGCGCGACGACTTCCCCGGCGTGCCGGTGACGCAGTACTACGACGGCTACACCTTCCTGCCCGGCGTGGCGGTTCCGTTCCTGGAAAGCCACTTCCGCGTGCACTCGCTGCAGGGCTTCGGCTGCGCGCACCTGAGCGCCGCCCTCGGCGCCGCCGCGGCCATCCTGCACTACCTGAAACACCAGCTGCGCCGCACCACCGACCACCTTAGAAAGCTCTCCCTGCGCGCCACCGACAACGCCGTGCTCATCGACACCGCCAGCCGCCGCAACCTCGATTTGGTGGAGGCCCGCGGCGGCGTGAAGAACACCCTCCTCGGCGCGCTGGACAACACCTCCACCCCCATGGGCGCACGCAAGCTGCGCGACTGGATTTTACATCCCATCTGCGACATGGACGAGCTGCTGCGCCGCCAGGAAATCATCGGCGGCTTCCTGCAGGAGCCCTTCCTCATGACCAAGCTGCGCGCCTCCCTGAAAGGCGTGCGCGACACCGAGCGCCTGGTCTCCCGCCTCTCCCAGGGAGCTGGTAACGGGCGGGATTTGCTGGCGCTGGGCGCATCCCTGCAGCAGCTGCCGGACATCGCGTCCGACTTGGCAGCCCTGGCCGACAAGGTGCCCGTCTTTGCGCCGCTGCCGGACCGGGTGGGCGACTTCGCGGAGCTCACGGAACTGCTGCTGCACGCCATGGTGGACGAGCCGCCCGTCACCATCAAGGAGGGCGGCATGATACGCGATGGCTACGACGCCCGGCTGGACGAGCTGCGCGCTGCCTCGCGCGACGGCAAGAACTGGCTCGCCGAGCTGGAAGCCCGCGAGCGCCAGGCCACGGGAATCGACTCCCTGAAAATCCGCTTCAACAACGTCTTCGGGTACTACATCGAGGTCACCAAGGCCAACTACTCCAAGGTGCCGGAGGGGCGCTACGTGCGCAAGCAGACCCTCGCCAACGCGGAAAGGTTCGTGACCGACGAGCTCAAGAAGATGGAGGGCACCATCCTGGGCGCGGACGAGCGCGCGCGTCAGCTGGAGTACGAGCTCTTCTGCGACCTGCGCGCCAAGGTGGGCGAATACATCGACCGCATCCAGTCCACCAGCGAAACCCTGGCGGAGGTGGACGTGCTGCTCTCCCTGGCGGAAAAGGCGCAGCTGCACCGCTACTGCCGCCCGCAGCTGGACACCAGCCGCGACCTCCAAATCCTCAACGGTCGCCATCCCGTCATCGAGCAGGTGCTCACCGACACCTCGTTCGTGCCGAACGACACCGACATGGACGCGGAGGCCAACCGCGTGCTCATCCTCACCGGGCCGAACATGGCCGGCAAGAGCACCTACATCCGCCAGGTGGCCCTCATCACCCTCATGGCGCAAATCGGCTCCTACGTGCCCGCGGATTCCGCCCGCATCGGCCTGGTGGACCGCATCTTCTGCCGCGTGGGCGCCAGCGACGACATCGCCCAGGGCCAGTCCACCTTCATGGTGGAGATGAGCGAGACCGCCCTCATCCTCAACAACGCCGGAAACCGCTCCCTCGTCATCCTGGATGAAATCGGGCGCGGCACCGCCACCTTCGACGGCCTCTCCATCGCCTGGGCCGTGGCGGAGCACCTGCACGACGTCATCGGCGCGCGCACCCTCTTCGCCACGCACTACCACGAGATGACCGACCTGGAGCAGACCCACCCCGCCGTGAGCAACCGCCACGTGGAGGTGCGCGAGTGGAAAGACGAAATCGTGTTCCTGCGCAAGGTGCTGCCCGGCCCGGCGGACAAATCGTACGGCATCCAGGTGGCGCGGCTGGCGGGGCTGCCCAAGCCCATCATCGAGCGCGCCAAGCAGATCCTCACCCACCTGGAGATGCACGCCGCCACGCGCGAGCCCAAGACCGCACGCCGCAAGAAGGCCGCGGAAACCGGCATGCCCGCACCGGAGGCGTGCGAGGGACAGATGGACATGTTCGCCCTGCTGGACGGCGGCATGAACCCGCCGCGGGAGTGATTTTTTGCGGAAAATTCCACATTGGGCGGAAAATTGGCTTGACACCGCCG
>JAKSOT010000092.1 GCA_024405455.1 Akkermansia sp. | reverse complement strand
TGAAGGGGAGGTTGAGGCGGCCGCAGATGTCCTTGATGCCGCGCGCCATCTCCCATGCAAAGTCTTCACACTCCAGGGAGCACGGGCCCAAGATAAAAAAGGGCTTCTCCCCGCCGATTTCCACGTTCTGTATCTGGTATGCCATGATGCCGTTTCTTGATTGGTGACACTATACTCCCCGCGCGCGGACAAGTCAATGAAATTGAGAAAGGCGGGGAAGCGGGGATTTGCGATTGGAAAATTCGCGCGTCGTCCAGGGTGTAACGGTGGGGGGCTATCGCGCGCGCGCAAATGAGCGGGCGCAAACGCGCTCGCGCGAACCGGGTATGACAAAACGTGATTTTTTCCTTGCGTTGCGGCGGGGGTGGAGTATGCTTGTGGCATATCCCAAAGGAAAACTCTTATGAAACAGGACAAGGTCATTTTCTTCGACACCACGCTGCGGGACGGCGAGCAGTGCCCCGGCGCCTCCATGAACCTGCGCCAGAAGCTCGAGGTGGCGCGCCAGCTGGAGAAGCTGGGGGTGGATGTCATCGAGGCCGGCTTCCCCGTCGCCTCCGAGGGCGACTTCGAGTCGGTCTCCACCATTGCCCGCACGGTGAAGAAGTGCCGCGTGGCGGGGCTCGCCCGCTGCACCGAGAAGGATATCCGCAAGGCCGCAGCCGCCGTGGCCCCCGCGGGCGACCGCGCCCGCATCCACGTCTTCCTGGCCACCAGCCCGCTGCACCGCGAGTTCAAGCTCAAGATGAGCAAGAAGGAGGTGGTGGCCGCAGCCGTGGCGGGCGTGAAGCTGGCCAAGAGCCTGGTGGACGACGTGGAATTCTCCGCGGAGGACGCGAGCCGCACGGAGCTGGATTTCCTGGCGCAGGTGGTGGAGGCCGTGATTGACGCGGGCGCCACCACGGTGAACCTGCCGGACACCGTGGGCTTCACCACCCCCGGCGAGTACGCCGCCATGATCGCCTATATGAAGAAGCATGTGCGCAACATCGGCAAGTGCATCCTTTCCGTCCACTGCCACAACGACATCGGCCTGGCCGTGGCCAACACCCTGGCCGCCGTGCAGGCCGGAGCTCGCCAGGTGGAGGGAACCATCAACGGCATCGGCGAGCGCGCCGGCAACGTGGCCCTGGAGGAGGTGGCCATGGCCCTCACCACACGCCCGGAGGCCCTCGGCTTCAAGAAAGGCGACAAGCCCCACAACCTGAACACCCGCGAGATTGTGCGCACCAGCCGCGTGGTCTCCCGCATGAGCGGCATGGTGGTGCAGCGTTCCAAGGCCATCGTCGGCGAGAACGCCTTCGCCCACAGCTCCGGCATCCACCAGCACGGCATCCTCGCCAAGCGTGAAACCTACGAGGTCATCGACCCCGCGGAGGTGGGCTGGGGCGTCACGGAGCTGCCGCTCACCAAGCACTCCGGCCGCGCGGCGGTGAAAGCCCGCTTGGAGCGCCTGGGCCACACGCTCTCCGAGGAGGAGCTCACCCACCTCTTCGAGCGCTTCAAGAAGGTGGGCGACAGCAAGAAATTCGTGTACGACGACGACCTGGCCTCGCTGGTGAACGACTCGCTGGACACCCACAACAGCGTGTGGAAGATGTGCCAGATCCAGTTCCTGGCAGGCAGCGCCACGTGCCCCACCGCCACCGTCACCTTGGAGAAGGACGGCAAGAAATTCACCGACAGCGCCATCGGCAACGGCCCCGTCAACGCATGCTTCAAGGCCATCGACCGCATCACGCGCAGCAAGGGCGACCTGGTGGAGTTCAACGTGCACGCCACCTCCTGCGGCCAGGACGCCCTGGGCGAGGTGACCGTCAAGGTGAAATTCACGGGCAAGGCGGACCAGCGCCCCATCTCCGGCAAGGGCGCCGCCACGGACATCATCGAGGCCGCCTCCCGCGCCTACCTCAACGCACTCAACCGCCACCTCGCGCTCTCCAAGGCGCAGGCATAGGGCATGGACGAAACCATCAAGATCATCGTGGGGCTGGGCAACCCCGGCCGCGAGTATGCGGAAACCCGCCACAACGTGGGCTTCATGGTGGTGGACCGCCTGGCCGCGCGGTTCGGCGCGGTGTGGAAGGCGGACAAGGCGCGCAAGGCGGAGCTTGCCGCCGGGCCGGGCGTGCTGCTGGTGAAGCCGCAGACGTACATGAACGCATCCGGCGAGAGCGTGGGGCCGCTCATGCGCTACTTCAAGTTCACGCCGGGGCAGGTGTTCGTGGTGTACGACGACATCTCGTTCCCCGTGGGTGCCATGCGGCTGCGCGCGGGCGGCTCCGCGGGCGGCCACAACGGCATGAAGTCCCTCATCGCCCACCTGGGCACGGAGAAGTTCCCGCGCCTCCGCGTCGGCATCGGCGTGCCGGGGCAGAAAAACATGATCGGCCACGTGCTGGGCAAGTTCACGCCGGAGGAGCGCCCCCTGCTGGAGGAAACGCTCGCCAAGGCGGAGGAAGCCGCATTCGTCACCCTGAAAGAGGGCTTCCAGGCCGCCGCCAACCGCTTCAACGTGAAAAAAGAGAAGAAGCCCAAGCCGGAACCGCCCGCAGACGGCGCGCCGCCTCCCGCGGCGGATGAATGATTGGCGCGGGCTGCCCCCATTCGGGGTTTACGAATGGCGTACAAACACACAGGGCAGCCTCCCATGGCGGGAGACTGCCCTGCTTGAAGGGGATTGGTTCCTGAACGGGGGATTTAGGCCTCGGCCGGAGCCGGGGTGACGGCGGCGGCGGAGATTTCCTCCTTGCTGGTGTAGTGCCAGCGGACCTTGTTGCGCTTGGAAGCGGAGCGAGCCTTGCGGCGCTTCTCGTCCATGGGGCTTTCAAAGGCGCGGCGGCGGCGCATCTCTTCCAAGATGCCCTCGGTGTCGAGCTTGGTCTTGAGGCGCTTGAGCGCGCGGTCGATGGGTTCTCCCTTACGAACAGTGATGGAACGCATAGTTAGAGGTTTGTGGTTATTAATGTTCAGGAACGGGGGCGGACAATACCGCAAACAGGCGGAAGTGTCAAGCATTTTTCCGAGAGAAAATGAAAAAGATTTGAAAAAAAAGCGCGGCTGGGGTAGAATACGCGCCATGCCGGGGCATCCGCACACAGGCGCGCTCGATTTTGCAGAGCGCCCGTTCATCGTCTTTTGGGAGGTGACGCGGGCGTGCGCGCTGGCATGCCGGCATTGCAGGGCGGTGGCGCAGCCGCAGGCCCACCCGCAGGAGCTCGCGCACGACGAGGCGCTGGCGCTGCTGGACGCCATCGCGGCGCTGAACCCGCCGATGCTGGTGCTGACGGGCGGCGACCCGATGATGCGGCGCGACATCTTCGACCTGATACGCCACGCCACGGCAAAGGGCCTGCGGGTATCGCTGAGCCCGGCGGCCACGGCGCGCCTGCTGCACACGGACTTTGCCGAATTGAAGGCGGCGGGCGTGGTGAGCCTGAGCCTGAGCCTGGACGGCGCCACGCAGGCCACGCACGATGCCTTCCGCGGGGTGCCGCACACCTTCGAGCGCACACTGGATGCCGCACGCCGAGCCATGGAGGCGGGCATCATGCTGCAGGTGAACACCACGCTCTCCCGCACCACCCTGCCGGAGCTGGACGGGTTCATCGAGCTGATGAAGGAAGTGCAGCCGGACGTGTGGAGCGTGTTCGTACTGGTGCCCACCGGCCGCGCCACGCTGGACGAACTGCCAAGCGCGCAGGAGCTGGAGGCCGTGTGGCAGCGCCTGGTTTCCCTGCGCTGCACCCTGCCCTTCGCCGTGAAAACCACGGAGGGACACCAGTACCGCCGTGTGCTCATGCAGGCCGCGCGCGCAGCCGGCGCGGAGCCGCCGCGCCACCTCATCCCCACGCGCGACGGCAAGGGCGTGCTCTTCATCTCCCACACGGGCGATATCCAGCCCAGCGGATTCCTGCCGCTCACCGCCGGCAACGTGCGCACGGACGACCTGGCGGCGGTATACCGGACGCACCCGCTGTTCGTGCAGCTGCGCAACGACGACGCGCTGGGCGGCAAATGCGGCCGCTGCGAGTACCGCCGCCTCGGCGGCGGGTCGCGTTCCCGAGCGTACGGCGCCACGGGCGACATGATGGCCGCGGAGCCCCTCTGCCCGTACATCCCCGCCAACCACAACCTTTCATGACCAACATCACCAAGCTCTGGACCGGAATCTCACAGCCCGCCGACCACATCCGCTACGGCCAGGGCGGCGGGGACGCCAACCCGCACGCCAGCACAGCCGCCTGCATGCCCGGCTCCGCGCGCACCCGCAAGCCCATTGTGGTGTGGAACATCACGCGCACCTGCAACCTGCGCTGCGTCCACTGCTACGCGGATTCCCACGCGGAGCGCTACCCCGGCGAGCTTTCCTGGGAGCAATGCTGCGCGGTGATTGACGACCTGGCGGAATACCAGGTGAACGCGCTGCTGCTCTCCGGCGGGGAGCCCACGCTGCACCCGCAGCTGCCGCAACTCCTGGAGCGCGCCACGGAGCGCGGCCTCAAGGTCACCATCTCCACCAACGGAACCCGCATCACACCGCAGCTTGCCGCCCTCTTCAAGAAGCTCGGCGTGGCGTACGTCGGCATCTCGCTGGACGGCATCGGCGCCGTGCACGACCAGTTCCGCGGCGTTCCCGGCGCGTTCGACGGCGCCATCCGCGGCTTCAAGCTCTGCGAGGAAGTGGGTCAGAAAACCGGCCTGCGCCTCACCCTCACCCGCAACAACGTGCAGTGCATGGAGCAGATCCTCGACTTCATTGAGCGAGAGGACATCCGCCGCGTCTGCTTCTACCACCTGGTGCCCACCGGACGCGGCGTGGACGTGGCCAGCCTCAAGCCGCAGGAGGCCCGCGGCGCCATCGACATGCTCATCGCACGCGCACAAAAATGGTACGACGAGGGCCGCCCGCGCGAGCTGCTGACCGTCACCCAACCGGCGGACGGCGTGTACCTGCTGCTGCGCCAGCTGCGGGAGGGCCACCCGCTGGCGCAGGAGACGCTGCGCCTGCTCACCTGGAACGGCGGCGGCGCCAACTCCTCCGGCCGCGGCATCGCCAACATCGACACCCAGGGCAACATCCACCCGGACCAGTTCTGGCAGGGCGTCACCCTCGGCAACGTCAAGCAACAGAAATTCTCCGAGGTGTGGGAGGCCACAAGCGAGCCCTCCGCCGCACAGCTGCGCGAGCTCCGCGGCAGCGACGACCCGCTGGAGCGCCAGAAACGCCTCACCGGCCCCTGCGCCACCTGCAGGCACTTCCGCATCTGCGGCGGCGGATTCCGCACCCGCGCCGCCTTCGCCAACGGCAACTGGTACGGCTCCGACCCCGGCTGCTACCTGACCGAGGAAGAAAGGATGAGGGAAATTTACATTTGACAATCATTGCCACCCCATAAAAATCGGCGCTCCGCCAAATTATATGGGTGAACGGAAAACGCTCGGAGAGGTGCCACCCTTGGCGTGTATCCACCCCGCGCAGGGCGGGGTTCCGTGCCGAGACGTATCGGGCGTGGTTATCCCCACGGCTTACGCCCGGGGGGTGTCCCCCTTCGCACTTACAACTAACGCAACCCCGCCTCCGCGCGGGGTGGATACACGCCAACGCATTGCCCCCCATGCGGTTTTTGAGGCGGGAAAAAGAATTTTTGAAAAAAGATGACTTTTCTGCTTGCAAAGGGAGTGGAGGGGTGGTATATATGATGACGTTATGAAGCGCTTACTTCTTCCCACTCTCCTGCTGACGGCCCTTGCGGGCACCGTGTACGCGGACATCCAGGCCCCGCCGGCCTCCGAGTACACCTCCACGCGCAAGCTGGGTCGCGCCATCGGCAACATCATCTACGCCATCGAGGAACTTCCCACCACCATCATCCGCTGGAACAGCGACGAGGGTGACTACGCCGGCTTCTCCGTCGGCATCGTGGAGGGCTTCACCCGCACCTTCACCCGCATCGGCTACGGCTTCTATGAGCTGGTGACCTTCTGGGCCCCCACCTACAAGTGCACCTACCGCCCGCCCTATCAGGGCAGCTGCGGCCGCAGCGGCCTCAAGGAGTACAACTCCTGGTCCGGTTTCTCCGAGTTCCCGGAGGAGCTTGGCTTCCAGAGCAAGTACGACTACTCCCGCAGCCAGCGCGACTAATCCCCTTTTTCTGGTTGTTTATTTGTTTTTCATGATTTTCCGGCACCGCGGGCAACTGCGGTGCCGGTTTTTTTGCGCAAAGCGCAAAAAGATTTATTGTGTACTAGGTACTATTTGAGAATTCCAATCAAGCGCGGCGGAGGATTTGGGCAAGCTCGAACTGGAAGGCCTGCAACTCCTCCGGGGAGGGATTGCCAGACAGCTCGCTCCAGCCGAAACGCCCCGCGTTGTCGATGAGCCAGGCACCCTTGGCGCCGCCGGGGAACGCCACCTTGCCGGAAAGGAGGGCGCCGGGTATCTGGAGCTCGTCCAGCGTGACCACGGGCTTGCCGTCGGCAGGCGCAGGGGCACCGGTTGGGGTCTCCTCCTGCGGCAGGGGCTGCGCGGCGGGTTCCGGCTTCTTCTCCGGCTCCGGCGCGGCGGCAATCTCAATACCGTTGTCGAGCAGCAGGAACCGCACATCCATGTAGGTGAGATGGACGCCGCATTCGGAAGCCAGGCGCTTCTGGATGCCGTTCAAATCGATACCCTGCGCGGCCCAGGCGCGCACTTGTTCCAACTGCTCGGCGGTTGCCTTCATGCGGGGATGATACAGGGAGGGTGCGGCGGGTTCAAGGCGGATGTATGTCAACGGGCTTTACAATTGACACCTGATTTCTTTCCTTGCATCCGGGGACTGCTGTGGTACAGTAACGGTTGTAGATTGCAAATCGACCTGTGGACTTCCGCATCATAGCCGCCGCCAAGCCGAGCATCCCGTACACGCGCGATGGCGTGCGCTTCTTCGAGGAGCGCCTGCGGCCGCTCGGCAAGGTGGAGCTGCGCTATGTGAAGGACGGCACGGCGGAGGATGTCTCCGCGCGTCTGTTGGAGGCCTCGCAGGGCTGCCTGCGCATCGCCATGGACGAGCGCGGCGAGAACTGGACCACGCGCGAATTCGAGCAGCGCGTGCGCGGATGGCAGCTGCACGCCGTCAAGCACGTGGCCTTCCTCATCGGCGCGGCGGACGGCCACACCCAGGCCCTGCGCGACGCCTGCGACCATGTGCTGTCCCTTGGCCGCCACACCATGCAGCACGAGCTTGCGCTGGTGGTGCTGCTGGAGCAGGTGTACCGCATCCACACCCTGCTGGCGGGCAGCCCGTACCACCGAGACTAACCAACCTTTCACCATGTCACATACCACCCTTTTGACAACGCTGCTCCTGCCGCTCTGCGGGCTTGCCGCCGCGGACGAGCTGATGCCGCCTCCCTACGTGTGTCAGCGCGCCGCGCAGGAAATCACCATCGACGGCAAGGGAGACGAGCCCGCGTGGCAGCACGCGCGCCCGCTCTCGCCCCTGCGGGATATAGAAGGCCCCGCCGTGCAGGACGGCACCTCCATCCGCATGCTCTGGGACGACCGCTACCTGTACATCCTGGCGGACATGCCGGAGGAGAACCTCTGGGCCACGCAGAGGGAGCACGACAGCATCATCTTCCACGACCCCGACTTCGAGGTGTTCATCGACCCGCTCTGCGAGGGCAACCACTACATCGAGCTGGAAACCAACCAGCTCAACACCGTGTGGGAGCTGCTCGTCGCGCGCACCTACCGCCATGCCAACCCCGTCATCCTGCACGACTGGGACATGCCCGGCCTGAAGCACGCCGTACACCTGCGCGGCACGCTCAACAACGCAAGCGACACCGACAGCGGGTGGAGCGTGGAGATGGCCATCCCGTGGCGCAGCATCACCTCGCACGGCGCCCTGCCGCGCGCGGACGAGCCGCCGCAGCCCGGCACCGCCATGCGCTTCAACTTCTCCCGCGTGAACTGGCAGGTGCAGAAGGACGCCGCCTCCCCCACCGGATACGCCAAGTGCAGGGATGCGCAGGGCAACGCGCTGCCGGAGAGCAACCACGTGTGGGCGCCCACGGGCGTGGTGAACATCCACCAGCCGGAGCACTGGGGCCGCGTGGTCTTCTCCGCACAGCCCGCGGGCGTGTGGGAATCCGCGGAACCCAACCCCGAGGACGACGCCCGCCTGGCCCTCTACGCCTACGCGGAGCGGCAGGAGGAACACCGCCGCCAACACGGCGCGTACGACACCGCGCTCATCCCGCCGCACGGCATGCGCGTGTTGGCGGACGCCCGCTTCTTCTCGGTGTCCACCATCTGCGCGCGCACGGGGCGCGAGCTGCGCCTTGATTCCAACGGCGCGTTCACCGCGCAGCAAGTGGCGCAGCCGCAGCCGGAAATCTACCTCTGGGTGCACGGCGGCAACCGCACGCACGATGCCGCGTTCTGGAACAAGCGGTTCGCGGACTACGCCGCGGCGGGCGTGGACACCGTCATCATCGGCGACACCGTGGAGCAGGTGCAGGCCCTCACGCCCTGCGCCCGCAAGGCCGGACTGCGCGTCATCGCCTGGGTGTGGGCGGTCAACCGCCCGCAGGACAAGGATTTCTTGAAGGCCCACCCGGAAGGCTACGCCGTGAGCCGCGACGGCAAGTCCTGCGCCGTGGAGAAGGAACGCCCGTTCGTGGGGTACTACCAGTTCTTCTGTCCCAACAA
>JAKSOT010000091.1 GCA_024405455.1 Akkermansia sp. | reverse complement strand
CTCATGGGGACGTTCTGCATACTGGACGGCATGGCGCTCATCTACCGCGCGTTCTATGCCTTCATCAACTCGCCGATGCGAAACTCGAAGGGCCTGAACACATCGGCCATGTTCGGTTTCGTCAACACGGTGGTGCACCTGATAGAGAGGGAGCAGCCCACGCACATCGTGGCGTGCCTGGACCCGAGCGGCCCCACGTTCCGCCACGAGCGCTTCCCGGAGTACAAGGCCAACCGCCAGGCCATGCCGCAGGAGCTGCGCGACTCCATCCCCTGGATTGCGGAAATCCTGGCCGCCATGCGCATCACCACGCTGCGGCAGCCGGGGTTCGAGGCGGACGACCTCATCGGCACACTCACGCGGATGGCGGACGAAGACGGCGGCATGGAGAGCTACATGGTGTCCAAGGACAAGGACCTGGGGCAGCTGCTCTCCCCCACGTGCACGTTCCGGCGCCCCGGCAAGAAGGGGAGCGATTTCGAGACGGTGACCATGGACGCCTTCCTGGAGGAATGGGGCATCGGCGAGCCGAAGCAGATCATCGACATCCTGGCGCTCATGGGCGACGCCTCCGACAACATCCCCGGCGTGCCCGGCGTGGGAGAGGTGACCGCCAAGAAGCTCATCGCCCAGTTCGGCAGCATCGAGAACATGCTGGCCCACACCGCAGACATCAAGGGCAAGCTGCGTCAGAAAATCGAGGAGAACGCGGAAAGCGCCCGCCTTTCCTACGAGCTGGCCACCATCCGCCGAGACGTGCCGCTCACCGTCAAGCTCGACGACTGCAAGCGCCGGGAGTTCGACACCGCAGCGTTGAAAGATATCCTCACCAGGCTGGAGTTCCGCGAGCTCGCCAAGAAACTCTGCGGCGGGGTGCAGCAGGCGGATGCCGACATGGGCGAGCTCTTTGCCGCCGCCGCTCCCAAGAAGGAGGAATCCCCCGCGGCGGACGGCCCCGTGCAGATGGACCTCTTCTCCGCCCCGCAGCTCAGCGACATCTCCAACACCCCGCACACGTACCACCTGGTGGCGGACGACGCCGCTCGCCGCGAGCTGGCCGCACGCCTGGAGGCAGCGACGCGCTGGGCGTTCGACACGGAAACCACCGGGCTGGACCCGCTGCAGGACCGCATCCTCGGCATGTCGTTCTGCCTGGACGAGCATGAGGCGTACTACGTGCCCGTGGACGCGCCGGAGGCGCTGGAGCCGTTCCGCGCGGCCTTTGCGGGCGGCGCGGAAAAGGTGGGGCTCAACCTCAAGTTCGATTTGCAGGTGCTGCACACCGCCGGGCTGGAAACCGCCGGGCCGTACTTCGACGCCATGCTGGCGCACACCGCCCTCTTCCCGGAGCTGCGCCACAACATGGACGACATGGCGGAGGCCCTGCTGGCGTACAGAACCGTCAAGCTGGCGGACATCGCACCCGCCAACGGCAAGGAGCTGGACACCGCAGCCGTGCCCGTGGAAACCATGGCCGACTACGCCGCGGAGGACGCCGACGTGACGCTGCGCCTGGCGAACGCCCTCGCGCCCAAGCTCAAGGAGGCCGGGCAGGATGCGCTCATGCGCGACATCGAGTTCCCGCTCACGCCCGTGCTCGCCGCCATCGAGGAGGAGGGCATGCGCGTGGAGCCCGCCCAGCTGGAGAAGGCATCCGCGGAGCTGGGGGAGAAGATTGAGGAAATCCGCGCACGCATCGACGCCATCGTCGGCGAGCCCATCAACCTCAACTCCCCGCGCCAGCTCGGCGAGCTGCTGTTCGGCAAGATGAAGCTGCTGGAAAAGCCCAAGAAGACCCGCACCGGGCAATACGTCACGGACGAGGAGACGCTGCGCAAGCTGGAGGGCAAATCCCCGCTGGTGACCGACATCCTGGAGTACCGCGAGCTCACCAAGCTCAAGGGCACGTACCTGGACGCCCTGCCCCGCTACATCTCGCCCAAGGACGGGCGCATCCACTCCACCCTGCTGCAGATGGTCACCGCCACCGGGCGCCTGGCCTCCCAGAACCCCAACCTGCAAAACATACCCGTGCGGTCGGACGCCGGAAAGCTCATCCGCCGCGCCTTCGTGGCGCGCGACGGGCACCACGCCATCCTCTCCGCAGACTACTCGCAGGTGGAGCTGCGCCTCATGGCCGCCCTCTCCGCCGACCCCGCCATGGTGGCCGCCTTCCAGAGCGGGCGAGACATCCATGCGGAGACCGCCGCGCGCATCTACGGAATCGACCACGCGGACGTGACGTCCGACATGCGCCGCGCCGCCAAGACCGTGAACTTCGGCATCATCTATGGCATCTCCGCGTTCGGGCTCTCGCAGCGCCTCAACTGCCCGCGCGGCGAGGCCGCAGCCCTCATCGAGAGCTACTTCGCGCAGTTCCCCGGCGTGAAGGCGTACATGGACAAGCTGGTGAGCGACGCCACGGAGAAGGGCTACGCGGAGACGCTCTGCGGGCGCCGCCGCAACCTGCCGGACCTCCGCAGCGCCAACGCCAACCTCCGCAGCGCCGCGGAGCGAACCGCCATCAACACGCCCATCCAGGGTTCCGCAGCGGACATGATCAAGATTGCCATGGTGCGCGTGGCGCAGCTGCTGCAAGGCCGCAAGAGCCGCATGATCATGCAGATTCACGATGAATTGCTCATCGACCTCCACGAGGACGAGCACGACCTCATCGAGCAGATAAAGGACACCATGCGCAACGCGCTTCCCCTGCCCAACGGCGTGCCGCTGGAGGTGGAGGCCAACGCCGCCCCCAACTGGCTGGACGCCCATTAAAAAAAATCTTCACCCAAACCCAACCACGATTATGATTACACTTGTAGGACTCGGATACGACATCCACCGCTTCTCCCCCACGCCGCGCCCGCTCATGCTCGGCGGCATCAAGGTGCACGACACACAGGGACTCGACGGCCACAGCGACGCCGACGTGCTCTGCCACGCGCTCGCGGACGCCATCCTCGGCGCCATCGGCGAGCGCGACATCGGCTACTGGTTCCCGCCCAGCGACCCCTCGTGCGAGAACATCAGCTCCCTGCTCATCGTGCAGAAGGCCGTGGAGCTGCTGCAGGGCCAGGGAGGCCGCGTGGTGAACGTAGACTGCGCGCTCATTGCGGAAGCCCCCAAGATTATGCGCTTCGTGCCGGACATGAAGGCCACGCTGGCCGCCGTGCTGGATGTGTCGCCCCGCCGCGTGGGCGTGAAGGCCACCACCAACGAGAAACTCGGCGCCATCGGCCGCGGCGAGGGTATCGCCGCCTTCGCAACCGTGTCCATAACCCTGCCGGATGAGTTTTGATTGCCATGGACGCTGCGCTTGAACTCGCGGCCTACGCCGCCGTGCAGAACCTGAAGGCCGCCGGGCTCACCGCCGCCACCGCGGAGAGCTGCACCGGCGGGCTCATTGCCGCCCTGCTCACCGGTGTGCCCGGCGCCTCCCAGGCGTTCCGCTACGGCTGGGTCACCTACTGCAACGAGGCCAAGGAGCGCCAGCTCGACGTCCCGCACGATGTGCTGGAGCAGTACAGCGCCGTGAGCGAGCCCGTGGTCCGGGCCATGGCGGAAAACGCCCGCCAACTCGCCGGCTCCGACCTCGCCGTGGCCGTCTCCGGCAACGCCGGCCCCACCAAGGGCGCCCCCAACGAACCGGAGGTCGGAACCGTCTGCATCGCCCTCGCCCGCAAAGGCCAACCCACCCGCACGGAAACCATCTTCCAACCCAACCTCTCCCGCACCGACTTCCGAAACCTAGTCGCCAACCGCGCCCTAGCCCTCCTCGCACAAGCGAAGTGACTAGAGTGCGCTGATGGGGAAGGCGGTGGCGCCGTGGGTGAGGTCCTGGGGCTTGGGGGCGGTGCAGAGGACCATGCCGGGGGCGAGCTTGCAGCGGCCGGGGGGAATGGCCTTGACGTGCTTGAGGTCGGAGATGTGGGGATACTCGCTGGCCTTGACCTCCAGGGGGTAGAGGGTGTTGCCCTCCTGCAGGAGGAAGTCCACCTCTGCGCCGGAGGAATCGCGGTAGTAGGTGATTTCCGGCACCCTGCCGCGGTTGCGGTAGTTGCGCACCAGTTGGCCGTAGGCGTACGTCTCCACCAGGGCACCGAGTATCAGGCTGTCCTCCAGACCATCCACGGTGTGGATGTTGTTGAGCCAGGAGGCGAGGCCGGTGTCCATGAAATACAGCTTGGGCGCCTTGACCAGGCGCTTGGAGGTGCTGACGTAATACGGCTCGACAAGCGACACGATGCCGGAGGCCTCCAGGATGGAAACCCAGGCCTTGGCGGTTTTGGGGGTCACATCGGCATCCCTCGCCAGGTTGGAGAACACCAGCTGCTGCCCGGTGCGCGATGCGGCGGAGCGCATCAGCTTGACAAATGCGCTCTTGTTGCCCACTTGGGAAAGGGCCTGCACATCCCTCTCCACATAGCTGAGCAGGTAGCCGTGGAAGAAGTCTTCCGCCGTGAGGCGCGGTCGCATGACCAGCTCCGGGTAGCCTCCGCGCAGGATGCGCTTGAACAGCTCGCCGCGGTCGGCCAACGGCGCGCCCTTCACGCTGGGAGCCGCCGGGTTGAACGGCACCACGCGTCCGCCCTTGCCAGCAATCTCCCATTGCGACATGGTGTCCAGCTCCATAATGCCGAGACGCCCCGGCAGGCCCTCGGAAACGCCCTTCATCAGTTGGAAGCGCTGCGAGCCGGTCATCCAGTACATGCCGGGGTGGCGGTTCTCGTCCACCACCTTCTTGATGGCGCGGAACAGCGCCGGCGCATACTGCACCTCGTCGATAAGCAGCGGCGTGCCCATGCGCTCCAGGAACCTGAGCGGCCTCGTTTGCGCCTCGTGCGCCAGCTCCACGTCGTCCAGACTCACAAAGCGCATCCCCTTGGGCATGATCTCGCGCAGCAGCGTGGACTTGCCCACTTGACGCGCCCCCGTCAGCAGGATGCACGGGAAAAGCGACGAGAGTCTCCTGATGGAGCTCGCCATGCTGCGTTTCAGGTATGGTAGGGATTTTGCCATGGTGGTGGTGCGCGCCGTGCGCGTCCTTTCACGCGCATCCTGCCAGCATCACGCGAACTTGTCAAGCGAAAATTTGCAATTTTGGAATAATACTCCCGAAAATGTGGGATTGTATTCCTGTTTTTCTGGTGTGTCACTCCTGAAAATCGGGAGTGGCGCTCCCGTTTTGCAAATTCCATTTTTGTACAGCATTGGTTTTGCGTGTTCGCATTTTTTGGTAATGATTTATAGGAGAGCAGGATTATTTTGCGCGTGCTCACGCTGGAACATTCACGCGACGCGCCAACAGGCGCGCGAATTTCCCCATTTGTGCATTGTACATTGACTTTGTACATCCCTATCCGAGCGTGGAATCGCCGAGGAGGGAGGTCATGCGTTTGATGGCGCGGACGTATCGGACGCTGGCGGCGGCGGGGGAGATTTGGAGGAGAGAGGCGCACTCGTTGTTGCCGAGCTCCTCGAAATGGCGCATGGAGATGATGTCGCGGTCGGCGGGGGAGAGCTGGGCGAGGACGCGGCGGACGATGGCGCGGCGCTCTTGGCGGATGAGGTGGGAGAGCGGGCTGGTGAGGGTGTCGGCAAAGTTGGCCCAGGCATCGATGTTGGCCTCCGGGGAGACCTCCTGGCGCACATCGCGGCGGGCGGCGAGGACAAGGCGGCGCCCTGCGGTGACGATGGCCTGCATGGTCATGATGCGGAGCTTGGCGTACACGGGCACATCCGTGTGCTTGGCAAAATACCCCGCATTGCGGCAGCAGTGCAGGTAGGCCTCCTGCAGCATGTCGTCGGCGGTCATGCAGCGTCGCAGCTCGTCGGACATCTGGAGGTTGACGAGGCGCACCAAGCGCGCGCGGTTCTCCAACCACGCGGCCGTGAGCGTCTCCATACCCTGTGCATCAGCGTCAGCCATACTGCGAATTCCATTGTACACGATGGCGCGGGAAAGGCCACCATGAAATTGCGCCATAGGAGAGGGAGCGCAAAGCGCGGGGGAATTTCAACACGCGGGGCGGTCAACCCTTCTCCGGATGGAGCGATTGCCGCACCATCTGCATGCGGCGGGAGAGCGCGGGGCACGGGTTGTCCCGCTCCAGGGCGGCAAGCACCTTCTCCGCGGCGGCTGTGTGCTCGGCGGCCTGCTGCGGATTGTTCATCAAGCGTGCGAGCGCGGCGGATTCCGCGAGGGCGGCGGCGTGGCAGCAGCGGGCCTCGCGGTGCTGCGGCATGCGGGCGGTCAGGGCGGCGTACAGCTCACAGCTGCGCTGCAGGGCCTCCCGCGCCTGCGGGTGGGTGGCGGCATCCTGCATGTAGGCGCGTCCCAGCCCCCACCAGGCGGAGGCCAGCACCTCCTGCAGGGAAACGTCGTCCGCGCGCTCGGCGAGCAGCGGGTCCAGGCGCGCGATGATGCTGCGGCAAAGGGAAACGGCCTCCTGCGGGTTGCCCTGGAACACGCAGAGGTGGGCGCGCTCCAGCAGGGCGTTGCACTCCGTACAGACGTAACCGATGTGGTGACTGTTGAGCTTCTCCATCTCCGCGCAGAGGGAGATGAGGTTGGCGTAGTGGGCGAGTGCGGTCTTCTCGTGCCCGTGTGCCTCGGGGGTGTTGAACACGGCCTCCGCGCGGCGTTCCGCCACCTCCGCCCACCCGCGGTAGACGCGCACGATGCCCTCCAGCGGGGAAAGGCGGTAGGGGTTGAGGCGTGCCTGCTCCTTGAAGATGTCGTACGCCTCCTGCCAGGCGTCGGAATCGCGCCCGTGGCAAAGCTCCAGCTCGCCGAGGGCGCAGAGGGCGTTGCCGAGCCCCTGCTGCGCCGCCATCTCCTGCGGGTGCAGCTTGGCCTGGGCGCGGTGGAAGTCCACGGCGGCGCGCGCGCGGCGTGCGGCATCGTCCAGCCGACCGTCCATCTGCGCCAGCCACGCATCGTTGAGCATCACCTCGCCGCGCAACAGGATGTCGCGCAGCTCGTCCGAATCGGAGAATCCGTCCACCAACCCGCGCAGCTCGTCGTTGAGCTCTTTCACGCGCGCAACGTCGCCGCGGCGCTGCGCCACCTGCAGCAAGCCGCGCACGGAGCGCGCCAAATCCGGCACGTAGCGGTGTTCCTGCGGGTGTTCCCGCAGCAGCTTGCGGAAGATGTACTCGGCGTGCGCGTAGGCATCCTGCGCGCCGGTGTTCTCTAGGCGTTCCAGATAGATGAGTCCCAGGCTGCGCCAGGCCAGGCCGATGGCGCTCTCCAGCTTCTCGTCGTCCGCGCCCGCCTGCTGCATGGTCTGCAGGTAGTCCTGGATGCGCTCGCCGAGACTCTGCTGGAGCTGGGTGGAGTTCGGCATGTCGATGGACAGGCGGTTGTACTCGCGCTGCAGGCCGTCCGCGAACACCAGGCTGTTCTGATACAGCTCCACGGCGTCCCGCCGCTCCTTGACGGCCCAGGCGGTGACCGCGCCGAGGGCGAGCAGGGCGATGCCGCCGGCGATGCCCCAGCGGCGCACGCGCTCCTTGTAGCGGCGGGAGAGCGGCATTTGCCCCAGGCAGACGGCCAGCTTCCACTCCTGCGCGCTCTGCCAGCGGTCGAGCGGGTTGAGCTCCAGCGCCTTGTCGATGGCGTTCAGGAACGCGGGCGTGTAGTGGTCCACCAGGTCTGCGTGCCCGGTAAGCGGGAGATAGGGGTCGGTCTCCGCACGCAGGCGCTGTTCCGCGCGCGGCGGGAGCATGCGCATGACAAAGTAGTAGCATACCACGCCGAGGGAGTAGATGTCCGTCCACGGGCCGATGCTTTCGGCCAGCTCCTCGTCGGTGGCGGCGGTAACCTGCTCCGGCGCGGCGAAGGCGGGGGTGTAGATGTTGGGGAAGGTCTTGCCGCCGCCGGTTTGGCGTGCAGAGCCGAAGTCCAGCAGCACGGGCTCGCCCTTTTCCGAGATGATGATATTCTCCGGCTTGATGTCGCGGTGCACCACATCGTTCTGGCCCAGGTACTCCAGCGTGTCCAGCATGGAGAGCAGGTGGCGGCGGATGGCGCGCGCCTCGCGCCTGCGCTCGGTGTCGTCCAGCGTGATCTGGCGTGGCGGGCGCGGGGAAATTCCGCGCACGTACTCCATGATGTAGTAGATGGTGCCGTTGGCCTGCACGCTGCCCAGCATGGGAACGATGCCGGGGTGGCGCAGCCCGGTGAGCACGGTCATCTCACGCAGGAACTCCAGCTTGCCCGCCTCCAGGCGCGCCGCCGCCTCGTCCGACACGGCGCGGACGGTGAGGCCGTCCTCCGCGCGCACGGCGAGCCCGCAGGGCATGTGCTCCTTCATCACCACCTTGTCCCCGGTGGCGGTGAGGTAGGCGAGGTAGGTGATGCCGAAACCGCCCTCGCCGAGGGTGCGCAGGATGGTGTAGTCGCCGAGCTGCGTGTCCGGCGGCAAGGGTTTGCGTGGCGGCACCATGCGGGTGCCCTGCGGCTTCTTTCCGGCGGGCAGGCGCAGCACGCTGCGGTGCGGGGCCTCCGCCCCGCCCTCGGCAGGCAGGGGCGGCGGTTGCGGGGGCATGGCGGGCGGTGCGCTCATGCGGGCGCGGGTCAGCGGTTGAGCAGCTTCTCCAGCAGCTGCTGGGAGTTGTCCGCCAGCTTGGCGGGGTCGTCCAGCATGCCGGCGCGCAGCAGGGCCGTGTTGATGAGCTGGTCCGCCAGCAGGGTGGCCAGCGCCTCGTCGCTCTTGCGGAGCTCCGC
>JAKSOT010000090.1 GCA_024405455.1 Akkermansia sp. | reverse complement strand
GGGAGGTTTTCGCCACCTACCGCCGCGCGCCGCGCCGCACCCCCGCCCAATGGCGTCAGTGCTACATCCCCGGCCGCAAGGAGGAAACCCTCGGCAAGCTCCGCGTGGTGCCGGTTGACCCGCCCAGATGAACACCGGAAGATGAGCCTGCCTCCCCCAATTCCTCTGCAGGCTGACAGAAAAAAAGCAAAAGAGGCTTGACAGCCCCGGGGTGGGGGCGTATATTCCGCGGCGTACCAATCGCGGGGTAGAGCAGCCCGGTAGCTCGTCAGGCTCATAACCTGAAGGTCGCAGGTTCAAATCCCGCCCCCGCAATCAAAATCTGCATCAAGCAGCGTTAAGCAAGCCCGCAACCCCGCATGGTTGCGGGCTTTTCGCTTGCCAGCATTTTGGGGCATATGCTATACAGGGGTCACGTTGAGGGTCACGTTCGGGGTCACACTCCAAACAAGCCTCAAACCCGAATGGGACGCGGGATAGAGCATTATCAACAAAACCTAAATAATCAAGATTATGAGCTGGATTGAAGAACGAAAGGGCCGCTCTTGCTGGGTGGCTGTGTACAAGGTGGACGGCAAGAAAATGGGCCGAGCAGGGACATCCGCATGCACAGTTCCACCTGGGTTTATGCCTCGCTCACGGCGACGGCGTGGATAAGGACATGGCAGAAGCGGTGGAATGGTGGCACAAAGCGGCGGAACAAGGGCTCTCAGCTGCACAGTACCACCTCGGGAGAGCTTGCCATTTCGGCGATGGAACAGACAAGGACATGGTAGAGGCCATGGAGTGGTATCGCAAGGCCGCCGAGCTCGGTGTGCCCGAGGCCAAGGAAGCTCTCCAACGCGTCTTGGCGAGCCAGCCCAATTTGCTTGCTGCAGTTGCCACCCTATGCTACAATAAACAAAATCGGTTTTTCTATGAATATGCCTGAAGTAGAGTATATCGGATGGGACGATGGGGCCGCCGTTGACCTGGTGGGCGCGCGGCTGCTGGCTCTGGCGGAATCTGAAAACAGCGCGGAGGCGGATGCGTTCCGGCACGCCATCGTGGTGGTGCCCACGGCGGAAAGCGGGCGCCGCCTGCGAGAGCGCGTGGCGGAGCTGGCATATGAAAAGGCGGGGAAGTTCAAGCCGGTCCTGATGCCTGAAATCAAGTTGATCGGGCAGTTGGCTCCCGAACCGGGGGCAGGCGTGGCCGGCGAGTCGGACACGCTGGCGGCCTGGCTGGAGGTATTGGGCGCAGAGGGAAAAGAGGCCTTGCAGGAATATGCCCCGCTGATTCCGCTCTGCCCGGAAACGCACGTGGAGCGTTGGCGCGTGGGCGTGGCTTTCAAGTTGATGAAGCTGCGCACCCGGCTGGAACAGTATGAGATTGCCGTGAACCGGGTGACGGGCCTGCTGCAAAAGCGGGAGGACGCTTTGGGAAATCCCTCGGGCAAATCCGGTTCGGCGTTGCAGGCAGCCTGCCGGAAAGAGAGGCTCCGCTGGAGCAAGCTCGGGGAATTGTTCGCCCGGGTTGACAAGCTTCTGGAGGGCAAGAACCTGAAGCCTTCGGAGAAGCACCGCGCGGAGTTCGCAAACAATCCCGCATGGCCGTCAAACAAACGCATGGTGATAGTGGCCTGCCAGCCGGAAATCCTGCCGCAGGTGCAGACTCTCCTGCGCAACCTGCACGGCCGCGATGGCGGACAGGTGCGCATCTGGGTGAACGCACCTAAATCCGAAGCCGCCGCCTTTGACGAGTTCGGCCAGCCGCGCAGGGAGGTTTGGTGTGAACGCGAGATCGATATCCCGAACGCCTTTGTGTACTCGGACAAGGAATGTAAGGTGGTGGACGATGCCGCCTCCTGCATCCACGTGGTGGATGATGCCGCGGCCACGGCGAACAAGATGCTGCAGCTGGCGGGAGGCCATCCATCCAACGATGTGGTGCTGGCGGTGGGCGATTCCCAGTACACCGCACCGGTCATCACCGCGTTCGAGAATCCCCCGCAGGGAGAGGGGTGGAAGCTCAACATGCCGGAAGGACGCTCCCTGATGGGTACGGAGGTGGCGCGCCTGGTAGAGCAGTTGGCGGACTTGTGCGCCGCACGCGCTGATTTCCGCATCGGCGATGACGAGGGCGGCATGGTGGAACTCAACGTCTTCACCGCCCTGCTGTGCAACCGCGTGACGCCGGGCCTGGTGAACGCAGGGGGCTACGTGCCGGACTCCCTGCAGCGCGATGTGGAGAAACTGCGCTCCGAGCGCATGCCCGGCACCGTGACCGCCTTCTGCGGCCTTCTGGACAAGACCGTGTGCGAGCTGCGGAAAAAGGCCGCTGAGGAAAAGGACGGGGAAGCCGCCGAAGGTTCCATGTGGAAGGTGGAGCTCTGGGAGAAGTATAGCAAATACGCCGCCGCGACACGCGAATTCGTGGATGCATGCTGCGACCTTTCCCGGTTGCCCGGCAAACTTCGGGAAATGGCGGATGGGCTCATGCAGCAGTACGAAGGCTCGCCCTTGCAGAAACCCGTGGACAAGCTGTGCGAGACGATGCTTTCCCTGTGCGGCGGCACCCTTGCCGCCGATGCAGGCAACGCCGTGACGCTCTGGGAGGTGCTGCGCTACAAGGAGCGGCAATCCGCATCCGGCGTGCAGGACCCAGCCGCGCGCATGGAGTGCGTGGGGGATGTGCTCGGCTGGCGAGAGGTGCCGTACGCCCATGGCAGCCGCCTTATCCTGGGCGCCATCCATGACGGCTGCGTTCCCGAACCCGTGGCGGAGGACGAATTCCTGCCGCAATCCCTGTGCAGGGAGCTGGGCATCGATTTCGAGGCCTTCCGTACCGCGCGCGATGCCTTCCTGCTCACCGCGCTGCTGCGCAGCCGGAAGGCGGGGCAGGTGCACATCATCGTGGCCCGCCAGAACCCGGACGGCTCGGGTGCGGCGCCATCCCCCCTGCTGCTGCATTGCGGGAAAGCCCTGCCGCAGCGCGCACGCACCTTCTTTGCGGAATCCACCAGCGTGGGCCCGCTTCCCAAGGTGCCCCGCTGCCCAATCAGAAAGGCCGCACCCGGCCCGGAAGCGGAGGCTGAAGACGGGATGATTCACCCCGGCATGATGGAGGACATCCACCAACTTGCCCCAGATGCCGACAAACCCTACCTCACCTGGAGGCAGCGCATGCGAGGCGGCAAGGCGCGCCCCCTCTCCTTCTCCCCGTCCCGATTGAGCGGCTTTCTGCAATGCCCGCTCAGCTTCTGGCTCACCAACCTTTTCGGGCTGGATGCCTGCAACGTGTACGATGACGACAAAGCCGACCTGGAAAGCAGCGAGTTCGGCACCCTGATGCACAGCGTGCTGGAGCGGGTGGTTGAGCAATTCCCCAACCTGGAGACGCTCAAGGCTGCGTACCCGGATGCGGACACGCCGGAGCAACAGGCGGCACGCCTGCTGGATGTGGCCCGCGCCGTTGCCGCAGAGGAATGGGAAAAAACCTACCCGCCCTCCAAGACCCTCCATCTCTACACCCTGCCCATGCAGGTGCAGCTGCTCACCATGGAGCAGATGCTCCAGGATTTCGCCGCACGCCACGCGCAAGACCTCAACGAGGGCTGGTGCAACGTGGCCCGCGAGTACAATTTCACCCCGGAACTGGTGCTTTCCTCCGGAACCACCGTTGCCTTCAACATGAAGGCTGACAGAATCGACAGGAACCGCGACGGTCGATGGCGAATCATCGACTACAAGACGTCCTCCGGCAAGAAGCAACCGCACAAGGAGCACTTGGAGTGGGTGCCGCAAGGCGAAGACTCCCCCTTCTACCGCTTCATGAACGTGCAGGGCTATGAATTCCCGCTCGCGACCGCCAAATTCACCCCCAAAACCGGGGATGAAAAGACCAAGACCTACCGGTGGAAGAACGTTCAGCTCATGCTGTACATGTACGGCCTGCGCCAGTTGAAGGACGCCAACAAGCTCTGTGATGGCCTGCCGCATGAGGAGCTGTCACGCGTTGTGCCGGATTTGTTCTACTACAACCTGCAGACGAAAAGCAAGACCATGCAGTGTCACGCGCTGATTCAAAACGGAAAGCTTGCACCTATTCCCGGCCCGGTCAAGGGCGTGTTGCAGCACACTCCAGAAGAGCTTTACGCAGCTGCCATGAAGACCGTGGACTCCGCCATCCGCATGGTTCTGGACGGCAAGTGCCTATTCTCCGCGGAATCGCTGGGGCTCAAGGGACAGCCCTTCTCCAAGTTGAAAGCGGTGAACGGCGGCAAAAACGCACCTAGGTTCGGCGCCCTCTCCCCACAGCTTGACCCGCGCTCCATGTTCTGCCTGCCCGAACTGAAAATTCAAAACAACTAACCGATATGTCTGAACCATCCCATCCCCTTTGTTTCCACACCACCAGCACCCGCATCTCCGCCTCCGCGGGCACGGGCAAGACCTACCAGCTGGCCTCCCGCTACATTGCCCTGCTCATGCTGGGTGCAGAGCCGGAATCCATCATCGCCCTGACCTTCACCACCAAGGCTGCCGGGGAATTCCGCAGCCGCATCCTGCACGCCCTCGCAGAGGGTGCGTGCGATGTGAAGGACAAGAAAACCGGGCGCAACAAGACCGCGGCCCGCGTGTGGGACGCCTGGAGCGGTTGCGCGCAGGATGCAGAAAGGAAGCTGGTTCCCGCAGCCAACGATATTCCCCTGCTCCCTGCCACCCGCCCCGTGGTGAAGCGCGCCGCAGCCGAGGGCCTGTACCCGGAGGAGCTTTACGAAAAAGACCAAGAGCTGCAGGATTACCTGCTGTTGCCGCAGACTACCGCAAAGACCTTCGCCGACCTGCTGAAAAAGACCGTGAAGGTGCTCTCCAAGCTGGAGCTCGCCACCATCGACAGCTTCTTCAACACCCTGGTCACCGACTCCTGCTTGGAACTGGGCGTGGATACCGTTTCAGCCCAAGACCCGGCGGATGCGCCCCTGGTTCGCAGGCAGACCATCAACGATTACCTGGAGCCCCGCACATCCGATGAAACCAAGCGCGGGGACTTCCTCCGCATGTTCGCCGATTTGGCCCGCCGGGAAGGCTGCCGCGCCATCTCAAAGCTGGAGCATGAGCTGGATGAGAAATACCTTGACCTGTACCGTGATGTCCGCGATGGCAGCGCATGGGGCAACACTGACTATTTCGAGAGCAAGTGTACAGACGAGAACAAACCCCTCACCGCGCTGGACGACAAAGCTGCCGAACAGTGGGATGCAGATGTCGCAGAGCTGCGTTTCCTGCTCAAAGACCACGAGGGAAGCTATTACCCGCACAATGTCTTTTCCGGCCTGAACAAGCTGGTGAACCAGGTTTTCCACGTTTCTAATGACCTTAGGCGCTGGGTGGAACGCGACATTCATTACGATGAGAGCTTGAACAGGCTCGTTCTCATCGCAAAAGAACTCGTGGAGGCATATGCGAATGGGAATGCCGATGTCGGCATCCCGCCGGAAGCGGCTGATCTGGTAGAACATTCTGATTGGAGCAAGACCGATAGGGATGCGTTCAACAGCCTGTGCAAAAAACTCGGGAAGGGAGATTTCAAGGCGACAAAAACGCTGGATGAGTTCCGCACACGTGTTCATGCCATGCAGGAACGGGATGTATCAATCCTGAAGGAAATGGGGGTGATTCATGAAAAGGCCATCCCCCTTTGCCGGGACTTTCCCGCCAAATGCCTGCACGATACCAAGGCCCGCACCCGCAGCCTGTATTCCCTGCTCCGGGACTATTCGGCCACTTACGAGCAACGCATCATGACAACGGGAGAGTTCAGTTTCAGCGACATCGCCCGCAAGGCGCGCGAGCTCATGAACCAGCTGGCGCAAGAGCCTCTGGCGAAGGACGATGGTAGCGAGCCGAACAAGTACTTCTGCCGGGAGCACCTGGCGCTGCGCATGGGCAGGAAGTACCAGCACTGGATGCTGGACGAGTTCCAGGACACCTCCGACGACCAGTTCGCCACGCTGGCGCCCGTCTTGGAATGCCTGGCCTTGGAAGCCGCGGCGGGCGAGACCGTTTTCACGCAGGATTTCCCACACCAGCTACCCGCCTCTCTCCGCCCGTACCATGAGGATGCCCGCCATTGCGTGGGCGGCGGCAGCATCTTCGTGGTGGGGGACGAAAAGCAGGGCATCTACGGCTTCCGAACGGGGGAAACACGGGCGTTCTCCAAACTGGTCACGGAGGAAACCTGGCATACACCCGTCCAAAACGCTGCCCTGAACAAGAGTTTCCGCTCCGCGCGAGCCATCATGGGCCAGGAGGGTTTCGTCAATGAGCTGTTCCGTGCATTGAACAAGGTGGAGGAAGTTGACGCAAAGGGCAACGCCGTGGCCCTGGGCGACTTCACGCGGCACAATACAACCGTGGATGCGGATGGATACGTGGAATTGAAGGTTATCGGCGAACAGCCGGAGGAAACAGATTCGGATGCAGAACCGGATGGAGGGGAGGGGAATAAGGAGCTGTCGGAGGATGCATACGAAGCCATCGCGCAGGTGCTGGAAAGGCTGACGGAGGATGGCAAGGCTCCGCGCAACAACATCAGCATTGCCGTGCTGACCCGCAGCAACAAGGAGGCGGATGGAGTGGTAGACTACCTGCGCACCAGAATGCCGGAGCTGCCGGTACTGCTGGTGAAGGAGTCACTGGCCGCAGCCTCCACCCCCTTGGGCGAAATGATGCACCATTTCTTCCGCTGGCTGTTGCATCCTCGGGACGAATTCTCCGCAGCCCTGGTGCGGGCGTCGTTCATGGGCAAGCTGATGGCGGCAGACGAGTCCGACGCCGCGGCGTGGAAGCGGTGGCGGGAGTATCTGGACGACAACGGGTACGCCGCCACCGTGAAACGCTTGCAGGGAGCTCTTTCGGATGACATGAGCGAAGAAAACCGGGAAGTGCTGGTCACCTGGCTCAATGCCGCACGCAACTTCGATGCCGAGGGCGGAACTCCGGCCATGTGGGAACACCGCATCGCCACGCTCAGTATGCAAGGCGTCGGCTCCGCCCGCTACGTGCAGGTCATGACCATGCACAAGAGCAAAGGGCTGGAGTTCGATGCCGTTATCCTGCCTTTCACGGCCAAGGGCGCTATCGATGCCACGGGGGGCATGCCCTGTTTCTGCTCCCCGGACGGCAAATCGCTGTTGCTGCGCCCGGGCAAGCCCGATGATTGCGAGAACTGCTGGCCCGGCGCCTTCACCGAGCAGATTCGCCAGTGGAAGAAATTCAGCAGTCAGCAAGAGTACAACCTGCTGTACGTGGCCATCACACGCGCCAAATACGCCAACTATATTATCCTGCACAACGCTGATATTTCCTCCAAAAAGGCTGCTAATAATTCCTCCAAAAAGGCCGCTAGTCGCTCCATCGGAGGCTTGCTTCGCCGCGCCTTGTCTATTGAGAACGTGAAAACCTGGGGTGATGAAAA
The DNA here is from genome assembly GCA_024405455.1 of Akkermansia sp. GTDB lineage: Bacteria > Verrucomicrobiota > Verrucomicrobiia > Verrucomicrobiales > Akkermansiaceae > Akkermansia. The sequence goes on along the minus strand of JAKSOT010000090.1, from coordinate 1,343 downwards.
CTGGTTGGACTCCATAGAAGACAAGGGGGCGGACGATGATTCGCCGGCTGGTGCGTCTGCATCGCTGGGAGCCTCCGTGCCGCGGCGCGCGCGGGTGAGCCCCTCCCGTCTGGCGGATGGGGGCGGGGAAGCCGCCGCGGTGAAATGGAGGAAGGGTAATTCCGGCGGCACGGATGGTGCCGCCCGTCTGGGCACGGAGCTGCACGCCCTCATGGAGCGCGTGGAATGGTGGGAGCCCGGCCAGCCCATCCCCATCCCCGATGACGGCTCAAAGGCCGCCAAGCTGGCGCGTGCGGTCTTCGATGCACCGCAGGTGGCCGCCATCTTCCACCGCTCACCCGGTGCCGAGGTCTACAACGAGCAGCATGTGGAATCCCTCTGGGAGCATGGCGGCGAAGTGTGGACCTCCGGTACCATCGACCGTCTCGTCCTCACCTACGAGGGAAACAAGGTGGTCTCCGCCCATATCTACGACTACAAGACCAATGTGCGCGACAGGAACGCCGACGAGCAGGCGCAGGACGCGGCCTTGAAAGCCGAGTACAAGGGGCAGATGGAAGCATACCGCGACCTCATGATGGCGGCGTTCGACCTGCCGGCAGACGCCGTGCAGGCCACGCTCGTATCCTGCCCCAGCAATGGAGACGCGCCCAGGCTGATTCCGGCTCTGTAGGGGAGGGCGTCGCGGAAGACGGCGGACGAATTCGTTTGACCGGGCCATCCGTTTTGCGTACCATGGGGGGTGATAGGATGGCTGCGGAGAAACCCACAGGCTACGACGGCAGGAACGTCTACTGGGCGGCGAGGGACATCGAGTATTTCCCGCCGGTGGGCAACCACCATTTCGTCGTCATGACCTTCCACAGCCCGGGGGATTCCCCCAACCCCGCGCAGACCGCCGCGGTGTCGGACGGGCACGGGCGGCGCATCTATGTGCTATGCTACGCGCTGTTCCCGATATGGCCGGAGTGCAATGTTGAAATCAAGGTGAACGCCGCGGAGGACCTGAAAGCCTTTGAAGAGTACTTTTGCAACACGCAGGGCCTCCTGTGCGACCTCGACTACGAGGGCCACAGGATTCCGCCCCCGCAGGACATGGACGTGGCGGAGTTCATGCGGAGAGTCAACGCTGCCGCCCTGAAATCCCAAGACTACCTGGCGCACCATTTGGGCGAGTACAAGTACAACCCGCTGGACCAAAACTGCGCCACCTGGGTGAACGACCTCATGACCCACGTGGGCGTGCCGCGGGATGTGCGCCGCGCCCACAACGACTTTGCGGGCCTGGACGTGGGGCACGACTCCACGGCGTTCCTGCCCACGTTCCAATAACAAGCCCGCCC
>JAKSOT010000009.1 GCA_024405455.1 Akkermansia sp. | reverse complement strand
TGGTGAACAGCATCAGCGCGAACATCCCCAGCACAATCGCCACGGTGATCCACGCAGACACGCTCAGCCCGCCCCATAAGATGGTCTCCAGCATAACGCGCGGCATTATACGCTTGCGGGGCGGTATTGGCAAGGATGATGACGATTGCGCGCGCGACTTTATTTGGATATCTGCGCTTTTTATGCTTGCGGCGGGCGGCATTTGTGGTAGACTGTAAGGGTATATCGCGGGATTGTATACAGTCCCATCGCCTTTAACCGAATACTGAACAAATATGAAACCACATCTCCCCAAGATGCTTGGGACGGCGCTGCGCGCGGCACTGTCCTCCTTGTCCTTTGTGTCCGTTGCCACGGGAACGCTCACAGCACTCGTTCTGGCCGGGGCCGCCACGCAGGCTACCGCCGCCAGCCCGTACATCTGGACGGGCGCGGTGAGCTCGGTGTGGGACACCACCACCGAGAACTGGACGCAGGACGGCACACCCACGACGTTCAAATCCGGCACCAGCAGCGCGGTCACCTTCAACTCGACCCGGAACAAGAACGTGACCATTGACAGCACGCTGACCGCCGGTGCCATGATTGTATCCGGCGACTACAGCTTCAGCGGCACGGGAAAGCTCACCGTCGCCTCGCTGAACGGAACCGCCAACATTAAGGTGAACGACGGGCTCACCATCACATCCAGCGGGGAGACATCCGTTGCCAGCGGCGGCAGCTTCTCGTCCCAGGGCAACGGTCTGCTCAGCCTCACCACGGTCAAGGCGGCGGGGCAGGTCAAGCTTGGCGGCAACGTGAAGATTACGGGCGGCAGCGGCGGCCAGGGCGACGGCACCAACCAGAAGGGGCTCTGCATCTACCGCGACGGTGCCGTCACCATCCTGGACGGCACCACCACGGTGAGCGGCGCCATCTACATGGGGCATGGTCCCGAACAGGCCTCCTACCAGGGCTACACCTCCCTCACGGTGGGCAACGGCCTTACCGCAGCCAAGCTGGTGGCCGCCCGCCTGGAGGCCGGTGACGCCAACGCCAGCGGCGGCGAGGAAATTGTCATCAACCGAGAGGCGACGCTTGTGCTGCTCAGCACCCAGACGGTGGACGACTACAAGACCACCGGTCTCATCCTGAGCGAGTGGGGCAACGAGTCCGCCCTCACCGTGGGCGGCACGCTGCTGGCGAAAGGCACGCAGGTGCGCAGCGGCGACAAGGCGGCCAAGGTTGTGGGGCGCAGCGGCTCCCTGATAGCGGTGGGCGGCTTTTCCCAGCGTAGCGGCAAGAAGGCGTCTGACGTGAGGATTGAGGACGGGGCCAAGCTGGTGCTCGGCAACGGCGGCATCACGCAAACCACGGCGGACGGCTCCAACTTCTCCATCGGCACGTCGGAGGTGGGCATCTCCGCAGCCTCCACCACCATCTCCACCAGCGTGCAGCTGGACGGCACGGTCACCTTCAACACCAACCAGTACGTCTGGGCGGGCGACAGCCAGTCCATCAGCGAGGGTACAACCGCAGGCACCTTCAACATCAGCGGCGGCATGACCGGCACCGGCGGCATCATTGCCACCGGCAAGGGCACCGTCTCACTCACCGGGGCCAACACCTTCGCCGGTGCCGTCACGGTGGACGGCGCCACCCTCAAGATCAGCGGCAACGGCAGCGTCGGCAGCGGAATAGGCTCCATCCACGTGAAGGCAGGCACGTTCAGCGTGGAGAAAACCATTGACCTTTCGTCCCGCCACATCAGGGTGGATGCAGGCGGCAAGCTCACCGTGAAATCCGGCACCACGCTCACGCTCGGTCCGGTCACGCTCGCGGAAAGCATCCAGAACTCCGGCACCGTGGCGTTCGCCGCGCGCGGCACGGTTGTCACGGATAACCTGGAGGTGAAATCCGCCGCAGAGAGCTACGTGGATGAAACCGGAGCCGCCAGCGACCAAGGCTTCCTGCAGGGAAGCACGCAATACGTGACCGTGGTGGAAGGCGGCAAGAGCGAGGCCGCGGAGGGCGCCTACTTCTCATACAAAGGCAAGCAAGTTTCCTACGATGCCGCCACAGGCCACGCCATTGTGGGCATGAGCGAGGACACCGACTGGTCCCTCTACCAGCTCAAGCACGACAAGCCGGACTTTGCCGCCATGGTGGAGTTTGCAGAGAACCACGGCAGCCGCCTGACCACCATCGAGATGTCCGGCGGCGACCTCCAGGTGTCCCGGGACTTCTCCCACGGCACCGTCAAGGTCAGCGGCAGCGGTTCCATCGGCGCAGATTCCATCCACCCCATCGGCACCGTCATCGTCTACGGCATGGGAGAGGAAGGCTTGGAATTCAACCAGACCTTCACCCCGGTGGGCAACCTCATCATGCAGTCCAGCGGCATGCTCAAGGGCTCCGTGAAGCCCGTGAACTTCACCGTGCGCAGCGGCGCGGAAGCCACCCTGAACGCCGGGGTGGACGCCACCAACCTCACCATTGAACAGGGCGCATCCGCGCGTGTGACAGGCATGGGCATCAGCCTCATGGCGCTCAACGGCACGGTGGACGGCAACGTGGGCGTGGACACCCAGGCGGGCTTCTACGTGGGCCCGGTGGGCGCCAGTTCCGGCACGGTCACCGTGAACGGCATGGTGGATATCGCCTCCAGCGGCAAGCTCGGCATCCGCCAGAACGGCAACCTCATCGTCAACGGCAGGCTGCGCCTGGAAAGCGGCAGCGCCTACACGCATGAGGGCACCCTGCAGGTGAACGCCCCGGGCGAGCTGATTGCCGGGAACGGCATCGACCTGGGCACGCTGAACGTGAAGGGCAAGCTCACCGCGGAGGGCGACAATGCCACCATCACCTCCGCGGGCGGCTCCGTGGCCAACCTCAACCTCGCGGCCGGGCAGACCCTCGTCTCCTCGAGCGGCCTCACGCTGGAAGCCAACAACGGCGCGGACGGCAATGTCTCCGTCACGGGAATGCTGACCGCCGCCGGGAACCTGCACCTGGACAACGTGCAGGCCTCTGCGGTGGCGCTCACCGGCACCGCCTCGCTCATCGTCGATGATGCGCTCAACGCCGGCAGCGTGACCCTGAACCGCATCAACCGCGACAAGGTGTACGTGACCGCAGGAAGCCTGACCGCCGGCAACACGGACTTTGTGGTGAGTGTGGACGCCGTGGAGGCACTGCGCCTGAGCGACGGCATGACGCTCACCCTGGCGGACCTCGGGTACAACCTGGCCGGGAGCGTTTCCGTGAACGGCGGGGACCGCATCTCCAAGGCGGGCAGCGACTACGCCTACTACATCTCCCAAGACACCGTCTCCAAGGACATCATCCTCACCGCGCGCGAGAAGGAGAGCGACTACATCTGGAAGGGCGGCGACGGCGAGTGGGCCGTGGACACCAACTGGAGCGGAGGCTCTGCGCCGGATGAGGAAGCCTGGGTGCAGCTGCGCTCCGGCAGCGGCACCATCACCCTTGACGGAACGGAGGAAATCGCCCGCATGAGCACCTACTCCGGCACCTCCTACACCATCTCCGGCGAGGGCCTGCTGGATATCGCAGGCACCCTGGCCGTCCAGGGAAGCTCCATCCATATCGGCAGCGGGGCGGACGCCGTTTCCGCGAAAGCCGCGGAAACCCGCCTTTCCGACGGGTCCTCCCTCACCGTGAGTGACGGTGCCCACTACTACACGGGCGCTCTCGTCAGCGAGGGCACCGGCGCCGTCCTGAACGGCGACATCACCGTGTACGGATACGGCGGCGTGTACCGCGGCTCCTATGGGAACGCCCACGTCTCCCTGCTGCACCTGCAGGGAGAGGGCGGGGCTGTCAGCCAAGCCCTGGTTGCGGATAGAAACCTCTCCGTCTCCGGCTTTGACGCCACGGCCACCCTCCTCTACGACGGGGATGCCCACCTGGGCGCCATTGACACCCAGTGCACGGTGGTGGTGCTGAATTCCCAGACGGAGGACGCCGGCGGCAAGCGCCTCACCATTGACGGGACCGCCTCCATCACCAACGGCGCACTCGTGTTCGGCCTGGACCCGGAAGCCACCGCATCCACCCTGGGCACCAGGAAGGCGCCGGTGGTCCTCAGCGCGGAGAACGGCCTGGACCTCTCGGGTTCCGAGGTCGTCATCGGCCAGGGCGGCTCCTACAGCAAGGGCGCGCTGGTCATCGACACCAAGGGCCGCGAGGAGGACCTGGTGCTCGCCTACGTGGGCGGTGAAGGCACGAACGCCGACTACGTGGAGCTGAGCGGCAAGCTCTTCAACAAGTACTACACCAACGCGCGCCTGGTGGACGGCGCCGTGCTGGTGGACCTCCGCAGCGGCTACTTTGAGCAGGATGTGGTGCAATCCACCGAGCACAACACCCGCGCCGGCGCCGCCATGCTGGACGAGGCCCTCAAGTACACCAACCCGCAGGTCAACAACCCGGACGGCGAGCTCGCCGGCATCATGGACGCCCTGGAGGACGGTCACATCTCCCACAGCCGCGTGCAGCAGATTGCCGCCGGCATCTCCGGCGCCTCCACCGCCGCGCTCGGCATGGCCGCATCCCAGGATGTGGACCGCCAGCTGCGCGCCATCCGCAACCGCACCACCACCATGGGCGTGGGTGACGGAGCCGACCGCACAGGCATGCCCTTCGTCAACGCCTGGATCAACGCGGAGGCCGACTACCGCCAGCTCGACTCCGACAACACCCTGGCCGGGTACAAGATGACCAGCTGGGGCGGCACCCTCGGGTTCGATGCGGACTGCACACCGCGCTTCACCTTCGGCCTGGCCGTCACCGCCATGCACGGAGACTTCTCCGCCAAGAGCGCAGAGACCGCCGAGGGCGACCTGGACCGCACCTACCTCACCGCGTTCGCCCACTACACCCACAGGGCCTGGGCACACACGCTCATCGCCACGGGCGGCTGGTACGACACCGAGCTGGAGCGCAGCATCAACTACGGCACACGCACCGCCAACACCAAGGGCGATTCCGACGGCTCCGCCATCGGCCTCATGTATGAGGTGGGCTACACCATCGCCCTCACGGAGGACGCCACCACCTGCATCCAGCCCCTGTTCAACGTCAGCTGGCGCCACTCCTCCATCGGCGGCTACAGCGAGAAGGGCAGCGAGACCGCCCTCAACGTGGGCGACATGGAGGCCAACGTCACCACGTTCGCGCTGGGTGCTCGCCTGCAGTCCGCCTACGGCGCCAAGCCCTGCAACCGCTCCTCCCTCTTCGAGGCCCGCGCGCTTGCCAAGCTCGCCGCAGGCGACAAGGACCTAGACGGCAAGGTCAACCTCTCCGGCCTGCCCACCCACACCGTCAAGAGCGCGGAGACGGGCAACTTCGGCGTTGAAATCGGCGCCGGCGTCACCATCCCCATGCTCCGCGACAACGATGCCCTCTTCCTTGACCTCTCCGCAGAGTTCTGGAGCGGCTTCGCCAACGTGAACGGTGTGATTGGATACAGAGTGAATTTCTAATTTACGATTGACAATTGACGATTTACAATTTGTAAGTTAGGCGCGCTCCGCGCGCGGCACTTCACAAGCCCCTGCGCTGTACGGCGCAGGGGCTTTTGCATGGCAGCGGCGGGGCCTCCTACAGCATTCGGAATACTGATGCAAGCTGTTTTTTCAATTTTTCGCATGAATACTGGGAATTCGGCGGGTAGGCGTTAGGAGCGATTATCCATGCACAAAAAAACAAACATTGCATAAAGCAATGAAAAATATCGCCTTACGTTGCATGGAGAGTTCTACAGTATTCCGAAACCTGTACAATCCTCCCGTGCGTGGGTGTGCTGTGCCCTCTGCACAAGATTTCGCGCCAAACGAAAAACAGAAAACAATAAAGAAATAAAATACCATGAGACTCCATCTCAACAAGACACTCAGGGCGGCACTCATCGCCGCCATCACGGCTGTCGGCACCACCCTGCCGCAGTCGTTCGCCGCTGGCGAGCCGGTAACCACCGACCTGTTCACCGTGGACGGTTGGACCAAGAGCAACATGACCATTGACACCTCCAACCAGGTTGCAAGCAACAAGGGTTGGAACAAAGGACATGCATACATGACGCTGGATTCCGCCTATGTGCTCCCAGCCGGGCAGGACACCTATCTGGACTTCTCCTACCAGATTGACCTGAACTTCAACGGTTGTGTCACGTTCACCCTCATCGATTCAAAGAACTCCATCTCCCTGACCACCGGTTGGGGGCAGTACAATGATGGCGGTCACCATGTGGGCTACGGCACCACTTCCGTGACGAATCCCGATTTGCTCTACCAATTCAAGGACACAGGTGACGGCAAGTGCAAGGTGACGGAGGCCGGGTACTTCGATTACGGCTCCCAGGCCCAGAACAACACTCCCTACACCTCTCAGGTCGATGGCCACATTGCTTGGGACGACACCAAGAGCCACTACGTGCTCACGTTGACCAACACCCAGCAGAGTGAGGATCCGGTGACCATCACGTATGACCTCGGCGTGTCTTCCCTCAATTTTGACAAGGTGAACATCTGCATCGAGGGTCGCTCTGGCGGCTCCGACTATTACAAGATGACTGAACTGACGACCACCTACGCGGCTCCCACGGCACCCGTGGTGAGCGACTACGTGTGGAGCGGCAGCGTGGATGCCAACTGGGACAAGACAACCGAGAACTGGCTGGCCGACGAAGCCGCGGCTGCGTATGTGAACGGCAAGAATGCTTTCTTCACCAGCGCAGGCGCAGAGAAGACGGTGGCGGTTAAGGATGCAATTGTGGCTGGCAACCTGACCGTGGACAATGCCGAGTATACGTTCAACATTGAGGAGGGAGCCTCCCTTTCCGTCGGCAAGATAGATATAGTCGGCAGCGCCTCCAAGCTTTCCATTAACAGCGTGGGGGCAACCACGCTGAGTTTGACCGCTCTGGCAAACGAGGGCGAGTTGCACCTCGGCGCAGGCGTGGCGGTGGTTGCCACGGGCAGCAACGTGACCCTGACCGCCGACCACGGACTCGGTGTAACCGGCGAGGGCTCGATTTCCATCGGCACCATGACAGCCAGCGGCGGCACTCATACGCTGAGTGTCGGCATCAGCGCGGCTTCCCTTGAAACATCCGGCGGCGCCAATGTGACCTTCAACGGCACGCTGAACAGCATTACCGGCGCGATTCACACAAAGTCGGGAGCCAGCACTTCCCTGAGCATCGGCACCGGCGACACGGATGCCATCTTGGTGGTGAACCGCCTGGAGCTGGGCGACAATGCCAGCGGCGGCGCGGCCAACTTCGTCATCGGCGAGCACGGCAAGGTTGTGGTGAAGAGCGCCAACAACGAAACAGGCTACAAGGCCGCAGGTCTCCTGTTCTCCGAGTGGGGGCAGTCCACGCATGCCCAGATTGCAGGTGAGCTTTACGCCAAGGATGCCATGCTGAGCACTGGCGACAAGGCCGCCACCATCGATATTTCCGGCACGGTTGCCACCAAGGGTATCCGCGGCATCAAGAACGTGAACAACACCATCAACCTGGCTGAGGGCGGTGTGCTCGTTCTGGGTGCTTCCGGTATCACGGCTGACAACAACGGCACATGGGCCATCAACCTGAATGGCGGCGAGGTCGGCATCTCCGAAAACGCCACCATCGCCCGTGCCCTCAACGTGGCTGGCGACGTGACCTTCAACACGCAGCTCTACACATGGGTTGGCTCTGACGCCGCCCAGGAGATTGAAGCCGGCCAGGAGGGCGGCACCATCACCATCTCCGGCAACATCTCCGGCAACGGCACCATCACCAAGACCGGCGCTGGCGAGCTCATCCTCTCCGGTGGGTCCAACGTCATCAACAACACCATCCAGGTGCAGAAGGGCACGCTGACCATGACCGGCACGTATGAAATCGGCGGCATCAAGGGCGGCGACATCCAGGAGTACTACGTGGATGTCGATGGCAAGGAGGCCACCAACGGCTTCTACTGTCAGGCCGGCTCCAAGACCGTGTACAGCGCTGAGGGCGCCACCGTGAACGATAACGGCGCCAAGTACACCATCGGCGGCGTGGAGGTCGCCGTGACAGGCGGTGTGATTACCATTGACCCCACGGTTGACTATACCACCCTGTGGGTGAGGGATGGTTCCGAGGCCTTTGCCGCGTATAAGACGAAGGCTGGCGAGGCCCTGACCAAGGTGGACCTGGCGGCAGGCACGTCCGTCAACATGGATTACGATACCGCCTCCATCACCCTTGAGATGCACGGAGATGCCACGGTGAACGCCACGGCGGCCGCCACCATCAGCTCCATCTCCGGCTGGGAGAACCACACCCTGAACGTCGACGGCACGAGCGAGGTCACCCTCGCCAACCTGACGACCCTGACGGGCTCCTCGGCTCTGGAGGTCAAGGGCGGCACCCTGAACACCAAGAAGTTCATGCTGAACAGCGCCGATGCCTCCCTGAAGGTGAACGACGGCACCACGATGAACGTGACCGGCGACCTCACCCCGACCCACGGCTCCGTGGAGGTTGCGGGTGCGGTGAACATCAGCGGCTCCCTGGACCTCAGCAACGGCGGCAACTCCAATGTTGAGCTCGATATCACCAGCACGGGCGAGGTGATGGCGGGCAGCATGTGGATGGCCGCCGCAGCCGCCGTTGCGCTGGAGCAAGGCGGCACGTTCAACATTGCCAACATGCAAATCGTGGGCAAGGACGGGGGCCGCATCTCCACCACCACCAACAATGTGCTCTACGGCTCCAACAACGGTGCATTTGTTATCGAGAACGCCACCATCACCGCCACAGGCAATGTCACCATCGGCAACACGCTTTCGGGTGTTGACGTGGTTGTGGCCGACGGCAGCAGCCTGACGCTCAAAACCGCCGCAGATTCCGTCACCGTGAATGCGGGCGGCACCATCAACAAGGGTGAGGGCGGCAGCTTCTCCAACCTCACGATTGAGGACGGCGGCATCATCGGCACTGGCCTTGATAACTCGGAAGTGGGCATTGCTGCGGATGTCACCGTCACCTTCGCCCAGGGCATCGAGGATTCCGGCGTGGAATTCTACGGTGAGGATGGCGTCCAGGTGAAGAACACTGGAGGTGAATCAATCCACTACACCATTGATGAGGAGAACGCCAAGGTCACCGCCGACACGCTTATTGCCGCAGGCGAAAATCCTGAGGACACCATCGTGGTGAACAATGAGGTCAATGTTTCCAGTATAGCCAACTGGGGCGATGCTGCCCTCACGCTCACCCATATCGGCACGGAAACGCACCTGGAGAGCATTAGCACCATTGGTGGCCAGGTGACTCTGCAAGGCGTGACAACCGACCCCATCGCTCTCACTGATCTGTCTATCGGCGCAGGTTCCACGGTGGCCGTCTACACGGACGAACACGCTACGACCGAGGGCACGGTGACCGTCTCGGAAACCCTGACGGCTGGAGGTGCCACACTGCTTGCCAACCTTGAGATGGCGGACGGCTCCAAGCTGGACGTGAATGGCGGCGATGCCATGGCTCTGACGCTGGGCAGCGAGTTCAATCTTGCCGAAGGCGCCATCGTGACACTAGACGAGGAGACCCTGGCCGCCATTGCCAACTTGGAGAACATCGGCGACAAGGTGATTCTGGTCAAGCAGTATCAGGACCACGCGCTGACCACCAACCTGGAGGATGGCGACTGGTCTCGCACGCACTTCGACCTGAGCAGCATCACAAATGCCGACTACAAGCTGTACGTGCAGGACGGCCAGATTGGCTTGGTGAAGAGCAGCAACGTTCCTGAGCCGACCACCGGCACATTGTCCTTGCTTGCGCTTGCCGCCTTGGCGGCAAGGCGCCGCAAGCACTAAGGTGCACGAAAATCCCCAAACTCGAAAAAATAGATACGTAATTTCTACTTGAGTTTGTTGTTATTGGGGGGCTGCCCGGAGCAATCCGGGCAGCCCTTTTATCAAGGCGGGAATTCACCAGTTCCGCGCCGCCAGCGGCACAACTAATTTACAATTGACCCGTCTCCGCCAAGGCTACGCCGAGGCAGGCAATTGACGATTTACAATTTGTAAGTTAGGCGCGCTTCGCGCGCGGTGTTCCATCAAGCCCCTGCGCTGTACGGCGCAGGGGCTTTTCTCCATTTCACATAAAAACGGCGATTTTCCATTGATTTGCGCTTGCGCGCGGGGGCGGCGGGGTGGTATAATGTCAAGGTAGGGTTGGGAAAGCCCGTGTGGAGCTTTCCCGCTTGTTCTTAACCACAATTGATACCAAAATGAAATTACATCTCCCCAAGATGCTCGCGGCTGCGGTGCTCGCAGCCATCGCCTCCGTTAGTAACCTGACTTGTGCGGCTGAAGCGGTGGACGCCACGTTCACCACCACCAACTCGGTTACCACATCGGCCAACAACTTCTGGGCCAACGGGTTCACCTGCGTGCTCACCGGTGCCCGCCTGGCGACAACCAGCGAGCCGACGGGCGTTCCCATCTCGGGGTGCGAGACGGTGACCCTTCAATCCATCACCTCCAATATCCGTTCGTCCGCAGCGGGAGGCACCGGCCTGGCACTGATAAGCAGCACGGGCGAGGTGCTTTCCCTGGCAACCAACTCCGCCAGCGCAGCGGGAGACTTCACCTGGACGTTCACCGATGCCACCGTGTCCACGAATTCGGCTCTGTACTTCGCCTACTACGATGCAGCCAATACAAACGTTGTGGTTGGGTATACGCTCCAGACCGGCGGTGAAGGCGACCTTTTCAAAGCGGGCGCCAGCACCCTCCGCAACTACGGCGGCACGTCAGATTATGCAACCTGCGCTTTCCTGGGTAGCAACAATGTACAAGACTTAACTCCCCAGAACTCACAGTACGCACCCTACCTGGTGATTACGACCACGGGATCCGCCACCCCGCTAGACCAGTACAACTGGAACGGCACCGGCACCACGGCCGCCTGGGACACCACCAGCAAGAACTGGCTGGTGGGCGAAACCGCAGGCAACTACGTGAACTCCACCGACGGCATCGTCAACTTCGGCGACGGCACGGTTGCCAAGGAAGTGACCGTGAACGAGGCGATTGAGGCAGGCACGGTGAACGTGAGCGACAACTACACGTTCAAGGTGGGCACGAGCGGCAACCTGGTCATGAAGAGCGTGGTTGCGGACGGCTACACCGTCACGATGGACGGCGAGGGAACCATCAGCCTGGGTGCCGTCAGGGGCACGCTTGCCATCAGCAGCGGCACCACGGTGGCTATGAGCACCATGCCGGACCTTGCCGCCGTCACCATGGAGGATGGCGCCACATTGGATTTGAGCAGCTTCTCCGCGAGCATTGGCAACATCAAGAGCATTGCCAGCGGTGTCACCGGCGACAAGACTGTGCGTATCAGCGCTGAGGGCGAGCGCGCGTTCGACAACGGGCAGACCACAAACCTGCTCACCAACCTGGAGTTCATCACCAGCGCCGAGTTCAACGGCAGCGGCTGGTCCGCGGAACGTGTGGGCCACGTCTTGAACGTGGGTGACGGCTCGCAGGCGGCCAGCATCAAGGTTGCCCAGGATTTGCGCCTGGAATCCAAGCTGACCCTGAACATCGCGTCCGGCAGCTCCGCGGTTGTGGGCGGTGAGCTGATACTGGGACATAGGCAGACCGGAAATCCCGGGCTCGTGAACGTGAACGGCGGCACCCTCACGGTGGGCCACATCAGGCCCTGGGATGCCTCCACCCCCAACACCGTCAGCCTTTATGACGGCACCCTGGAAATCACGCAGTCCGGCGAGGTGTTCACCGGCGACGGTGCCACCAGCACCGTGACCACATTTACGACTTCCGGGGCCTCCACCGTGAAGAACCTTTCCGGCGGAGACATCACGTGGAACCACGCTGCAACGGTGGACGGCACGCTGACGCTGGACACCGGCGCGCAGAACGCAACCTTCGCGGGCGCACTGGAAGGAGCCGGCACCCTCGACAAGGCGGGCGCGGGCACGCTCGTGCTCGAGATACCGGTGCTTCCCCCTGCATCCACAAGCGATCCGATACCGACCAACGCGGCCACCACCGTGGGGGTCACGGTTTCCGAAGGCACGCTGAGGCTTGCCACGGCAGAGCTGGAGATACCCACCATCACCGTGGGTGCCGGCGCCACGCTGGATGCCACCGGAGAAGTCTCCACCAAGACGGCTGTCACACTGGGAGCGGGCTCCACGCTTGCCGTGGGGAATGCGGGGCTCGTGCTGCTGGATGATTCCTCGCTCAACCTTCCCGGCACCGGCACCTTCAAGTTCCAGTACGGAGGTACCGTCGGGTCCCAGGTGGTCATAGCCACCGGGTTGAGCATCGACCACATCTCCGGCGTCACGTTCACCCAGGACGCCTCCACCGGGGAATGGTATGCGGATGCCACCTGCGTGACGGTGGACGCGCCGCTGCAGGCCCTGAACCAGCTGCGCCTGCTGGGCACCGGCGACCTGGTGCTCACGAAGGCGACAGGCGGCGGCAGCTACTGGGGCGCGGGCATAGGGAGCGGCCCATGGGATTTGAGCACGGAGAACTGGGCCACAGGGGACGGGGATTCAGCCTCCGGTCCGTTCACCAACGCCTCTGCGGCCCACTTCACCGCGGCCGGCAGCGGCGGTGAAATCTCCGTGGGCACGGGTATCGATGTGACCACCATCTACGTCTCCGGCAGCAAGGCATACACCTTCACGAACGCAGACCGCCTGACCATCAGCGGCGGCATCAACGTCTCGGATTCCGGCAAGGCCACCTTCGACAAGCTCGGCGGTGAAATCAAGAGCATCAGTATTGCGGATGCCGGCAGCACCCTGACCGTGAGCAACGGCGGGGCAAGCGTCCAGACCCTCAACAATGCGGGCACCCTGACCGTGAAGGACACGCTCACCCTCAAGACTGCCACCACCAACGGCGGCAGCGTGAAGGCTGCAGCCCTGGCGCTCACCGGGGAGAACACCTTTGCCTCCGTGCAGGTGTCCGGCGCGGTTTCCGGGGCCTCCAAGCTCACCGTGGGCGGTGCGTCCGCCATCGGCAGCGTGGAGGGCATCGGCACGCTCGCGCTCAACGGCGGCACGCTGAGCCTCGGCAACGCCTCCGGGCTTGCCAGCACCCAGCTGGGCGGCGCGCTCGCCCTCACGGGCGAGGCCGTGAACCTGGGCAGCGTCACCATGACCAATGGATCCTCCATCTCCAGCTCCAAGGTGGTGGTGGCCAACGGCATCACCGTTTCCGGCACGGGCACGGTGAAGGGCGGCGCCACGCTGCAGGCCGCCTCCGTGGGCGGCACGGGCACGCTGGCCGTGGAGAACGCCACCGTGGGCATCGCCTCCGGCTCCACCATGTCGGTTTCCAGCGTGCTGGACGTGAAGTCCGGCGCGCACATCTCCAACTCCGGCACGCTGGCCGTGACCAACACGGGCCGCGTGATTGCCGGCAACGGCGTGAACCTGGGCACCGTGAACGCCAAGGGCGCCATTGAGCTGGACGGCGCGGCCGTCTCCGCCACCGGCGGCAGCATCGCCGCGCTGGACATGGGCTCCGGCGAGACCCTGACGGTCGCCAACAACCTGGCCCTCGCCACCACCGCGGGCTCCGCTGGCACGCTCAGCGTGGGCGGCACGCTCACCGTGGGCGGCGCGGCAACCATCGGCAACGTTTCCGCCGGAAAGCTTGAGCTCACCACCGCCGGAACCCTCACCGCCACCGGCACGCTGAACGCCGGCACCATCACGCTGGACCGCGTGAGCAAGACGGACCACTACCTCACCGCGGGCGGCCTCTCCGAGTCCACCACGGCCTTTGTGGTGGACAAGGCTCTCATCGAGGCCCTGAACGTGAGCGCCGGGCAGATTATCACCCTGGCGGACCTTGACACCGTGCACACGGGTGCGGCCAACCTCACCATCAACGGCGCCAAGTACATCACCGACACGCACGACCTCGGCTACCACATCGCCCAGGACAGCGTCACCAAGGACATCATCCTCATCGCGCGCAACCAGGAGAGCAACTACGTCTGGGTGGGCGTGAACGAGAACTGGAGCGACGCCGCCAACTGGTCCGGCGGCATGGTGCCGGACGAGACCAGCTGGGTGCAGTTCAACGGCGGCGAGCAGTCCATCCTGCTGGACACTCCCGAACCCGTGCAGACCCGCCGCCTGACGGTGTCCGCCGGCACGCACGACACCATCTACGGCGACCAGAACCTCCTGCTCTCGCAGTCGCTGGAGGTGGACGGCAACGCCTCGCTCAACGTGGGCGACGGCAGCACGGAGACGATGGTCTCCGCGCCCGAGGTCCAGGTTTCCGGCGAGCTGAACGTGCAGGCGAACGCGTTTGTGGATGCCAAGCACACCACCATCAAGGGCGGCGTGCTCAACGTGGCCGACGGCGGCTCCTACTTCACCGGCGTGGTTGACATGACCGAGGGCGGCAGCCTCTACACGGAGGGCGAAGCCTCGATTGCCGCCGAGCAGCTCAACGGCGGCAGCGATTCCACCGTGGGCGGCAACGTGACCATCTACGGCAACGGCGGCCGCTACGCCGGCGGGTATGACGGGGCGCACATCAGCGTGGTCCAGGATGCATCCGCCACGCTCAACGCGGGCGAGGGTCTCACCCTCCACGGCGACGGCACGGTCGAGCTCCTGTACACCGGGGATGAGACCATCGACGGCGTAGAGGCCGACAGCCTCCACATCATCCTGAACAACCCGAACTACGACAGCGGCGCCACGCTCACCCTGGGGAACGACTCCTCGCTGGAGAACGGCACCGTCGAGTTCGGCATGTCCGCCGTCAAGCGCTCCGCCTACATCAACCCCGCCAAGGCCCCGCACATCGTGGACGGCGACCTCGTCCTGGGCGAGTACGCTTGGGTGGTGGTGAACCAGGACCGCGATACCGACAAGGGCAAGGTCATGCAGGTGGGCAACCGCGGCGAGACCCGCAACCTGGTGCTGGCGCACATCGGCTCTGACGTCACCAACACGCAGAACGTGCAGCTCATCGGCGACCTGTACTACAAGTACTACAAGAACGCCCGCATCGAGAACGGCGCGCTGACGGTTGACCTGAACGACACCTACTACCAGACGGAGAGCGGTGCCCACTCCCCTGCGGGAATCGCCGGGGCGGGCATGCTGGACGACGCTCTGGTGGAGCTCAACCCGCAGGCCTACGAGGAGACCTGGAACGGCGACCTCGCAACCGTGATGACCGCGCTTGACAGCCAGGCATACTCCGCAGATGAGGCGGACCGCATCCTGGCCGCCATGAGCGGCACCTCCCACGCCGCCATGGGCACCGCCTGGAGCCATGACGTGGACCGCCAGCTGCGCGCCATCCGCAATCGCACCACCTCCATGGGCGTGGGCGAATGCGTGGTAAACGAGGACATGCCCTTCGTCAACGCCTGGATCAACGCGGAGGGCGACTACTCCAAGTTCAACAACGACGGCACCCTCGCCGGATACAAGCTCTCCAGCTGGGGCGGCACCTTCGGCGTGGATGTGGACTGCACCAACCGCTTCACCATGGGACTGGCCGTCACCGCCATGAACGGCGACTTCACCGCCCTGGGTGACGACAACGCGGAAGGCGACCTGGACCGCATGTACGTCTCCGTGTTCGGGCGCTACACCCGCGGCTCCTGGACCCACACCCTCGTGGGCACCATCGGCATGGCGGACACCAACCTGAAGCGCACCGTGGACTACGGCGCGGGAAGCTACGCCACGGAGTCCGGCTCTGACGGCACGGCCTACGGCGTGATGTACGAGGCCGGCTACGCCATCGCCCTCAACGAGAGCGCCAGCACCTGCCTGCAGCCCGTGTTCAACGTGAGCTACCGCCACAGCTCGCTGGACGGCTTCACCGAGACGGGCGACACGGATGCCGCGCTGCGCGGCGGTGACGCCGCTTCGGACGTGGTCTCCATCGCCCTGGGCGCGCGCCTGCAGAGCATCGTGGGCACGAGCGTGTACAACCGCTCCTCCATCTTCGAGGGCCGCGTGCTGTTCAAGTTCGACGCCGGGGACCGCGACACCTCCATGCACAGCTCCTTCGTGAACGTGGGCCGCGTGCGCGATGTGCGCAGCGCGGAGATGGGCTGCTTCGGCCTGGAGCTCGGCGCGGGCATCGTGGTGCCGGTTGCCGAGGACGGCGGCTCGCTTTTCTTCGATGTCACCGCGGAGCTCCGCGACAAGTACACCGAGGTCAACGGAACCGCAGGATATAGGTACAACTTCTAATTTACAATCTACAATTTACAATTGACAATTTGTAAGTTAGGCGGCTGCGCCGCGTATTTCAAAGCCCCATCCGGCTGCATGCCGGATGGGGCTTTTGGATGTTTTGCGCCGTCAGGCGCACGAACTCTCAAAATTGTAAATCGTCAATTGTAGATTGTCAATTTTCGGTGGCTTCAGCCACCGCTTGGTTCTTGAAGCGCTCGAAGACCTCTCGGGGCTTGTCGGGCGTTTGGCGGAGGGCGGCGTAGATCTGCTCTCGCATCTCCAGGGCGGCCTGCAGGGCTGCCTCCTCCGTGCCGTACTCGCGGTCGGAGAAGTATTTGGTGAACTGGTTCCACTTGCGGCAGATGCTCAACCTCCAGCCCTGGAAGGAAGTGGTCTCGTACGTGTATCGCGTGATGTTGCGCTGGGTCATGGTATTTGTCTTTCTTGTTTTGTTAGCGCGGCGGCGGAACGGATATCCGCCTGCAGCACCCCCAACATGCCACACCCCCGCACCGCACGCAATCTAACAAAATAATTGTTAGGTGCACCGGTCCGCGCGCGCAACCATGCGCAATATGTTGACACAGGGGGGAAGTGTCACTATACTGGCGGTATGAAAGCGACTCTTTTCAGCCTTCTTCTCGCCCTCGCGGCCGTGGTGGCCGTTCCTGCCGCATACGCCGATGACGCCGCCGGAGATTCCCCAGCCGCAGCCCCCGCGGAAAACAAAGTGGGCGATGCCCTGAAAGGCATCAAGAAGTTTGCCACGGGCAAGAAGCCGAACACGAATGCCAAGTACTACATCCTGCTGGAATCCGCCAGCTGGTGTGGTCCCTGCAACCAGGAGATGCCCCATGTGGTGAAGGCGTACAAGGAGATGGTCAAGACCAAGCAGGTGGAGCTGATCCTGATGAGCCACGACAACGATGGCGCCACGGCCAAGGCGTTCATGAGGAAATACCACGGCAATTTCCCGTGCATCATCGCCAATTCCGCGGATGCCAAGGTGATTCCCGGGTTCAAGCCTGCCAACGGCATCCCGCATGCCATCATCATGGATGCCTCCGGCAAGGTGATTACGGAAGGCCACGGCTCGCTGGTGGCCAAGTGGAAGGACCACTGTCCGCTGTAACCCCGCGGCATGCATATTTGACAAGGTAGGAAGCGCATGGGTGAAATGCGGCAGGGAATGGGGCAGGACATGGTGGCAACGGCCTCCATGCAGTTCTTCATGCGCGCGCTGCAGGCCACCAACATGGAGCTGCGCCAGATGGTGACCCAGGCCATGACGGCCAACCCCGCGCTGGAGGAGGTTGCCCCCGCCGGAGGCGTGGAGGATGAATCCGCCGGCGCGGTGGACCACGACGCCACGCGGCGGCACAGCGAGTTCATGGATGCCCTGGAGGCGGAGGAGACGCTGGTTTCCCACCTGGAGGAGGAGCTGCGGCAGAGCGGCCTGCCGGAGGCCGTGGAGGCTGCTGCGCTCACGCTGGTGCAGTATCTGGACACGCACGGCATGTTCGACGAGCCGCCGGCAGAGATTGCGGCGCGCGAGGGCATTCCCGACACCGTGTTACAAAAGGCGCTGCGGGCGGTGCAGGAGCTGGACCCCGCGGGCGTGGGCGCGGCGGATTTGCGGGAGAGCCTGCTCATCCAGCTCCGGCGCGCGGGCGAGACGGACGATACCCTGCCCGTGCGCGTGCTGCGTGAGCAGTGGGACGCGCTGGTGCGGCACCGCTATGCGGATGCAGCACGTGCGCTCGGCGTGGAGGAGGAGGACGTGCAGGCGGCGGCATACCGCATCTCGCGCCTGAACCCCGACCCCGGCAGCGGGTTCGCGCAGACGGAACGCAACGTCATCGAGCCAGACATCGTGGTGGAAGCGGACGAGAGCGGGCGCTACGTTGCGCGCCTTACGGGCGAGAACATCCCACAGCTGGAGCTTTCCGCGGAGTACCGCGAGATGATGGCGGAGCAGGCGGACAAGCCGGAGGTGCGCCAGTACCTTTCCCGCTGCTTCAAGGAGGGGCGCGAGGTCATACGCGCCGTGGCGGAGCGTCAGGCCACCATCCTGACCGTGGCGCAGGCCGTGGTGGCGCGCCAGCAGGACTTTTTCCGCAAGGGCCGCGCGGAGCTGCGCCCCATGCGCATGGAGGACGTGGCCGCGGACACGGGTCTGGCCGTCTCCACCGTGTCGCGCGCGGTGAGCGGCAAGTACCTCCGCTGCAGCCACGGCGTGTACGCGCTGCGCAGCTTCTTCGCCGCCGCCCTTTCCGCCGGGGATGACGACGCCGTTTCCGCGGATGCCGTGCAGCAGCAGATTCTGCGCCTGGTGCAGGAGGAAGACCCCGCGCACCCGCTGTCGGACGCCGCGCTGGAGGCGGCGCTGGCGGAGCGCGGCATCACGGTGGCGCGCCGAACCATCGCCAAGTACCGCGAGAAGCTGAAAATCCTGCCCACCAACCTTCGCCGCCGCAAGTGAGCCATGCCTGAACCCATCCTCAACGTCAGCAACCTATCCGTGGAGTTCCACACCCGCGCCGGCATCAACTACGCGGTGAACGATGTATCGTTCCACCTGCACGCGGGGGAAACGCTGGGCATCGTGGGTGAATCCGGCAGCGGGAAATCGGTGACATGCTCCGCGCTCATGGGTCTGCTGCCCTGCCCTCCCGCGGTCATCGGGGCGGAGTCGCGCGCCGTGTTCGCGGACATGGATTTGCTGCACACTGCGGAGAAGGAGATGGCCAAGCTGCGCGGCCGACGCATCTCCATGATCTTCCAAGACCCCATGACCAGCCTGAACCCCTGCATGACCGTGGGCGACCAGGTGGCGGAACCCCTGGTACTGCACCGCGGCATGACGTGGAAGGAGGCGCGGCGCGCGGCGGTGGAGGAGCTTGCCCGCACGGGCATCCCGGAGCCGGAGAGGCGCGCGCGCTGCTACCCGCACGAGTTCTCCGGCGGCATGCGCCAGCGCGTGATGATTGCCATGGCCCTCGTCACGCGCCCGGAAATCCTGATAGCGGACGAACCCACCACCGCGCTGGACGTCACCGTGCAGAAGCAGGTGCTGGATTTGCTTTCGGAGCGGCAGCGCGAGCTGGGTACGGCGGTCATCCTCATCACCCATGATTTGGGAGTGGTGAAGCAGTACGCGCACCGCATCCAGGTGATGTATGCGGGAAGCATCGTGGAATCCGCTCCGGCGGAGGAACTGCTGGTTCACCCGCTGCACGCCTACACGCGCGCCCTGATGACATCCATCCCCGCCGCCAAGGCCAAGGGAGAGCCCCTGCAGACCATCCCCGGCCTGCCGCCCACCTTGCGGGAACCCATCCACGGCTGCGCCTTCAAGCCCCGCAACACCATCGGCCGCCCGGAACTCTGCCTCACCGACCGCGTGCCGGAGCTGGTGGAGGCCGAACCCGGGCACTGGGTGAGGAACTGCCCGGGATGCAGGCTGTCATGAACCGATAACAACTTGATTTCTTGCGCGGGTGCTGGTATGCTGGGCTTCCCGTGAGATGGCAAAGGACAGTCCTGGTGATGATATTGGCGGCGGTGGCGCTGCTGGGGGTGTCGTGCAGCCGCGAGGACACGGAGAGCAAGGTGGTGCGGATGGGCTGCTTCCCGAACGTGACGCATGTTCAGGCGCTGGTGGCGCGGAACATGAGCCGCCACGGGGAGGGCTGGTTCGAGCGCTACCTGCCGGGGTATTCCTTCGAGTGGTACACGTACAACGCGGGACCGACGGCCATGGAGGCCCTGTTCGGCAAGACGGCGGATTTGACCTACGTAGGCCCCAGCCCCGCCATCAACGCGTATGCGGTTTCCAACGGGCGCGCGCTGCGGCTGCTCTGCGGCGCGGTGAACGGCGGCTCCGCCCTGCTGGTGGCACCCGGCAAGGGCATTGCCACTCCCGCGGATTTCAAGGGACGCAACATCGCCACACCGCAGCTCGGCAACACGCAGGATGTCTCCTGCCGCGCCTGGCTCGCCAAGAACGGTCTCAAAACCACGCTGGAGGGCGCGGGCGACTGCCGCGTGTCCCCCACGCCCAACGCCATGCAGCTGCAGCTCATGAAACAGGGCGACATCGACGCCTGCTGGACCGTGGAGCCGTGGGTGTCCCGCCTGGAGCGTGATGCGGGCGCCACGCTCATGGTGCAGGAGCCGGACGTGGTGACCACGGTGCTGGCGGCACGCACGGGCTGGCTGAAGGCGCACCCGCGGGAGGCCGCGGCCATCATCCGCGCGCAGCGCGAGCTCACACAATGGATACAGGAGCACCCGCAGGAGGCGCAGCGGCGCGTGGTGGAGGAGCTCACCGAGCTCACCCAGGCACCCATGGATCCGCAGCTGGTGGCGTCCGCCTGGGCGCGGCTGAAGCTGACGGACGACATCGACCTGCCGGGGCTGCGCCAGTTTGTGCAGGACGCCCAGGCGTGCGACCTGCTGGACCGCGTGCCGGACATCCAGGGTATCATCTACCAACCGCAGGAGGAAAAGGAGGACAACCGCCCATGAGACAGGAGAACATCAACCAGGAAATCCATGCGTACCCCACCGCCAAGCTCAGCGTGGAGCACGTCAGCAAGTATTTCGACACACAGGGCAGGACCGTCGCCGCGCTGGAGGACGTCTCGCTGGACATCAACGAGGGCGAGTTCGTGTGCTTCGTGGGGCCGAGCGGCTGCGGCAAGTCCACCCTGCTGAACATCATCGCCGGGCTGGAGGAGCCGGACAAGGGGGCCGCGCTCATCGACGGCGCGCCGATTGCCGGCCCCGGGCGCGACCGCATGATGATGTTCCAGGAGCATGCTCTCTTCCCGTGGCTGGATGTCATCGGCAACGTGATGTTCGGGTTGAAGCAGAAGCCCAACCTGAACGACAAGGAGCGCCTGGAGGTGGCCAAGTACTACCTGTACCTGGTGAAGATGGACAACTTCGCCCACGCCAACATCCATGAGCTTTCCGGCGGCATGCGGCAGCGCGTGGCGCTCGCGCGCTCGCTCGCCCCCAACCCGAAAATCCTGCTGATGGACGAGCCGTTCTCCGCGCTGGACGCCATGACCCGCGAGCAGCTCTACGGCGATATCCAGGAGATTTGGCAGAAGCGCCGCAAGACCATCATCTTCGTCACCCACAACGTGCGCGAGGCCGTGTGCCTGGGAACCCGCGTCATCCTCTTCTCGCCCCACCCCGGCCGCGTGCGCGAGGAATTCGCCGTGGACCTGCCGCGCCCGCGCAACATCAACAACCACGACCTGGCGGACCTCTCGCGCGAAATCACCTCCGCGCTCAAGGGGTACGCCGCAGAGGAAACCGACTGATAGGAGCCACCCGCCATGAAACGCTGCATCATCATCCTGCTGTTCTTCATCCTGCTCATCCTGGTATGGGCGGGGCTCACGGGCGACTTGGCGTGCATCGGGCTGGAGGAGAGCCTGTGGTCGCCGTTCGTGCTGCCGCCGCCCAGCACGGTGGGCGCCTACCTGTGGGACAACATGGCCAACGGCAAGATACCGCTGGCCATGGTGGTCACGCTGCGCCGCCTGCTCATCGGGTATGCCATCGGCCTGGTGCTGGGCGTGCCGCTGGGCATGCTGGCGGCGCGCTTCCAATGCGTGAACGACACGCTGGGGATGCTGGCGCTGGGTCTGCAGGCGCTGCCGAGCGTGTGCTGGGTGCCGCTGGCGTGCATCTGGTTCGGGCAGACGGAGGCGGCGCTGCTGTTCGTGGTGATCATGGGCACGCTGTGGAGCGTGCTGCTTTCCACGGAGAACGGCATGAAGAACGTGCCGCCCATCTACGCGCGCGCCGCCCGCACCATGGGCGCGGGCAAGCTGTACACGCTGGTGCATGTCACCCTGCCGGCCTCCGCGCCTTTCGTGGTCAGCGGCATGAAGCAGGGCTGGGCCTTCGCGTGGCGCTCGCTCATGGCCGCGGAAATCTACGTGTCGGTGGTGTCGGGCTTCGGCATCGGCCAATACCTGCACTACGGCCGCGAGCTGCAGCGCATGTACCAGGTCATCGGCATCATGTTCATCATCATCGCCATCGGCCTGCTGGCGGACAAGATTTTGTTCTCCCCGGCGGAGCGCTGGCTGCACCGCCGCTGGGGCACCGGAAAGGACTAGAAACCATGCCGCACGGTGACGCCATTCTGGAGCTGCAGCGCATGCTCGGCGACGTGATTGCCACGGATGCCGGAACGCTTGCGGAGTACGCGCACGACAAGTGGCACGCGAGCGCGCTGCCGGAGGCCGTGGCCTTCCCGCGCTCCACGGAGGAGGTGGCGGAGGTTTTGAAGTTCGCGGATGCGCACGGCATTCCCGTGACCCCGCGCGGCGCCGGCGTGGGATACGTGGGCGGCTGCGTGCCCGTGCGCGGCGGCATCGTGCTCTCTCTGGAGCGCATGAACAGGATTTTGGAAATCAACCCCGCGGACGGCGTGGCCGTGGCCCAGGCCGGCGTGCTCACCGCGGATTTGCAGGACGCCTGCGAGGCGCAGGGCTGGTTCTACCCGCCGGACCCCGCATCACGCAAGGAATCCAGCATCGGCGGCAACATCGCCACCAACGCGGGCGGCCCGCGCTGCCTGAAGTACGGCGTCACCCGCCCCTACGTGCTGGGGCTCACCGTGGTGCTGGCGGACGGCCGTATCCTGCGCTGCGGCGGCCGCACGCACAAGAACAAGCAGGGCTTCGATTTGGTGGGGCTTTTCGTGGGCAGCGAGGGCATGCTGGGCGTGGTGACGGAAGCCGTGCTGCGCATCATCCCCGCGCCGCCCGCGCGCGCCGCGCTGCGCGCCAGCTTCCCGCAGTTCGCCCTCTGCGCCAAGGCCGTGCAGGACGTGCTGCAGGGCGGCCACCTGCCCTGCGCGCTGGAAATAACCGATGCCTTCACCCTTGCCGCCGCACGCGATTACCTCGGCCCCACCGCCCTGCCCGCCGACGCCAAGGGGCACATCATCATCGAGATTGACGGACAGAAAGAGGCCGTGGCGGCGGAGCAGCGCGCCATCGCGGACATCCTGCGCGCCACAGGAGCCACGGAAATCATCACCGCCTCCACCGCGGAGGACGTGGAAGCCATCTGGCAGCTGCGCCGCGAATTCTCATACAGCCTCAAAGCCACCGGGCTCACCAAGCTCAACGAGGACATCGTCATCCCCCGCTCCCGCCTGGTGGAGCTGGTGGAATTCTGCGAGTCCATGCAGCGCGAAACCGGCATCCCCGTGGCTTGCTTCGGCCACTCCGGCGACGGCAACATCCACACCAACATCATGGTGCTCAAGGACGCCCAAGGACGCGACATCCGCGAACCCGCCGACGCCCTGGTGGACCGCCTCTTCCAATGGGTGGTCGCCCACGGCGGCAGCATCACCGGCGAGCACGGCATCGGCCTCGCCAAGGCCAAATGGTTCCCGCAGGCCGTCGGTCCCGTCGCCCTGGACCTCCACCGAACCCTCAAAAACGCCCTGGACCCCAACCACACCCTCAACCCCGGCAAAATGGGCTTGGAATGAACGCCGCATTGCCGCGGCAAACAGGAAAAGGCGTGGCACTTCTCCGCCCCCTGCAATGTTGAAGGCGCCTCTCGTCCCATCCTTGCGGACATTACCGTGATAAAGTTCAAGAACAATCCCAAGCCGATGCTCTACTCCTTCTACCTGAAAACAGGAAAAGCCCCCTCGCTAGAAAGAACGTCCAGCTAACTGGAGTTCATAGGCGAAAGGGGCTTCCTGAAGCCAATCCTACCACACCCCATCACCAAGTCAACACCAAAAGCCCCAAAAAAAGAAGCCCCCGTCGGGAACGGGGGTGTCATGACGGGTAGCACGGCGCATGTGCCCAGTTTACTGGCAGGAGATCCATCTCCACCCCTGCAAGGTGCCGTCAGGAACTTCAATCTACCACACCAGAACGCCAAGTCAACTCCAAAAACAGCCCACGGCAACTTGTCGCCCACATGCATCCCATAGAATTTTTGGAAGGGCGCGATTGGTATGCAATGGTTGGTGCCAACGAAGGTGGTTGGTAGGCATGCCCGTTCACGCCAAGGGTTGCACCTCTTCGAGCGTTTTATGGGACGGCAATGATTTACAAGTTATGACAAAGACCAGCCGGAAGACTCTGAGAAACAAGAAAAGCTCCGGACATGACCCGGAGCCTACAGTCAGACGATACGGGGGCGGCCTTCCCTCTATCTACACACTAGCCCCCACTGTTGGTACCTGACAGGCACTAGTATGTTGCACGACTGGAACCTCAATCTACCACACCAGAACGCCAAGTCAACACCAAAAGCGAAAAAGGCATGGAACCCATCGTCCATTACCTGTGCTGCAAGAAACCAGGGTAAAAAAGTGGCCACCCTCCGGACCGCGCTCAATGAGCGGGGCGCCCGGCTTTAGGTGGCCTGTTGCATGAACAACCTACCACCTCATCACCACCAAGTCAACACAAAAACACCTTCGAGCGGCAATCCGAGCGGCAATCACGCTCCCACACGGCGGCGGACGCATCACCATCCGCGTCACGGATAAGCCTGAATCTGGTTTCGTGCCTTCAACTCTTCCGGTTTCGGCGCGTGATGTGCCGCCCCAGCGGGATGGTTAGCATCCCACGGCGCATGCAAGGCAACGCTCAGCCTTTCGCCTAGCCGCCAGCCCCGCGTGCCGTGCTTCCTATCCGCCACCGCAAACTCTGCGGGGCGTACATGCAGCTTCCTCTTGCCTCCCTTCTTCACGCCACCACCATACCACAACCCAACCATTTCGCAAGCCCAAATCTTCAAAAGAAAGGGCAACCGGAAGATGATGCCTAGGGTGCCTTGGCGCCGTGCGCGAGCAACACCCTGCAGCATGCGGAATCCCCATTCTCGGTTGCAAGATCCAGGGCGGTCTCGCCGTCATCATCCTTGGCATTGACATCGGCTCCGTGTTCCAGCAAGACTTCGCAACAATCAGCAGCCCACTCGCCCGCCGCAACGTACAAGGGCGTCATTCCGACAAAATTCCGGGCATTCGCGTTGGCGCCATGCTCCAAAAGCAGCCTGCAGCATTCCGCATGGCCCTCGCAAGCCGCGGCGTGCAACGCGGTATAGGAATCAAAACTACAGGCGGCATTGACATCCGCGCCTGCGCGGAGCATCAGGCGCACCAGGCGTGCATTCCCCATCCTGCAAGCTGTCACCAGCGGTATGACACCATCTTCATCCGCCGCATTGACATCCGTGATGCCGTACTGTTCCGCGAGGATTCCGATGGCGACAATCCGCTCCTCAAATGCGGGCGTTTCGGGTAGTTGTCCGTTCATGCGCGCATTCTACAACCACACACGGCATTTTGCAACCGTTTCCAACCCGGGCTGCCGCAGCTCACCACCCCTGTCCTCAAACAAATCCCAAATCTTAAATCCGAAATCCCCAATCCCAAATTTTCCCTCCCTGATTGTCGTTGCACGATTTGAAAACGGTGGTAGAATAGGCGCGCGACCATGGAAGCGAGCGCGAAGACAGGCATCCGCAAGGTGATGGTGATGATCCTGCTGGGGATATTCCTGGCGGAGTTCGGCAACGGCGTGTGGGATTTGCTGTTCAGCAACTACATGAGCGACGTGCACGGGATGGACGCGGGGCAGCGCGGGATGATGGAGCTGCCGCGCGAGCTGCCGGGCGTGCTGAGCTTCGTGGTCATCAGCGCGCTGTTCTTCCTGAACGAGGTGAAGCTCTCCGCGCTGGCGTGCATGCTGACGGCGGCGGGCGCGGTGGGCATCCTGACGCTGCCGGCGGACTGCGGCATCATCACCCTGAGCCTGTGGGTGGTGACGGCGAGCCTGGGCCAGCACATCCTGATGGGGACCATCGATTCCATCGTGATGCACACGGCGCGGCCGGAGAACCGCAGCCTGCGGCTGGGGCAGATGCGCGCGCTGTGCACGGCGGCGGCGCTGGCAGGCGCGCTGTACGTGTGGGCCAAGTGGAAGTTCAACGCGGACTACGGGGTGGACTACGCGGTGATGGCATGCGCGCTGATAGCGGGCGCGAGCCTGTTCCACTATACGCGCAACGACGCCACCTTCCCGCCGCGCCGCTCCATGCGGGAGAACTTCATCCTGCGCCGCGAGTATGCCGTGTACTACGGGCTGGAAACCCTGCACGGCATCCGCAAGCAGCTCTTCCTCACCTTCGGGTACTGGCTCATGGTCAGCACGCTCGGACAGAGCCCCGGCCGCATCGGCATGATCATGCTCATCGCCGGCGTCATCGGCCTTTTCACCCAGCCGTTCATCGGGTGGAGCATCAAACGGTTCGGGGAGAGGAACGTGACCATCTTCGACAGCGTGATGCTGGCGTGCCTGTGCCTGGCGTACGCGTTTGCGCCGAACGTGCTGCCGCTGGAATGGGCCGTGGGCGTGGTGGGTTGCTGCTTTGTGTTGGACAAGGTGCTCTTTGCCATGGGCATGGCGCGCACCACGTACATCACCCGCATCTGCGGCGACCGCAGGCATGAAATCACCCCCTGCATCTACACCGGAATCGCCATCAACCACGTGGCCTCCATCACCTACGGCATCGTCGGAGGCATCATCTGGCAAGCCACCGGAGGCCCCCAGGCCGTCTTCCTCGTCGGCGGCCTCGCCGTCGTCGGAGCCGGCCTTCTCGCCCGCAAGATGAAGTGAGGCAGTTGCGTTTTTGCTTGATGAAACGGAAAGCCCCATGCTTGGAGCATGGGGCTTTATAGCGCTCCGGCGGTTGGGATCGAACCAACGACCTAGTGATTAACAGTCACCCGCTCTGCCGCTGAGCTACGCCGGAATTGCCTCCCCTGAACGGGGTGCGGGCGGATATTACTACCGTTCGCCCGTCCTTGCAAGCTTTTTTTGTGCAAAAATGCGTTTTTTTTGCAAGGATGGCGGAAAAAGGCTCACAGGCGGCAGCTGCGCTGGCGCAGGATGTGGTCGCACAGCACAATCCATGCCATGGCCTCCACAATGGGAACGGCGCGGGGAAGCACGCAGGGGTCGTGCCGGCCGCGGCCGCGCAGCAGGATTTCCTGCATGCGGTCGTTGATGGTGTTCTGTGCGGCGGAGATGGTTGCGGTGGGCTTGAATGCCATGCGCATGTTGATGTCCTCACCGTTGGAGATGCCGCCCTGGATGCCGCCGCTGTTGTTGGTGCGTGTGCGGACGCGCTTGCCGTCGTAGAAGTAGATGTCGTTGTGCTCGGAGCCGGTCATGGTTGGGGCGCGGAAGCCACTTCCCACCTCGAAGCCCTTGCATGCGGGGATGCTCATCATGGCGTGCGCCAGCGTGGCCTCCAGCTTGTCGAACACGGGGTCGCCCAGGCCCACGGGGCAGTTGCGCACGGTGCAGGCCACCACGCCGCCCAGGGTGTCGCCCTCGTTGCGGGCGCGGCGTATCTCCATGGCCATCTGCACGCCCAGGTGGCGGTCCGCCGTGCGGGCGTCGTTGGCCTGGATTTCCGCGCGGTCCACCAGGTGGGGCGGCACGGTGCACACCAGGTCGTGCACGCTCTCCACCCAGGCGATGACATCCATCTTGGGGTAGAGGGACTGCACCACGGCCCTGGCCACGGCGCCCGCGGCCACGCGGCCGATGGTCTCCCGCGCGCTGGCGCGGCCGCCGCCGCTGAGCGGGCGGATGCCGTACTTGGCGTCGTAGCAGTAGTCGGCATGGGAGGGGCGGTAGGCGTGCGCCATCTCGTCGTACGCCTCCGGGCGGGCGTCCACGTTGCGCACCATCATGGAGATGGGCGTGCCGAGGGTCTTGCCGTCCATCACGCCGCTGAGGATTTCCACGGTGTCGGGCTCCTTGCGCTGGGTGGTGATATCGCTCTGGCCGGGCTTGCGGCGGTCCAGCTCCTTCTGAACCATCTCCTGGGTGAGCGCCACGCGCGCGGGGCAGCCGTCCACCACCACGCCTATGCCGGCACCGTGGGATTCACCCCACGTGCCGACCCTGAACACCGAACCGAACGTACTTGACATATCTTGCCGGTCAATCTACCAGTTATCCCCATCCAAATCAAGCGGAGAATGCGTGCGCAGGAGCGCCAAATTATGATATTTCGGCTCGCCATTGTGAGAAATTCTGACATTTCAACAAGAGAAATTCGGCAATCTCAACAGGAGAAATTCTGGAGTTTCAACAGGAGAAATTCGGGAAATTCAACAGGAGAAATTCAGGCAAAGGGAAAGGCGTGGCGCTAATCCTTGTTCCAAGGGGCGAAGAACGTACCCACGGCAATGGCGGCACACACCACCGCCGCAATGGCGGCAAGGGGCATCAGGAGCACCGCCCACTCGCAGTAGCCGCTACAGCAGGAACATGCCAGCAAATCGCTCGCATAGGCTCCGGCGGCCAGCACGGCACACGCCACCGCGCGGCGCAGCCAGGCCACGGGGCCGCGCCGCTTCATCCGCCAGGGCGGCAGCATGAAGAGGCAGAAAAGCACCGCCACCACCGGCAGCACCTGCCGCATGAGCTCACAATAGTCAACCAAATCCCCCATCTGCGGATCATCGGGGATGAACCACCAAAGGCGCACGCAAGCTCCCACCGCAAGGGACAGCAGCAAAGCCAGCACCCCGGCAAGGGAAACATGCCTGCGAATCCAGGCGCAGAAAGAAGCAGCGGACATGGCGGCATGCTATCACGGCACGGGAGGCGAGGCAAGAGAGAAAAAGGGCGCGCTTGAAATTCGCGCGCGGGCGTGGTATCATGCGGCGGCCCATGAGCGAGGAGAAGATACCGGTATACAAGCAGCAGAACCCGAGCACGATACAGCAGATGTTCGGGAACTACTACCTGGAATATGCATCGTACGTGATATTGGAACGCGCGGTGCCGCACATCGTGGACGGTTTGAAGCCCGTGCAGCGGCGCATCCTGCACTCCATGGACAGCATGGACGACGGGCGCTTCAACAAGGTGGCCAACGTGGTGGGCGACACCATGAAATACCACCCGCACGGCGATGCCTCCATCGGCAGCGCGCTGGTGACGCTGGGGCAGAAGGGCTACCTCATCGACACGCAGGGAAACTGGGGCAACATCCTGACGGGCGACTCCGCCGCCGCACCGCGATACATCGAGGCACGCCTCTCCAAGTTCGCCAAGGAAGTGGTGTACAGCCCGAAGGTGACGGAGTGGAAGCTGAGCTACGACGGCCGCAACAAGGAGCCGGTGGCGCTTCCCGTGAAGTTCCCGCTGCTGCTGGCGCAGGGCGCGCTGGGCATTGCGGTGGGCATGAACTGCCTGATCCTGCCGCACAACTTCAACGAGCTCATCGACGCGGCCATCCACTACCTGCGCAAGGAGGATTTCGAGCTGTACCCGGATTTCCCCACGGGCGGCCTGCTGGACGTCTCCGGCTACAACGACGGCACGGGCAACAGCCGCCTGCGCTGCCGCGCCCGGCTGGACACCTCCACCAAGAAGCTCATCCGCATCACGGAAATCCCCTACGGCACCACCACGGAATCCATCATCCAGTCCATCGAGAACGCCATGGAGAAGGGCAAGCTCAAGGTGGCCAAGATTGAGGACAACACGGCCGCCACGGCGGACATCCTCATCCACCTTCCCGCCGGGCAGGACGTGGAGAAGACCTGCAACGCGCTGTACGCGTTCACGGAGTGCCAGGTGAGCATCTCACCCAAGGCGGTGGTCATTGTGGACCGCAAGCCCGTGTTCATGGGTGTGAGCGAAATCCTGAAGCACAACGTGGACCACACGAAGGAGACCCTGCGGCGCGAGCTGGAGGTGCAGCTGGGCGAGCTGCAGGAATCCTGGATGCAGGTGAGCCTGGAGAAAATCTTCATTGAGAACCGCATCTACAAGGAGCTGGAGAAGAGCGAGAGCTGGGAGCAGTCACTCGCCATGATCGACAAGAAGCTGCAGCCCTTCGTGAAAGACTTTATCCGCCCCGTCACGCAGGACGACATCGTGCGGCTCACGGAAATCAAGATCAAGAAGATAGCCAAGTACGAAATCCACGAGGCGGAGAAGCGCATCGTGGCGCTGGAGAAGGACATTGCGCAATGCCGCAAGAACCTGGACCAGCTCACGCGCTACACCATCCGCTGGTTCGAAGGCCTACGCAAGAAGTACGGCGAGCAGTGGCCGCGCCGCACCGAGCTCTGCGAGTTCGAGAGCGTCACCCGTGCGGAGGCCTCCGTGGAGAACGAAACCCTGTACATCGACGAGGACGGGTTCGCCGGATACGGCGTGCGCAAGGGCGAGCCCGTGGAGAAGTGCTCGAAAATGAGCGACATCCTGACCATCGACAACCAGGGCGTGCTCATGGTGCGCCGCGTGCAGGAGAAATTCTACGTGGGCAAGAAGCTCCTGGACATCCGCGTGCTGCGCCCCGGCGAGGACTGGGTGTTCAACATGATCTACCGGGACGGCAAGGAGGGCGTGACCTACGCCAAGCGCTTCCACATCGGCGGCTTCACGCGCGACAAGGAATACGACCTCACCCAGGGCACCAAGGGCAGCCGCGTGTTCTTCTTCAGCGTGCACAAGACCGAGGAGGACAGCGCCGGAATCGCCGTGAACGTGTACCTCAAGAACCAGTTCAAGCGGCTGCGCAAACCCGTGACATTCGACTTCGCGGAGCTGCGCGTCAAGGGCCGCGCCGTCATGGGCAACATCGTCACCAAGAACCCGGTGGAGCGCATCGCGCGCATCATGCCCACCGCCGCGCCCGCGGAAACGGCGCCGGAAAACGCGGAAACACCCGCACCCGCACCCGCACCGCAGGATGCGCCGCAGAACTCCCCTGCCCCGCAGGAAACGCCTGCCCCGCCGCCCGCCGACGACACACCCGTCCCCCCGATGGAGGACACGCAGGGCACGTTCAACTTCGACGATTGACGCGCGCCGGCATCACGGCAGCGGGCATTGGCGCAGCTCCGCCAGGCGGCGGATGACCTGCTCAATCACGTTGGCCGGGCAGGATGCGCCGGCGGTGATGCCCACGCGCGCCAAGCGCTGCAAATCCGCCGCACCGCGCGGCAGCGGGCGCTCGGTCTCCTTCCGCGCCTCGAAGTCGTAGCAGCGGATGCAGTGGGTGTCCACCAGACAGGTGGCGTCCTTCACAAAGAAAGTGGGCACGCGCTGCGCGGCAATCTGGGCCAGGTGGGTGGTATTGGAGCTGTTGTAGCCGCCGATAATCATCATGGCGTCCAAATCCTGCTCCAGCAGGCGGAAGAGGGCGTCCTGGCGGCTCTGCGTGGCATCGCAGATGGTGTCGAACACATGGAAGCGGTCCGCATGGCCGTCTCGCTCCACCACGGCGGCGCGCAGGATTTCCTGGATGCGCGCGGTCTCGCTCTTGAGCATGGTGGTCTGGTTGGCCAGACCGATTTCCTGCAGGTGTTCAGCGGGGTTGAAGCCCACCGACACGCGGTCGCCGAACTGCTGCAGCAGGGACTCCGCGGAAAGCCTGCCGGTGATGGCGTCCGCCACCGTCTGCGCCTCCCGTTCATCCAGCACCATGATGAAGTTCCCTGCCCCGTCCTGCCCGCACGACTGGGAGGCGGTGGCCATGCTTTCCTCATGGCGGGCCTTGCCGTGGATGACGCTGGTGACGCCCGCGGCGGCGTAGGAGCGCACGCGCTGCCAGACCTTGATGACGTTGCCGCAGGTGCTGTCCACCAGCTGCACGCCCTGCGCCTCCAGCTTGGCGCGCATGGCGCGGGTGACGCCAAAGGCGGGCATGATGACCACATCGTCCGCGGTGAGGGCATCGTAGGCGGGGTCGTTCTCGTTCCATGAGAGGTGGCGCAGGCCGAGGGAATCCAGCTGTTTGTTGACCTCGGGGTTGTGGATGATTTCGCCGATGAGCCAGATGCGGCTGTCCTTGAAGAGGCGGATGGTGGCGTAGGCGATTTCAATGGCGCGGCGCACGCCGTCGCAGAAGCCGAAGGCATCCGCCAGGCGGAGGTCCAGGTTGTCCAGCAGCAGGCGGTTTCCGTTGGCGCGGATGCGCTCCACCAGGGGGCTGGCGTAGCGGCTGATGTCCTGCATCACCTGGTCGCGCACCTCCGGGCGGCGCACATTGACGGGTCGGCGTGGCTTGGGCGTTTCCATGGCGTGCGGGGGAATGAATTACAGCGGCAGGCCGAGGGCCTCGAAGGCGAGGATGCGGCAGCCCTTGAGGTCCATCTTTCCGGTGGGCAGCACGGGGATGGTCTCCACGGGGATGATTTCGCGCGGGCACCAGAGGCGCGGCAGGCCGCTTGCCACCAGATGCTCGCGGATGGCGTCCATCTCCTTGCCCAGCTGGGAATCATGCACGGCGGAGAGCAGCACCAGGGCCTCGCCCTTCTGCGGGTCCGGCACGCCCACCACGGCCACGGCGCGGCCGGTGAAGCCCTGCGGCACGGTGACGAAGGAGTCCACGGCCTGCTCCACCACCTCGTGCGGCACCATCTCACCGCCGATTTTGGAGAAACGCGCGCGGCGGCCGCCGAGGGAGAGGATGCCGTTGAGGTCCATGCTGCCGAGGTCTCCGGTCTTGAACCAGCCGTCGCGTATGACCTCGCGGTTGAGCTCCTCACGGCCGATGTAGCCGTTGAAGATGTTGGCGCCCTTGATCCACACCATGCCCTGCTGGGAGAGCGGCAGGCGGATGGAGTCGTCGTCGGGGTCGGTGATGCGCACGGCCTGGCCGGGCAGGAGCTGGCCCACGGCGCCGCGCTTGTACGCCTGCACGTAGAAGGGCTGCTCCGGGGTGGGCCCGGTTTCCTCTAGGCAGCACGCCACCACGGGGGAGGCCTCCGTGAGGCCGTAGCCCTCCATGAGCTTCACGCCGCACTTCTCCTGAAACTCGTTTGCCACGGAATCCTGCAGGCGCTCTGCGCCCACCACGAAGTAGTGGACGCTCTTGTAGGTGTCCTGGTTGGCGCGGCGCAGCATGCTGCGTGCGAAGGTGGGAGTGGTGACCACGAGGCAGCACTTGTGGGTCTCGATGAGCTCGTTGAGGCGCTTGGCGTCCAGCGGGGAGGGATAGGTGACCATCTTGATGCCGAAGACGGCGGGCATGAGGGTGCTGACGCTCAGGCCGAAGCTGTGGAAGATGGGCAGGCTGGAGAGGATGGCGGCATCCTTGTCCAGATCCACCTTGCAGAACATCTGGAGGATTTGCCCCACCAGCATGGTGTGGGTCATGCTCACGCCCTTGGGCTCCCCGGAGGAGCCGGAGGTGAAGAGCAGCGCGGCCTCGTCGTTGCCGCTGCGGGCATCCAAGTCGAAGGTTTTGTTCACCAGGGCCATGGGGGCCAGCTTGGCGAAGGCCACCCAGGTGGCGATCTTGGACATGCCCAGCCCCTTGAGCACGCGCTCCAGGTAGATGATTTGGTCGGCAGGCGGCCAGGGGAACTGGGGCAGCTTGGCCATGAACGGGCGGGCGGTGATGAAATGCTTGATGCCGCTCTGGCGGCAGATGCTCTCAAAGGCGCCCTCCGACGAGGTGTAGTTGATGTTGACGGGCACCACGCCCGCCAGGATGCAGGCGAAGTTGGCGATGACGCCGCCCTTGCCCGGCGGCAGGAGCACGCCCACGCGGGCCTCCGTCACATTGGCGCGAATCCACCGCGCCAGCGCCATGGAAACGCCCAGCAGCTTGCCGTACTCAATGCCCGTGTTGTCCAGCCCGTCCTCCAGGCGCACGGAGGCGTGCTTGCGCATGCCCTCCACCAGCAGACGCGCCAGGGATACCTGCAGCTGCGGCAGCTCCGCGTAGTGGCGGGCGGACGCCTCCAGCCAGGCCTCCAACGTGCGGTCGCCGGCCAGCGGGCCGGGCTCCAGCTTGGGGCGCACGTCCACCACGGCGGTGTCGTAGCGGGCCTCCTCCGTGACCACGCGCACGTAGCCCTTGCGGTAGAATCCCACGTACACGGGCACGGGGGCGATGTGCAGGGCGGCCAGGTGCATCATGAACGGCATGGGCACATCGCTCACGCACGCCAAATCGCGGTTGGGGATGCCGGGCACGTAGAGCACATCGTGCCCCTGCTGGAGCTGCTCCATGATTTTCTCACGCATGTCGCGGCTGTCGCAGTTGCGGAAATCGAACTCCAGCACGTGGCCTGCAGACTCCATGAAGCGCATCATGCGCGGCTCCGGGCGCAGGTGGCGCTCCATCAGGAAGCACACGTCGCCGTGCCCGCCCATGGCGCGCACAAGCGTTTCCAGCGTCTCCCGGTCCAATCGGCACGGCAGGTAAAGGGACGGCTGCGGGGTGAGATTCTCCTCTCCAAAAATGCGGACCTTGCCCATAACTCCGCCAGTATAGCACCGGAATACCGTTTGTCAAGGTGATGACGGTATGCGTTAGGGTGCGGGCATTACGCGTTCACTCCTTGTGGCGGAGGCGGCGGGAGATGGTGCGGATGGAGCGGAAAAGGCCATGCCCGTAAAAATGGGAAAGAAAGGCGTTGATGCGCTGCCAGCGCGTGCGGCGGACAGCGCCGGGACCGCGCTCGAAAATGCGGGTGAAAAACGCCAGCAGACGCGTCTCCGCCTCATCCAGCACATGCGGATTGAGCAGGGGCGGCTCGTTCAGGATGGCCGCCATGCGCCCGCAATCCTCGGAAAGCTCCAGCACATATTGTATCAGCTCCCTCTCGGACTTGAAGCGGCGCGCATGTACAAAGGCCTTCGGGTTGAAGGTTTCCTCCACGGTGGGGTCTCCCCAGTAGATGGGGATGCAGCGCGCCCGCAGGGCATCCGGCAGCTTTTCCGTGAGGTAGCCGGGGGAGGATTCGTTCTCATACGCCACGCCGAAGAGATGCTGCGCCATGAAGGCCGCCTTGTCGCCCACGCAGTGGCCGATGTTGTTCATGAGCGGGCCGCCGCAGCTTACGCGCTTGTGGGGCATGAGATGCTGCACCAAACGGTTGCGCCGCTTGCAGACAGGGTTGCGGACCACGAAGGCGCAGAATTGGCGGGCCTGGGCACGCAGCTCATCGGCTGAGATGGGCGGGCGCGGCTCCGTGAGGGCGCTGCGAACCTCCGGGTTGTACAGGGTGGAAAACACCCAGTACGGGAAATACATGCAGCGGTCGCTCTCGCGCTTCTCGTGGGTCAGGCAGTAGTCGAAATGGTTGAGGTCCGCCGGATGGTTTTCCCCGGTGAGCAGGATGCGCACGCCGGGGAAGCGCTCGAAATTGCTGTTGAAGGTGTCACACACCAGGAAATCCGCTTGGAGGAAATCCGCCTCCGGGATGATACGGAAGCCGAGGCGCTCCCGGAGCCACCCCTGAAACGCCGGGGGGCATGCGCACCCCGTGAATGCAACGGTTGTTTCTCTCTCTTTGCTCATGCGAAACGGACTCCCTGCCCGACTGCCCAGCTAATCACTCTATACCACCAGAGCGCCCGCTGCGTCAAGTAATTTCGCATGCTCGCGAATTATCCTTGCGCGGCGGCGCCGCGTCCGCTATACTGCGGAAAAGGGCATATTCCGCCATAAGCCATGGAGTACATCAGACAAGACGGGAGCGGGGAAATCCTGGTAAAGGTCATCACCCGCGCCATGGACAAGGCGAACGACTACATCTTCAAGCTGGGCCGGTGCGTGTTCATCTCGTCCTGCTCATGCCGGGACTACGACTGGGTGGTGGTGTACGACGACCTGCCGCCGCGCACGGACGGAAGCGTGGTGAACGAGCGGGAAGAGCTGGCGTGCCCGCAAAGCCACACGGTGCTGGTAACCCAGGAGCCGCCGTGCATCAAGCTGTACCCCGGGAGCTATGTGCGGCAGTTCGAGTATGTGCTCACCACGCACAGCCCGGAGGTGATGCCGCACCCCCGCCACCTGTACGGGGAGGGCAGCCTGCACTGGCAGGCCGGGTATTCCCTGGAGGAGGCCTTCAGCATGCCGGATTACCCCAAGACCCGCGGAATCTCCGTCGTGTGCTCCGCCAAGCAGATGCGCTACACGGACCACCACAGCCGCTTCCAACTGGTGAGCTACCTGGCGGAAAACCTTCCGGAAATGGATTGGTACGGGCGCGGTGTGAGGGAAATCAAAAGCAAGACGGAGGCCCTGAGCGCCTACAAGTACCATGTGGCGGTGGAGAACTGCATTGCCCCGTACCACTGGACGGACAAGATATCCGACCCGCTGCTGGCGCACTGCCTGACCTTCTATGCGGGAGATCCGCGGCTGGGGGAAATCCTGCCGCCTCAAAGCTTCATCCCCATTCCCCTGCACAACCCGGAGGAAGCCCTGCGCATCATCCGCGAGGCCGTGGCCGGCAACGAGTACGAGAAGCGCCTGCCCTACATCAAGGAGGCGCGCCGCCTCATGATGGAGCGCTACAATTTCTACCGCCAGGTGGAGCGCGTCATTCTCAACCACGACGACACTGCGGCCGTGCACCGAGGTCCGGGCGGGGAGCTGCTCGGCCGGCACCGCCTGCGCAGGAACCCGCTGCACTTGGTGGGGGAGATAGGCAAATCCTGGGGCTACAGGCTGCGCACGCTCGTGCGCGGCGAGCGGCAACGGCGCAGCGGGGAAAAGATTGTCAAAATCTCTGACGGATTGGGCAACCAGATGTTCCAATACGCCTTTGCCAGACAGCTGGAAAAACACTGCCCCGGCCAGGTGAAGCTGGATACGGGCTGGTTTCCGGAATTCGGGGGCAAGCTGCGCCACGCCTCCACGCGCGCCTATGCGCTGGGGGCATACAGCCTGAGCCTGCCTCAGGTGGCTCCCGCCCACACGGACCGCCTGGTGTACGGCGCGGGCCCGCTGCAGGGGCTGCGGCGCCGGCTGCACCTGAAACGCCATTTCTTCAAGGAGCGGGAGCTGTTCCTCACGGATCAGAGCTTCACCTCCCTGCCGCAGGTGTGCGTGCTGCGCGGCTTTTTCCAAAAGGCGGCGCACGCCGATGCCGTGCGGGAAGACCTGCTGCGGGACTTCGCGCTGAAGGAAGAACCCGCGGATGACGGCAACCGCGATATGCTGGAGCGCATAGCCGCAGTCGGCGAGGGCGCCGTGATGGTTCATGTGCGCCGCGGGGACTACCTGGATGAAAGGAACCGCGGATCGTTTGTGCTTTGCCCGCCGGAATACTATGCGGCGGCGGAGGCCTGCCTGCGCGGGCGCGTATCCGCCCCGCTGCACCTCTTCATCTTCTCCGACGACCCCGACTGGGTGGAGGCCCACTACGCCACGGAGCTTCCCCGCACCATCGTGCGGGTGAACGGCCCGGAAAACCCCGTGGCGGATATGAACCTGATGCGCCGCTGCAGCCATGCCATCATAGCCGCCAGCACCTTCAGCTGGTGGGGGGCCTGGCTCATGGAGAACCCGCGGCGCGTGGTGGTGGCTCCGCGGGCCTGGCAGGAAAGCCCCGCGTTCACACCGGGTCTGCTGCCGCAGGATTGGGTGCTGGCGTAGGGAATGCCCCCGCCGCGCTAGCGTTTGCGGCGATAGCCGGGCAGACCGCCCCGCCTTGCGCGGATGAGCGTGCGCAGGGAGTTTAGCCGCACCTTGATGCGCCGAAACGGGTGGCCCAGGCGGTGGAGCGCACCGCACAGCGTGTTCAGGGGATAGGGGGCGCGGGTGCAGCTGTGGCTGTCGTCCGCCACACGCTCGCCGGAGATTTCGGAGATTCCGCCGCCCTGTTGGAAGATGGTGGGGTATACCGCGTAGACGGGCAGAAGCCCGCCAGCCGCCACATATTCGCGGTAGAACGTGTCGATGGCGCGGAAGCGCGCCATCCACTCCCACACGTTGTCCCGCGTGGGCAGCTGCGCGAGAAGCGTGTCGTACGCCTCCGCCGTGACAATGTAGGCGTGCGTGGCCAGCACGCCGTCCACGCGCCACAGGGCGGTTCCCCCGCGCTCCGCCATGAGGATGCCGTGCGGCACCGGGCGGTTGTAGCCCAGGTAGAGCATGCAGGCCCCGCGCAGCGCGCGCGCCGCCTCCAGCAGCTCCGCCGCGCCTTCCGCCGGCATCGGCAGCGCATCGTCCTCCAGCAGCAGCACGCTGCGCCAGCCGCGCTCGCGCGCCGTCTCTATCCCCTTGCGGTGGGAGAGGGCGCACCCTGCGGCACCGGCCCAGGCCTTCGCGCGCCCGCCTGTGCGCTCCGTGAACCAGGGAGGCTCGCCGTAGCCCGGCAGAAGGGTTCCCGCCACGGCGCTCAGGCGCTCCACACGCTTCATCGGCAGGATACCCTGCGCCGCCTGCACAAAGGTGGCGTAGCGGGCGGTACTCGTGTCCATGTTGATGACCAGAATGCCGTCCACCATATCCTGCAACACATCCGCTAGCCGTGGTTCCATGGCGTGAACAACCAGTTTCACACATGATAGCACCACCGCCGCGGGAAGGCAAGCGTGTAGCCGCGCGCACACGCGGCACATGAGCAGGAGCATGAGCAGGCGGGAGAAAAAGGATTGACACCCGCACGCTCCGAGTGATATAGAGAAGCGCGGGGGGCAGCCCCATCTTATGAACATACTCCTAGCGTACTCCAAGACCTGTTTCGATCCCGCCGACCCGCAGGTCCGAATGCGCGCGGGGGCGTCCAGCGCGGGGACCCTGGCCGCCACCCTGTACGAGGAGCTCAGCAAGCTGGGCGAGGTGGACTATGTGGACGGACAGCGGCCGCCCCTAAGCCTGCCGAAAGGGCATTACGACCTGGCCGTGGGCATACTGGGCAGCCTGTCGCCGCTGATGCGCCGCTGCAAAATCGACCGCAAGGTCTTGTTCGCGGTGAACATGCACCCGGCGGAGAGAAACCGTATCCTGCGCGCCTTCAACCGCCGCTGGCAAGTGTGCAGCGCACGCCACCTGAGCACAAGCTGCGCGCACCTGAGGACGGTGGACGACATCGAGGCGGCGGACGACATCATCCTGGTGGGCAACGAGACCGTTGCGGCCTCATACCTGCACTGGGGCGTGGAGCCGGAGCGGCTGCACTGCCTGGACTACGCCAGCATCCTGCCCCTGGCGCAGAAGGGGGATTTGCAAGCGGGCGCACCGCCGCGCATCCTGTACCTGGCCACGGAGATGTGCCTGCGGAAGGGATACGACATCCTGCACGCCCTGCTGCAACAGGCGCACCGCGCCGGGTCTGCGTTCCACGTGGATATCGTGGGGATGGCCAGGGACCGCGGCTACCGCGCCAGGCTGGCGGGGCTGCAAGCGGAGCTCGGGGACAAGGTGGCCGTGCACGGGTGGATGGATTCCTCCGGGGCGGAATACCGGAGCCTGCTGGCCGCCAACGATTGGATTGTGTTTCCCTCCATGGAGGAGGGCCAGGCCGGCAGCGTGCTGGATGCGCTCTCACAGGGCGTGGTACCCCTGGTGACCTGTGAGACAGGCATTCACTACTCCCCGCTGGGCTATTTGGAGCCGAGCCTGGAATCGGCCCGCAACGCGGAGCTTCTGCAGCGGCTCCTGTCCTGCCCGGCGGATGAAGTGCTGCGCCTGCGCCGCAGCGCGCTGGAGTACTACCGCCGCGTGCACCTGCCGTGGCGCGGGAAACTGGCGGAGCTGCTGCGCGCCGCTGCCGCGCGCAACCCTGACGCAGAGCGGAAGCCGGCCCCGGTTCACGAGCCGGAGCCATCCATGGTGGAACGCTTTATCACCGCCCCCGCGGCCCTGCTGCTCAGCGGCATCATGCCGTCACGCCAACACAGAAAGCAGCTCTACAACCACTGGCGGATGGTGCAATTGCGCCTCCGCGGCAATTTATGACCAGGCATACCAGGCGGCACCCAGCGCCGCCAGCACGCACGCGGCTATGATGAGGCAGCGCTCCATCCTACGGCGCCTCTTGCTCTTGCGCTTGACATCCGTCATGCCGCGCAACCATTCGTGCCCGCCGTAGTTCAGCTTGTCGCGCGGCCCCGCCACCACCTTGCGGCGGTTGCTCCAGGTGATGTTGTAGGAGGGCCAGATGTACCACGGGGAAAGGATGCGCGTGCGGTGGCGCAGCGCCCAGGCGTTGAGCTGTGATTCATCATGCCACACGGCTATGATATCGCGCTCCAGGTCCCGCGTGGTGGCGGCATCCAACTCCATGCACAGCTGCAGGAAGGCGGGTGTCTTTCCACCAATGAAGCCGCCGGCCACATAGTGGCTGCCCTGCCCCACGGGGATGTAGGCGGCGGATTCCGGGTTGCGCTCGTAGGGGTAGTCCTCCGGTTTCAGATCCAGGGATTTCTGGTGTTCTGCCAGCACAATGTCGTTTTCCTCCGCGGTGGGCAGTATGCTCCCCGTGATGTCTTGGTAGAACTCGTAGTCGGAGTTGATGAAGAAAGTGTAGTCGTTGTTTTTCCACGCTTCGGAATGCTCAAGGAAAGTACGGTATCGCAGCAGCGTGGTGAACGGCCACTCCTGCCGCTCATGCGGAATCAGGGTGATATGGTCCGGATTCTCTCCATGTTCACGGAAAAAACCGGGCTCTGCATCTGAAAAGATGTAGAAGTGCTTTTCACAGCCGGGGAAAAAGTGTTTCATTGCGCTGCTGTAGAACAGCGGCCAGAAGCAGCGGTAGCGGCCGGTCACAATGTAGAGTATGCCGATTTTCATGGACGCGTCAGAGTTTAATTGATTTGGCTTTCCTGGCCATGGACATTTTTTGCTCGAGGCGCTGGAGCCTGGCCTGCAGCGTGTGCCTGCGGCGCGCTCCCGCAAACAGCAGCCGCATGCGCACAATCCACAGCTGCCAGCGCAGGGAATGCAGGCGCCCCGCCTCTTTCCGCGCCTGCAGGTAGCGCCGCAGCAGCACGTGTTCGTGATAGATGATGTCGCCGTCCAGCCCGGTGCGGCGGGCCTGCGCCCACCAGAGGGCGGCCAGGGGGGCCTTCAAGGGATCCTTCCACGGTTTGCCGCCCGCGTAGTGGACAATTCCGAAATCTCCACCCGCGACCATGGCGGCGGTTTCCCGCTCCAGTTCCGGCGGCAGTTGGGCACCGTCCAGCTGCGGCGTCAGGAAATTCCACCGGCGGTGCAGCATCAGCTTGTCCTCACGGAACACGTGGTTGAGGATGTCCTGGTCCGGGAAAATGAGGTGCGGCAAGTTGCAGAACGCATTCTCCACCCGCTTTTGCAGGTCGCCCATGCCGCGCCATTTCTCCAGGTTGAGCAGCAGGATACCCGCATTGAAATAGCTCTCCATGTCATGCCCGCAGCCAAGCAGCCTGCGCCGGTATTCCACGCAGGATGCATCATCGCACAGGCACACGTCCTTCACGCAGGCAATGCTCTTGCCGCCCATTTCCGCATCGAACACCTTGCCCAAGTCGTCGCACACCAGAATATCCACGTCCAGGTAGAGCGTGCGGCGAGCCTCCGGCAGCATGTCCGCCAAGAACAGGCGGTAGTAGGTGGTGTATGACCACCCGGTCACTCCGCCCTTGGAACCGCGCTCACGGAACATGGCATCCAGCCGGCGATCGAGCTCCGTCACATCCAGGTAGCGGATTTCCGCCCCACGGCGGGATGCCGCCACCTCGTTCAACCTCGCCTTCCAGAAAACGGGGATGCCGCAATCCATCACATAGACGCGGCAGGGGCGGCCCTCCTGCAGGTGTTCCAGCGCAGAGGCAATGGCCACCATGAGATAGGGGGCGTAGTTGCCGTCGGAGGAAAAGACGATGGTGACAGGTTCGTTGGCGTGCATGAGCGTGACTGGAAAACTTGCGGGGAACGGCGGCGCACAGCAGCACCGCGTTTCGCATTGTATGCGCCCGGGCGCGCCGAGTCAAGGAGAGAGTGCGCGCCGAGACAGATAAAAACCTGGCATTATATAGCGCGGAGACGGGGAAGGCCAGGTGGCCGTCCCCCAGCGGCAGCACGGAGGCGACAGGGCAGAAGACAATCCCCTTGCCCAGGGTGGCGGACGACGTGGGGATGGCGTGCATGGACTTGA
>JAKSOT010000089.1 GCA_024405455.1 Akkermansia sp. | reverse complement strand
CATCCGCCGCCTCGCCGCGGATATGGTCCACCTCCTGCGCTCCTACGCCGATTGATGAGCCTCTTTTTTTTGACAAATTTCTGAAATTTCAGAAAATAGGGTCATGCGGTTGAGTGCGACACAAGAGAGGTTTGTGAGGCGGTGGGGCGAGATGGGGACGCGGTGGGGCATACCGCGGTCCACGGCCATGCTGCACGGGCTGCTGTACATCAGCGACCGCGCGCTCACGCCGGAAGAGATATGCGACACGCTCGGGCTGGCGCGCTCCAACGTGTCCACCTCGCTGCGGGAGCTGGAGGATTACAGGCTGGTGTACCGCCAGAACTATCCCACGTCCGTCTTCAAGCGCGCGGCGCAGATGGGCAGCCGCGTGCTGGCCTTGCTCGCCAAACTATGAACCCTTTTTTAGAATTGGATTTCATTGCCGTCCCACAGCGCTCCGGT
Organism: Akkermansia sp.; assembly: GCA_024405455.1. GTDB lineage: Bacteria > Verrucomicrobiota > Verrucomicrobiia > Verrucomicrobiales > Akkermansiaceae > Akkermansia. Next base: position 8,423 of record JAKSOT010000089.1, on the reverse strand, counting down.
AGCGGAGCGCTATCCCGCATGGTTGCGGGGTGAGGTCTGGTGAAATCGGGAATCTGAACCGAGGAATTCGGTTGCCGCGCCACAATGAAAATTGGAAAATGGCGTGGTTGGTATGCAATGATTGGTGCCAACGAGCGCGGTTAGTAGGCATGCGTTGGCGTGAGTCCACACCCCCATGCGGGGGCGTTCCGTAAATTGTTACGCACGCGTGGATGCCCACGGGTTCCACCCGTGGCTCGAGATAGACGTTGCCTCACCGCCGCCCCACGGCGGTTCGCCCTACGGGCAGCCACCAACGGGGTGGTGGCGAGGCAACGCCCCCGCATGGGGGTGTGGACTCACGCCAAGGGTGGTTCCTCCCGTAGGCCTTGGCGTAGACGGGTCCGAGCGTTTTTCGTCGCGTTGCAATGGGACAGCAATGATTTGTACATTGTACATCCTACTGCTTCCCGGTGGTCTGTTTCCAGCCGCCGATGACGGAAGCGGCGTTGCCGCAGGTCAGCTTGTTGCCGTTGGCATCCACGATGATGGCGTAGGGTATGCCGTTCCGGTCCTCCCAGCCGAGCAGCTTGTGGCGCTCGGTGTCGCCCATGGCACCGGGGAAGTCTGCCCCGTACTTTTTCATGAAGCCCACAGCTTGGGATTTGTCGTGGTCCGCGCATACCAGGATGAGCTCCACGCCGCACTTGCTCATCTCCTTGTACTGCTCCACCACGTGCGGCATCTCCGCATTGCACGGGCCGCACCAGCTGGCGGATATCAGGTAGATGTAGTGCGTGGCCTTGGAATCCGGCTTCTTGGAGGTGACGTAGTTCACCTTCTTGAGCGCCTTGGCCATGGGGGAGGCATCCCCCTTGCCGGGCTTCTCCGCCTTCTCCTCCTTCGCGGGCTTCTCGGCCCTTTCCGCCTTCTCGGCCTTGCCCTTCTTCTTGCCGGACTTCTTCTTGCCCGCAGCCTTGTGCGCGGGCGCGGCATCCGGCGCAGCATCCTGCGCGTACAGGGCGGCACCGTTGATCATCAAACCAGCAAACAGGGCAAGCAAGAGCGAGGCAATCTTCATAATGCCGTCACTCTACACCGCCTTACGCCTTGCGTCAATTGTATTTACCGGGAAATTTCACTGCCGACCCATAAATCCCCGCGCCGTCAGGCGCGCGAACTTCCAAAATTGTAAATCGTCAATTGTAAATCATTGCCGTCCCATAAAAATGCTCGGAGAGGTGCTGGCGTTGGCGTGAACGGGCGTGATTTGTTGCGCACGCCCACACCGGCCCACACCGCCATTCGGCGGCGTTACCGTGGTGTGTATGCAGGGGTGGTTACCCACGGGTTAAAGAACCCGTGGCTTGCGCACCGCCGCCCCCGCAGGGGGCTTCATATAGCCGCGTCCGTCTTCGCTGAAGCTACGCCGAGACAAGCCAGAGGCGCGGTTGACTACAAGTTTCATCAGGCATCCTGCTAGATGAAACATTACTACATCGCGCCATCAGGCGCGCAATATCTCAAAATAGTACATAGTACATAGTACCTAGTACCTTATTTCCCCTTAATCATCTTGTCCCACCCGGCGATGATTTCCTGTGCTCGGCCGATGGAGATGACGTTTCCCGCGGCGTCCACGAGGATGGCCTGGGGGATGGCGTGGGTGTCACGGTAGCCTGGGAGCTTCTGGGTTTCGGTGGTGGGGTTGCCCATGATGCAGGGGAAATCGCCGCGGTTGCGCTTCATGAAGTGGGTGGCGGCCTCCGGCTGCTGGTCTGCGCTGACCATGATGAGCTGCACGTCCTTCTTGAGCATGAGGGGGTACTGCTTCACCACGTTGGGCATCTCGCGGTTGCAGGGGCCGCACCAACCGGCGGTGGTGAGGTAGATGTAGAACTTGGCATCGTAGCGGGGCTTGGTGTCGGTGATGAAGTTGACGCCCTTGAGGGCCTCGCCCACGGCGTTGGCGGGGGCCTGCTCTGCGTCGGTGGCGGGGGCTTCCTCCGCGGCGGGCGTTTCCTCCTGGGCCTCCGCCTTCTTCTTGGACTTCTTGTCCTTCTTCACCTTCTTGGCTGCCTTGGGCTTGTTGCCCGCAGGGTCCGCGGCCATGGCGGCGGGTACGGCCACGGCAAGTCCAAATGTCAGCGCAAGGTACAGCAGGGAGTGTTTCATAACGGCCCTATCTTAATTTCCCCATGGAGATTTTTCAATGGTATTTTTTCAGGAATTCGCGTGCGGCGTTGGCGTTTTTGGCGGCCTGCACGTTCCAGGTGGTCCAGCGTCCGGGCTCCAGGCGCTTGACGGCCTGGTCGGCCTCGTATTGGATCTTGGTGCGCAGTTCCTCCACATCCTCCGCGTGGACTTTCTTGACATCCTCGGATTGCAGGCTCTCCATGGCGCGCGTGTTCCGCTCCAGCACATGGCAGGCGAACCTCAGGTTGTCCGCCACGTCCAGGCGGCCGTACCTGAAGTCGGAGGTCAGGAACTTCCAGTGCGGGTGGGAATCCATGTAGGCGAGGTTGAGGCTGCCGGCCAGGTGCCCCGGGGGATTCACGGTGAAGGCGAACACCATGAGCGCCATGGTGGCCACGCAGGTCTTCACGTAGCGCATCAGCTTGCCGCTGCGCACCATGTAGATGACCAGGATCACCAGGCCCGCCAGCCCCAGCAGCAGGGTTTCCGCGGCCTCGATGCGCGTGGGCGTGAACCCGTAGTCCGCTATCTGGTGGTACAGGCGCACGTACACGCTGAGCGCCAGCAGGAAGGTTTGCGCCACCAGCAGGTAGCCCAGGAAGCGGCACGGCGCGGTCTCGCGCGCGGAGCCATCACGCCGGAACAGGAAGATGAGCACGCCGGATGCCAGCACGGACGCCCAGATGATGGATTCCGCGCCGTCGTGCAGGTATGCGGTTTGCGAGATGCCCTCCGGCACGTTGCCGAACCAGAGGAAGGCGATATCCGTGGAGGTGGCGATGAGGAAGGCCAGGTTGATGCCGATGAGCGACATGAGCGGCAAGTGCGGCAACAGCGTGCTGCCCGTGGCCGCGGGAGCGGACGGGGCAGGGGAGGCGGGCTTGGGCACGCGCTTCCAGCGCCGCAGCGCCAGCACGCCGAACAGCGCCGCACCCAGCGCCCAGCGTCCCAGGTGCATCCAGAAATCCCAGTCCAGGTCCAGGAATTCAATGAGGGCGTTCCACCACTCGCAAATCTTCTCCCACACCAGCTGCACCACGGGGTTGCCGGAAGCGAAGATGCCCAGGAACGCCACAAAGAGCACCACGCCCACCGCCACGCTCAGCAGCGTGGGCAGGATGCCGCGCCAGTTGCGCTTGCCGTGCGCCTCCTTGCGCCGTGCCGTCCAGTACTGCCACCAGTTGCGGTAGTTCGCCTTGGGGTCGTCCTCCGGTATCTCCACATCCGTGGCGAAGCAGTGCACCAGGACGACCGGCGCCAGCACGAGCGCCAGCCAGCTCAGCCCGCTGCCGCTCATGATGAGCGCCAGGATGCCGATGACTCCCATGGCAATCATGAAGATGTACTCGTTGCGGGAGATGTCCTTGCGCAGCATCAGCACCGCCGCGATGTACACCGCCGCGCCGATGGCCGCGCCCAGCCCCAGCGACGGGAAGGTATTCGCCGCAATGTGCGGCCACAGCAGGTCGGCAGACACCGCCGCCATCACCAGCACCACCAGCGGAACCCAGCCTTGCCGCCACCACGACGGGTCCGTGGGCGGCCCCTGCGGCTTCACGGGCGCGTGCGGGTAGGCGTGCGGCGCGGCATGCGGCGGCACGGAGGGAACGGGGGGCAGGGATGCGGGAACCGGCGGCGGTGTGTTGCTGTCTTCTGGCATGGCTGTATGGTATCGTTAGCGGGGCGCGCTGTGCGCTGCCCTCTATATAGGTTAAGACGCATTCTAACACATTTGTTGAAAGTATGACACAACGAAGGTGATTTTTTTCGGCGCGGAAAAAAAGGAAGCCGCAAACGAACGCGGCTTCCACAAAGGGGCAGGGGGGTATGGTGGAAAATCAGCGGTTCTTGGAACCCTTGTAGGAGCCCGTCTTGTCGTAGTAGCGGGTGGTGTTGCCGCTGTTGGAGGATGAGCCCTGGTAGGAGCCGCTCTTGTCGTAGTAGCGCGTGGTGCCGCCGCTGTTGGAGGACGAGCCCTGGTAGGAGCCGGACTTGTCATAGTAGCGGGTGGTGCCGCCGCTTTCCGTGGCGGATCCCACGTAGGAGCCGGACTTGTCGTAGTAGCGGGTGGTGTTGCCGCTGCGCTGCGCGGAGCCCTGGTAGGAACCTGTCTTGTCGTAGTAGCGGGTGGTGTCGCCGCTGGTGGAGGCGGAACCCTCGTAGCCGCCGCTGCCGTTGTAGAAGCGCGGGGTGTCGGCCAGGGCGAAGGACGCCGTGACCAGGAGTAGCGTGATGGATTTCATAACGATGTTGGGTTTTGTTCGGGGTGGTTGTTTCCCTGTATATATACAGGCGCACGCGGCGCCGCGCTTTATTCCAGGGTGAAGGTGATGTTCTCCATTTCCGTCTCGCGCGACATCTCGCGGATGCGGCAGGTGGCCTTGCCGGTAATGACCTTGGTGCCGTCCGCCTTCTTGGTGTAGTCGATGAAGGTCAGCACGTAATCCGCAGACGAGCTGGATTTGGCATCCACCTGGCGCACGCGCACCTTGGCGGTGCAGTCTGCCGTCTTGCGGTAGTCGGCGGAGTAGCTCACGCCATCCTGCCAGCGGCCTCCGGCGGTATTGCCGTTGGGGAACGTGTAGCTGCGCGCGGATTCTCCCTCCAGCGCGCTCCATTCGCCCCATTCACCGGGAGTGCCGCTCGGGTACAGCTCACGGCAGCGGATGCGGGCCCCGTTCCCGTACGTGAACTTCAGCGTCTTGTGCGCCACCTTGTCCGGCGACTTCAACTGACATCCATCGGAACAGCTGCAGGCCACCGTGTGATCGTCAATCCAGGTCGTCTTCACTTCGCCGATGCCCACGTACTCGGATTCCTGCTGCGGCGCCGCGCCGTCCGCCAGCGCAACCGCACACGCCAGAACCGTACCCGCCATGACTGCATGAATCTTCATCATGCCCTCTATCTACCACAAAACCCCGCACCCCGCAAGCATTTCCGCGATTTTGCATTACATATATTATGCGTAGTTGTAAATTTGCGCGGCGGGGGCTATGCCCTGCCTTGGGACGAGCGAGGACTGAGCGACACAGATGGGGGTTGATTGAAAATTTAGCATTGAGAATTTTGAATTTTGAATTTGTGTGTAGCGCAACGCGGCGTGATGCGGCGGGCGCGGTTTGAGATTGACATCGGCTCACGCCAACCACGACCGAACGCAAACAAATTCTAAATCCTAAATTCCAAATTCAAAATTCCAAATTATCTTGACGCAGTCAATGGCGGTGGTATCCTTTCCGTATGGTCAAGTGCAAGATGACATACTGCGGCGGACTGCATTGCGAGCTGGTCCACGAGCCCTCTGGAGCGAAAGTGATGACGGATGCGCCGGTGGACAACCACGGCAAGGGCGAATCGTTCTCTCCGACGGATTTGATGTGCTCTGCGATGGCGGGCTGCATGGCCACCATTATCGGCATCTACGCGGAGGAACACAACCTGGACCTGCGCGGGATGACGATTGAGGTGGCGAAGATCATGAACCCGAACCCGCGGCGCATTGCGCGCATCGAGACGGAAATCTGCGTGCCGCTGCCGGAGGACAACCCGCACAAGGAGGCGCTGGCGCAGTGCGCGCTGGGAAGCCCCGCCATGCGCAGCTTCCACCCGGATATCGAGGTGCCCATCACCTGGAAATGGGTGGGCTAACACCCCGAATTCCTTGATTTGACGCGGAAAATCGGCATCATGAAGCGTCTGACATACATCTATTGGGGCGTGCCCGCGGCGTGTGCGCTGTCGCTGCTGCGGGGATACGTCTCCGGCACGGCGCACGTGAGCCTGTTCTGGGTGTCGCTGCTCCCTGCCCTGGTGCTGTGGGGCGCCACGTGGCTGCGCCTGCAGGAGAACCGCGCCATGCGGCCGGAGATCTCCGCGCTGGCGGTGCTGCCGCACCTGGTGTTCTTCGGCGCGATGGCAGCGGGCGAGGACCTGCTGTCGCAGGTTCAAGCCAACATCTGGATGATTGTGTACACGCTGATGTGGCTGGGCGCCGCGCTGGGCATGGTCATGGCGCTCTGCCCCTCCGCGGACGAGAAAAAGGAAAGGGCCGCCAAGGGCGGGCGCGACGCCGTGTTCATCATGATGTCCATCCTCACGCTCGCCTACTGCTGGTACAACTGGACCTACACCGCCAGGGACATTTTCCTCAAACTCTATACCACCTGACATGAACGCGGCGAACCGTACACTCCTGCTTGCATGCGGCGCGGCGCTGCTGGCGTCGTGCAGCGATTTCTACCAGACAGACGGCCGCGCCACGGTGAGCGGCAATTCCGTGTACGCACGAGCGCAGCGGGTGGTGTACGCTGCCCCCAAGGCCGTGGCTCCCCCTGCCCCGCGCGATTCCAACATAGCGTACTACGTGCCCGCCAGCTCGGTGCCGCGCGGTGTGCGTGAAATCCACATCTTCAAGCAGGCGCCCGCCGTGCAGCATCCGTCCCCGCAGGAGTTCCTGAAAAACGCGCCCGACCCGGAGCCCGAACCCGTGGTGGAGGACAGCGAGCTGGAACACATCTCCCCAGAGTTCCTGGAGCAGCCCGCCGGAACCGGCTCCCGCCAGGTCCCCGCCGGTGCAGAAACCCCGTAACAACACTAAACCGACAATGAACAAGACCATCATCCCCCTCGTGATGACCGCCGCCATGCTGGCATCATGCGACCACTACGACCGCATGGACGGCCGCGCCATGGTGACGGGCGGCTCATTCTATCCCGCCTTCAACCCGCAGCCGCGGCAAGTGGCGCGCCCCGTGGCGAAACCCGCGGCACCGAAACCCGCTCCCAAGCCCGTGGCGGCCCCTGCCCCGCGTCCCGCGGCGTCGCCCGCCAGCCAGCACCAGCCGCGCGTGGCCATGACCCCGCCGCCCGCGCCGCAACCTGCGCCCAAGCCCGTGGCGATTCCCGCCCCCGCGCCGCAGCCCGTGGCCAAGCCCGCGCCGATTCCCGCCCCCGCCCCCGCCGCGCAGGAGGAACAGCCCGCCAAGCCCACATACGCGGTCATGCCCGGCCAGAACCGCGGCCTGAGGGTGCGTCCCCGCCGATAAAATCCGGAAGAACCATGCCCAAGCAACGCCTGGATGTGCTGGTGGTCTCCCGCGGGCTCTGCGATTCCCGCGAGCAGGCGCAGCGTCTCATCCTGGCCGGTGAGGTATCCGTGAAGGACCAGGTGGTCACCAAACCCGGCACCAAGGTGGACGACTCCCTGCCCATCGCGGTCAAGAACAAGCCCCGGTACGTGAGCCGCGGCGGCCTCAAGCTGGAGGGCGCCCTCAAGGCCTTCCCCGTCTCCGTGGAGGGCAAGGTCTGCCTGGACATCGGCTCGTCCACCGGAGGCTTCACCGATTGCCTGCTCCAGAACGGCGCGCAGCGCGTGCACGCCGTGGACGTGGGCACCAACCAGCTGGTGTGGAAACTCCGCACCGACCCCCGCGTGGTGGTGAAGGAGCAGTTCAACGCCCGCTACATGACCCCCGGGGACCTGGGAGAAAAGGTGCAGCTCATCGTGAGCGACGTCTCGTTCATCTCCCTCACCAAGATCCTGCCCGCCGCCTACGCCTGCCTGCAGGACGGCGGCGACTTGCTCGTCCTCATCAAACCGCAGTTCGAGCTGCAACCGGAGGACATCGGTCCCGGCGGCATTGTGCGCGACCCCGCCCTGCACCGCCGCGCCGTGGACAAAATCCACGATTTCGTGGTCAACGAGCTGCACCGCGAATGGATGGGCGTGGCAGACTCCCCCATCAAGGGCATGGAGGGCAACACCGAATTCCTCGCCTGGCTGCGATGAGACATTCGGATGTACAATGTACAATGTACAAATCATAGTATAGTCACCATACCATGAACGCCCCGGTTGCCGCGCATGCCGTACAGGTCGCCGAGCGTTTTTTCCTCCGCATTGCAATGGGGGGCTTCGTTTTTTGCGGGATTTCCATTCTCGTGAACATCAATGTCTCTCCCTGCAGAAAAGAAACCATTGGGACACATATGAGCCCCGCCGGGGAAGCGTGCGGAATTGGGTTGCCATGGCGGCTGGGTGTGGTAGAATACGCGCATCATGAAGATATACCACGCTGTTGCCACTCTTCTCATAGGCTCGGGTGCCGCGTTTGCCGCCGTGGAATATCCCGGGCAGGCGCCGGGGGCTGCGAAGGCCTCGCCCGCCAACACGGCTTCACCCAATTACCAGGTCCACTACGTCGTCTCCAACAACCTGTTCACCGCCGAGTTCTCGGAATCGTCCG
>JAKSOT010000088.1 GCA_024405455.1 Akkermansia sp. | reverse complement strand
GGCGTGCGCTGCGGCGCCAAGGCCATCGAGCTCATCGAGAAGGGCGAGTTCGGCCGCACGGTGGCGCTTAGCCGCACGGACATCGTCTCCATGCCCATCGAGGAAGCGGTGAAGAAGCTGCACCTGGTGGGCGAGGACAGCCAGCTGGTGGATGCGGCCAAGGAGATCGGCGTGTCCTTCGGCGACACGCATTCCGCCTATGGAGGCCCGTTCTAAAAGCATCAAGCGAAAGGCGGCACAGCTGTGCCGCCTTTTCCTTTTGCTGGCGTGCGCCCTGCTGCTCGCCTCCTGCGCCCTGCCCATCCCCATCGGCTCCACCACGTTCTAACACCAACGCCCGCGGCTCTCCGCGCGTTTTTACATCCACTCGGAAAATCCGACGGAGTGCCGAACGTCACGGGATGGCAATGAAATCGAGACGCGCGCTCCACAAAGTTGCCGCCTCAGTAGTTTCTGGGCAGGCGGGGGCCTAGTCCGGTGAAGATTTCCCAGACGATGGTGCCGGCGCGCTCTGCGACCTCTGTGACGGGGATGTGGGGGCCGATGAGCTCCACCACATCGCCGGGTGCGGCATCGGGCACGTGGGTGACATCCGCCATGATTTGATCCATGGTGACGCGGCCGAGCATGGGGCAGAACTGCCCGCGGATACAGACGCGGGCGCCGGTGCCTGAGAGGCGGCGGCTCCAGCCGTCGGCATAGCCGATACCGATGGTGGCGACGCGCGTGGGTCGGTCGGTGACGTAGGTTCTGCCGTAGGCGACGCCGTGACCTGCGGGGAGCTCGCGGATGAGGGAGATGCGGGATGAAAGGCGGAGAGTGGGGCGCAGCACGCCGTCGTAGATGGAGGCCATGGGGGCCACGCCGTAGAGCAGCAGGCCGGGGCGCGCCAGGTTGGCGCAGGGGATTTCATAGCCCAGCTCCCCTGCACTGGCGGCAATGTGGCGGTAGCGCAAAGCAAAGTGCTGCGAGAGGGTCTGCACGCAGTCGGTGAACACGCCGATTTCGTTCTGGGTGAACGGCACATCCTCGTCCGCCGCCGGGAAATGGGACATCACGCCCTCCACGGAGAGGTTGGGCAGCGCGGCGATCTGCGGTGCCACCTCGCCGAGCTCGGATGGCAGGAAGCCCTCGCGGCCCATGCCGGTATCCACGGCGATGTGGACGGTGAACGTGCGGTTGCCGAGGGCGGCGAGGCTCTGGAAATGGCGGGCCTCCTCCATGGTGGAGACGGTGCAGCACCAGCCCTGCTCCACAATCTCCGCGCGCTCGTCGGGGATGGTGGGACCCAGGATGAAGGGCTTGGTGCGGAGGTTGGCGAGTGTGATGCGGCGGGCCTCCCCGGCGTTCGCCACGCCGAAGTACGCGATGCCGTCGGCATCCAGTCGGCGGGCGACGGGCTCCAGGCCGTGGCCGTACGCGCCGGCCTTGATGACGGGCATGAGCGCGGTGTCCGGCAGGGCCTGGCGCGCTATGTCCAGATTGTGGGCAATGGCCTCCAGGTCCACGTCCACCCAGGCGCGCGGTGAACTCTCATGGTTCATGGCTCCATTCTACACCTTGCCCGGCATTTCGCAAGCCCGCATTTCGGAAGCGCGGCGCATCAGCGCATGTCCAGCACGGGAACGAGCAGCGGCTCGTCCGGGCCCACATAGCGTGAGAGCGGGCGGAAGAGGGTGTTGTCCTCCAGCTGCTCCAGGATTTGGGCCACCCATCCGGCGCAGCGGGCGATGGCGAAGACGGTGGTGAACATGCGCGTGGGGATACCCAGGCTGTAGTACACCGTTGCGGAGTAGAAGTCCACGTTCGCGTTGAGCCCCTTGCGGGCGCGCATGATCTTGGCAATCATGTCGCTCATGCGTATCCACTTGGGCTCGCCCATGGTCTGGGTGAGGCGGATGGCGATGCGGCGCAGCTGCGGCGCGCGGGGGTCGAGCGTCTTGTACACGCGGTGGCCCATGCCGAAAATCTTCTCGTGGCGGGCTAGCTTCTCGTTGACGTACGCCTCCACGTTGTCCTCGTCGCCAATCTCGGTGAGCATCTCGATGACGGCCTCGTTGGCGCCGCCGTGCAGCGGACCCTTCAGCGTGCCGATGGCGGTGGTGATGGAGGAATACATGTCCGAGAGCGTGGACGCGGTGACGCGGGATGCGAAGGTGGACGCGCTCATGCCGTGGTCCGCGTGCAGGATGTAGGCCACATCCAGGATGTGGGCCTCCGCGGGGTCGGGCTCCTTGCCCTTGAGCAGCCAGAGGAAGTGCTCCGCCTCACCCAGATCCGTGCGGATGGGCGGCAGGTCCAGCCCCTGGCAGATGCGGTAGTAGTACGCGGCCATCACGGGCAGCTTGGCGATGAGGGAGAGGCCGATTTCCTTCATCTGGCTGGGGTCCTTGGTGCGGTCGTCGTACATGCCGAGCATGGAGACGGCGGTGCGCAGCGCGCTCATGGGACGCGCGGTCTTGGTGGCGGACTTGAAGAAGTCCAGGATGGGCTGCGGCAGCTCGCGGTCGTGGCGCAGGCGCTGCTGCAGGCCCTCCAGCTCCTCGCGGTTGGGCAGGCGCTTGTTGAGGAGCAGGTAGATGATTTCCGTGTAGCTGCACAAGTCCACCAAATCCTCAATCTCGTAGCCGCAGTACAACAGGCGGCCCTCCTCGCCGCGCACATCGGTCAGCGCGGTCTCGTTGGCGACCACGCCTTTCAGCCCCTTCTTGAAAACGGGTTCCTCAATCGGTTTGTCACTCATCGGTCATGCAGCGGGCTAGCGTTCACAAATCACCGTACCATGCGTCCTCGAGCTCGCCGAAGTCCTTGAGGTCGATCTCGGGACGTGCCTCCACCCAGGCCTTGACGGCGGCGCGCTGGGTCTCGTTGGTCAGCGTGGGGTCGGCGTCATGCACGGTGATGTTGCAGCCTGTGTTCTGGAAAAGGCCGACGCAGACGAGGCCGTTGGGCTCCAGGCACTCGGTGTCGAACGCCTGGATGAACTGCCTGCACTCGGGAGATTCCACGTCCCCCTTGTACTCAAAAGAAAACTTGAAGCAGAGCTCACGGAACTCTCCCACGCGGTATTTCTTGCGAAGTCTCTTTTTCATGACGCGCGTACTCTAATCAAACACCCTGCCATTGTCAACAAAAAATTCGGGCGAGAAAAAAGCCGCCCGGCGTGAACCGGACGGCTTGTGGAACATTCGTTGTGAAGAATTTTACTTCTTCTTGCCACCCTTCTTCTTGAAGACGGAAGAGGGTTTGAAAGCAAGCGTGGTGGAGGCAGCTATCTTCATGGGCTTGCCCGTCTGGGGATTGCGGCCGGTGCGAGCAGCACGGGTCTTCATCTCGAACGTGCCGAAGCCGACAAGCTGGACTTTGTCCTTCTTGACAGCGGTGGAGATAGCGCAAAGGACAGCGGAGAGTGCGGTCTCGGCGCACTTCTTGGTCGCTTCCTTGCCCAGTTTCGCCTGAATCAGGTCAACGAGTTGAGTCTTGTTCATAGGGCTTCATATTAGCATGCTATTCCCCCATTTCAAGGGGAAAATTGAAAAAAAATGCCAAAAAGTGCAAAAAAAGTGCGTTTTCACGGGGAAAACGCACGAAAAAAAAGGCTTGACAGGCGTGGAATCACCATTGCAGCGCGGAAACCGCGTCCTTCATCTCACGCACCGCGGCGGACAAACCGATGAAGATTGCGCGTGCGACGATGGTGTGCCCGATGTTGAGTTCCGTAAGGAAGGGGACGCTGTTCAAGTCTCGCAGGTTGGCGATTTGGATGCCGTGCCCGGCATGCACTTCCACACCGAGTTCATGAGCGCGCGTGGCCGCTGCCACGAGGCGCGCGGTCTCCGCAGCGCGCGCATTTCCCTGCGTGTTGGCGAAGCGCCCTGTGTGCAGTTCCACCATGGGCGCGCCGATGGCGGCGCTGGCTTCCACCTGTGCAACATCGGGATCGATGAACATGCTGACGCGGCTGCCGTTGCCCATGAGCGCGGCAACGAGCGGCTTCAGCTCATCCACGCGCGCGGCGACATCCAGCCCGCCTTCCGTGGTGATTTCCTGGCGGCGTTCCGGCACTAGGCAAACGTAGTCCGGTTTGAGGGAGAGCGCGAAATCCAGCATGGCGGGCGTGGCGCCCATCTCCAGGTTGAGCGGCAGCGCAATCTCGCGGCGCACGGCGCGCGCATCGTCGTCCTGCATATGGCGGCGGTCTTCGCGCACGTGGAGGGTGATGGAATCCGCGCCGCCCTGCATGGCCGCACGCGCGGCATCCAGCACGGAGGGTTCCGCGTTGGGAAGGTGAAGCATGGTGGCGTAGCGCGCCTGGCGCAGCGTGGCGACGTGGTCGATGTTGACTCCGAGATGCATGGCGGTGTGATGGATTGTGTGAAGACAAGGCACCCGGGCGGCATGGTGCATGCGCGCCCGGGTGCGGTAAGGGTTAATGCAGGAAGTGGCGCGCGCCGGTGAACACCATGGCGATGCCCGCGGCGTCGGCTGCGGCAATCACCTCTTCGTCGCGGATGGAGCCGCCGGGCTGGATGCACGCGGTGGCACCCGCGTCAATGGCGGTCTGCAGGCCGTCGGCGAACGGGAACATGCCGTCGGATGCAATCACGCTGCCCTTGAGGGTGAGGCCGGCCTGCTCCGCCTTCCACACGGCGATCTTGGCGGAGTCCACGCGGCTCATCTGGCCGGCGCCGATGCCGAGCGTGCCGTTCTTGTCGGTGAAGACGATGGCGTTGGAGTGGACCTGCTTGCAAACGCGCCAGGCGAAGCGCATGGCCTCCAGTTCGTCCGCGGTGGGCACGCGCTTGGTGACCACCTTGGCCTCCAGGTTGTCCAGGCCCTGCGCCATGTCGTCGCGCTTCATGGTCATGAGGCCGCCGGGAGCGGTGCGCACCATGGGCAGCTTGCAGAATTCCTTCCACGCGTCCATGTCGATCTTCATGATGCGGCAGTTCTTCTTCTTCTGCAGGATGGCGCGGGCCTCCGGCTCGTAGTCCGGGGCGATGATGACATCCGTGAAGATGGCGCCGACGATGCGCGCGAGGGCTTCCGTCATCGGGCGGTTCATGACGATGACGCCGCCGAAGGGCGCCTGCGTGTCCGTCTGGTACGCGCGCTTCCAAGCCTCCACGAGGTCCTCGTCGTCCTGACCCCCGCCGCAGGGGTTGGTGTGTTTGAGGATGGCCACGGTGGGGCGGCGGAAGTTCATGATGAGTGAGGCGGCGGCATCCAGGTCCAGCACGTTGGTGTAGGAGAGCTCCTTGCCCTGCAGCTGGGTGAAGATGGAATCAAAGTTGCCGTAGAGCACGCTGGGCTGGTGCGGGTTGTCGCCGTAGCGCAACGCCTGGCTGAACGGCAGGGAGAGGGAGAAGTTGTTGCGGGTGGATTCCTCCGCGCGGTGGCCCAGGTAGTTGGAGATGGCCGTGTCGTACCCGGACGTGCGCATGAACACCTTCACCGCCAGCTTCTCGCGCGTCTTGAGCGTGGTGCTGCCGCCGTGGTTCTCCATTTCCTCCAGCACGGTGTCGTAGTCCGCGGGGTCGCTCACCACGGTGACGCTGGCGTAGTTCTTGGCGGCGGAGCGCAGCATGGACGGGCCGCCGATGTCGATTTTCTCGATGGCCTCCGCGAGAGTCACGCCGTCCTTGGCGATGGTCTCCTCAAAGGGGTAGAGGTTGACGCAGACGAGGTCGATGGTGGGGATGTTGTTGTCCTTGGCCTGCTGCTGGTGTTCCGGCAGGTCGCGGCGCTGGAGGAGGCCGCCGTGCACCTTGGGATGGAGGGTCTTCACGCGGCCGTCGAAGAGTTCCGGCGCGCCGGTGTAGTCGGATATTTCCGTGACGGGCAGGCCGAGCTCCTTGAGGTAGCGGCAGGTGCCGCCCGTGGAGATCAGCTGCACATTCTGGGCCACCAGGCCCTTGGCGAACTTGTCGAGCCCGGTCTTGTCGGAGACGGAAAGGAGGGCGCGTTCAATCTTGGAGTTTTCCATAGCGAATATCTGTGGTTGTTCCGCCGAGGCGGCACGCCAAGGTATACCGAAACACACCAAAAGGCAAGCCCAAAGTGCCGCGCCGCGCACCAAACCAGCAAGCGTGGCGCATGTTTAGGTTGACAAACAGGGCGGCGGGGCGTATATTGCGCGCGCTATGAGTACAGACGCCAAGAGCTACAAGGACACCATCTTTCTGCCAGACACCACGTTTCCCATGCGTGGCGACCTGACGACGAAGGAGCCCCAGAGGCTTGAAAAATGGGAAAGCGGCAAGCTGTACGAGCGAATTACGGAGCGCCGCAAGGCGCAGAACGCACCGCGGTTCATCCTGCACGACGGGCCTCCCTTCGCCAACGGCGACGTGCACATGGGCACCGGCCTGAACAAGGTGCTCAAGGATTTCATTGTGAAGAGCAAGACGATGGCGGGCTACTACGCGCCGTTCATCCCGGGCTGGGACTGCCACGGCCTGCCCATCGAGGCCAAGGTGGTGAAGGAGGCGCAGGGCCTGGAGCCGGCGGAAATCCGCCGCCGCTGCGCAGAGTTCGCCCTGGGCTACATCGACCAGCAGCGCCTTTCCTTCCGCCGCCTCGGCGTGTTCGGGGACTGGTTCCACCCGTACATCACCATGGAGCCGAAGTACGAGTGCCACATCCTGCGCGTGTTCGCCAAACTGGTGGAACAGGGTGCCGTCTACCAGTCCCTCAAGCCGGTGCAGTGGAGCTACGCGCACCACACCGCGCTGGCGGAGGCCGAGGTGGAGTACATGGAGGACACCGCCACGTCCATCTTCGTGGCCTTCCCGATGACCGAGCCCGTGCTCGGCACGGAGTGCGAGATGACCATCTGGACCACCACGCCGTGGACGCTGCCCAGCAACCTGGCCGTGGCCCTGCACCCGGATTTCACCTACGTGCTGGGCACCTTCGCCAAGGAGGGCCGCGAGCGCAACTTCATCGTGGTGCGCGAGCTGATAGAGACTTTCACCGAGAAGACCGGATGGGCGCTGCAGAAGGAAATCGGCACGCTCAAGGGCAGCGAGCTGGAGGGCAAGAAGGCCCGCCACCCCTTCCTGGACAGGGATTCCCTCATCATCAACGCCCAGTACGTCACCGTGGACACCGGCACCGGCGCCGTGCACATCGCCCCCGGCCACGGTATGGACGACTACATTGCCGGCATGCAGTACGGTCTGCCGATTCTCTCGCCGGTGGACGACGACGGCAAGTACACGGCGGAATGCGGCGTGCCCGCTCTGGTGGGCAAGCACGTGTTCGACTCCAACGAGGACGTCATCGCCATGCTCGTGGAGCGGGACCGCCTGCTGGGCCGCGAGGAGTTCACGCACCAGTACCCGCACTGCTGGCGCTCCAAGACCCCCATCATCTTCCGCGCGGTCAAACAGTTCTTCATCAGCATGGAGAAGCTGCGCCCCATGGCCCTGGAGCAAATCAAGAAAACCAAGTGGCTGCCCGCCTGGGGCGAGAACCGCATCTACTCCACCGTGGAGGCCCGCCCGGACTGGTGCATCAGCCGCCAGCGAACCTGGGGCGTCCCCCTGCCCGTCTTCTACGATGCACAGGACAAGCCCGTGCTGGACGCGGACATCGTGCGCAAGGTGGCGGACCTGGTGGAGGAGCACGGCACCAACATCTGGTTCGAGCTGAGCGACGCCGAGCTGTGCGAGAGGCTGGGGCTTCCCGCCGGGCTGCGCAAGGGCAAGGACACGCTTGACGTGTGGATCGATTCCGGCTGCTCGCACGTGGCGGTGCTGGAGAACCACCCGGAGCTGGAGGCCCCGTGCGATGTGTACCTGGAGGCCACGGACCAGCACCGCGGCTGGTTCCAGAGCTCGCTCATGCTCTCCTGCGCCTGGCGCGGCTGCGCCCCCTACAAGCAGGTGCTCACCCACGCCTTCGTGGTGAACCAGGACCGCTCGAAAATCTCCAAGAGCGCCCAGGGCACCTACCAGAAGCCCACCAACGCAAAATACTTCTACGAGAAGTACGGCGCGGACATCGTGCGCCTCTGGGTCAGCAGCGTGGACTGGCAGAACGAGGTCCCCTTCGGCGAGGACCTCTTCAAGCAGGTCACCGACCCCTACCGCCGCCTGCGCAACACCCTGCGCATCCTGCTGGCCAACATGAAGGGGTACGACGGCGCAACGCCCGCGGAGCTTGCGCCGCTGGACAAGTGGATCCTGGCCCGCGCCGCCGCGCTGGTGCGCGAGGTGCGCGCCGCGTACGACGCCTACGAGTTCCGCAAGGTCTTCATGGCCATCAACCAGTTCTGCACCAACGACCTCTCCGCGCTCTACATCGACATCACCAAGGACAGCCTCTACTGCGACGCCGCGGACTCCCCGCGCCGCATCAGCAAGCAGTACGCCATCGCCCGCGTGTTCGACACCCTGGTGAAGCTGCTGGCTCCCATCCTGGCCTACACCTGCGACGAGGCCTGGGAGCACGCCGGGCACACCGATTCCGTGCATGAGCAGGACTTCCCGGAAATCACCCCCGCCACGCCGGACGAGGACCGCATCATCGCGGACTTCGACCGCCTGCAGCAAATCAAGGGTACCATCCAGATTGCCATCGAGGCCCAAATCAAGGCCAAGGCCTTCAACAAGAACAACGAGGCCGTGATCAACCTCACCATCCCCGCAGACGAGGCGCCCTCCGTGGCCGCCCTCCTGGCAGACAAGGAGTTCGCCAAGGAGTTCTTCATCGTGGCGGATGTGAACGTGGCCTCGGGCGACGCCCTTGCCGCCACCGCGGAGAAGAGCGGCTACGCCATGTGCCCCCGCTGCCGCCGCTAC
The DNA here is from genome assembly GCA_024405455.1 of Akkermansia sp. GTDB lineage: Bacteria > Verrucomicrobiota > Verrucomicrobiia > Verrucomicrobiales > Akkermansiaceae > Akkermansia. The sequence continues at coordinate 230 of JAKSOT010000088.1, read as the reverse complement.
GAGCCCGCCGCCAACGCCGACGGCCTCTGCGCCCGCTGCGCCGCCGTCATCGGCTGATGCCGTCACCCATCACTCAACGGGCCGTCCGCCACCCGGCGGGCGGCTCGGTTTTTATATAACACGTTCAGTGCTCCTGGAGCCAGGCGAGGAATGCGGTGGCCCAGGGTTTGGAAATACCGGGGAGGGCGGCGAGTTCCTCCGGGGTGCGGGTGCGGAGGTTGGGAATGGTG
>JAKSOT010000087.1 GCA_024405455.1 Akkermansia sp. | reverse complement strand
ACGCCGGCTCCATGCACACCGCCGCGCCCGGCTACCTCATCCAGAGCGATGTGCTGGCATCCCTGGGCAACATCCTGACCGTGCGGGACGACACGTTCACCGTGCGCGCCTACGGCTGCGTGCGCGGCAGGGACGGCGCCGTCCTCGCCCAAGCCTGGTGCGAAGCCACCGTCCAGCGAACGGCCGAATACCTTTCCTCCGTCAATGCCCCCTCCGATGCCGAATTCAACCCAGACGGCACCAAGGGCAACGCCAACCTCTCCGAGGTCAACCGCCTCCTCGGCCGAAAGATGCGCGTGGTCGCCTTCAAGTGGATGGACCCGTGGGACATCTAATTTACAATTGACGATTGACAATTGACAATTTGGGAATAGTGCGCGCCACTCGCGGCGCGCGAATTTCCCACTTTGTACATTGTGCTTTTCTTGTTTTTTTGCTTGCGGCGGGCGGGGAAAATGGTAGAATACCTTTGTATATCGCGGGGATTCCGTACTCCCGCCTTCATTCTCCAAATATAATAACCTAAAAATAAACCTACGATATGAAATTACACCTCCCCAAGGGACTTCGTGCGGCTCTCATCGCCGCGTTCGGCATCATCGGCTTCACCCTGCCGCAGTCTTATGCAGAGATTGCCTGGAGCGGCGGCCCGCAAGACGCGTTCGGCTACACCAGGGTGTTCTACATGAACAACAATGCGAACGCCACGCTCACCGATACGGACGACAACCGGTTCTTAATCACCTCCAACGTGAACGGAGCCAATCCCGCCACGGGTGAAATCACCTCCGTCGTCACCAAAGATGGCGCGCTGATGCGCATCTCCGGCGGCAACAACTGGGGCAGCGACCGCATCCTGAATCCCCTGACCATCGACAACGTGCAGGCGGGCGACGGCTCCGGCACGGTGAACATCAGCACCGAGCAGTGGAACGCCTCCCGCGCGGCATCCGACACCACGGTGTCCATCCTTGCCGTGTCCGGCACGGTGGGCAGCGTGGAGAACTACGGCGTGCTCACCCTGGGTTCGGCCGGCGGCACCATCACGGCCTCCGGTGCCTTCAACAACCATGACGGCGCCACCCTCACCATCGACGGCTCATACGTGTTCGACGTTTCGGACACCTCCAAGTACACGCTGAAGTCGGAAGGTTCCGTGGAGTGGTCCGACTCCGCCAACAGTCAGGGATTCAAGAAGACCACCGGCTCCACCTACTATGCCATCAAGGGTGCCACCGAAGGTGCCAATTTCGGCGACATCACCAGCAGCTCCGGCACGGATATCATCCGCGAATCCTCCGGCAACTACTATTTCGAGGGCGGCGCCGCGGCTGATTTCGACTACACCAGGTTCTACGTGAAGGCGGACACCGCCACACTGGAACACGACGGCGAGGGCCAGATTGTCGTAGAGAAGGAAGGCGCCACGCTCACCGTGCGGAACGCCACCTACCGCGACACCTCCGGCTCCAAGAACCTGAATATCGTGGTGGGGGAAGGCGGCGTGCTTGAAGTCACCCACAGCGGCGGAAGCGGCTATGTCACCGGCGGCATCACCATCCAAGGCGGCGGCACCTTCCGCGTGGCCGGCCAGCACGATGCCTTCGGCTGGGGCGACACCACCACCAAGAGCATCATCCTCCAAGGCTCCGACGACAGCCATGTCGCCACGCTGGACCTGCAGCAGACCACCGGCAACAGCGCCACCATGAACGCCGCGCTCAAGCTCATGGGCAATGCCGCCATCACCGGAGCCAAGGGCTTCAACACGCACGACGGCAGCTACTACGCCGAGGGCGTGAACAACTCCATCGAGAGTTTCCAGATCCGCCACGCCGCCACCTTTGAGGTGAAGGAGGGCGGCGAGCTGACCGTCGGCACCATGACCAAGGGCCAGGACGGCAACAAGACCCTCACCAAGACGGGCATGGGCACCATGACCTTCACCACGAAGGCGCAGGCAGAGGCGCTCGTCATCAATGAAGGCGCAATCGTTATCGCGGGCAGCGAGGAGAACTCCTTCAACGCCATCACCATCGGCGCGTCCGGCACGCTGAAGCTCACCGGCAGCGCCTCGCTGACCATGAGCGGCAACCTCACCAGCGCCGGCGCCATCGTCAAGGATGGCGACGGCTCGCTCGTGTTCTCCGGCGCCCAGAACGTGCTCTCGCATGTCATCACCCTGCAGGGGGGCGCGCTCACGCTCAGCGGCGCGTATGATGTGAGCGAGCTGGCCGGCGGCGGCGGTGGCGAGGGATACATAGACGGTGAAATCTCCGGCAACGGCTTCCTCTCCCACGGCGAGCTCGTCGCCCATGTGGTGGACATCACAGACGGCGCCTCGCTGAATGCGGACGGCACTTTCACGGCCAATGGCGCGGTCGGCTCGTTCGACACCGCCACGGGTAACGCCACCTTCGGCTCCGGCACCTCCTACAGCGTCTATTATGTGAACGTGGCGGGCTCCGCGGAAGGGCTGGCGCACGCTATCGAGGCCGCAGGGGCCCAGGGCGAGCAGATCGGCGAGGTGCGCCTGGCGAACAACACCGCGCTCAACCTGAACAGCGCGGATGCCGTGCTGCCCCTGCTTGCGGTGGCGGCGGATGCGAATGCCGCGCTGAACGTGACCGAGAACTCCACCATCACCAGGGTGACCGGCGCGGCGGATGGCCACGCGCTCACCGTCAACGGCACGGCGGGCGCCACGCTCACCATCGGCGCCGCCACCACGGATTCCTTTGCAGGCGCGGGCAGCCTCGTCGTTGCCGAGGGCGCCACGGTCCTGATGCAGGGCAACAACACCAACTTCACCGGCGACCTCGTTATCAACGGCACGGTGGTGGTAGGCCCCGGCAACAAGACCGATAATGGCACGAACTCCCTCGGCTCCGACACCATAGCGGAGACAGCCGCGCGCTCCATCACCATCAACTCCACGGGCGTGCTGGACCTCAACGGCCTTCCCGACACCAAGTACGCATACGTGCTGGCGGGCGGTAAAATCACCAACAGCGGGCAGGACATCGGCTCGAGCCTCGCCCAGACGTCCGGCCTGAAGCTGACGGCGGATTCCACGGTGGAGGCGGGCATCGGGCACGAGTTCTGGCTGCTCTCCGGCGGGTACGCCGCCAACAAGGCGGACCTCCAGGGCAACACGCTCGTGAAGACGGGTGACGGCCGCTTCGGCTTCCGCTCCTCCACCATCACCGCCGGAACGCTGGAAGCCCGGAACGGCGAATTCCACTTCAACAACTCCAACACCGTGGCGAACATGCTCCTCACCGGCGGCACCTTCACCGGCGCCGTGGATGTGAAGGACAACATCACTGTGACCACCAGGGCGACCGCCGACATGTCCGCCGCGCTCAACATCGCGGAGGCTGGCAAGGTGGTGACCTTCAGCGTGGATGCGGACCAGACCCACACGCAGAGCGGTGCGGTGTCGGGCTCCGGCGCCATCGCCAAGTCCGGCGCGGGCACGCTCACGCTCTCCGCCGCCAACACGGTGACCGCCGTCACCCTGACCCAGGGCATCATCAAGGCCACCGCGGCGGGCGCGCTGGGCAGCGGCACCACCACCGTGGCCGCAGGTACCACGCTTGAGATGACCGTGGGCAATGCCGTCTCCGGCACCGGTTCCGTCTCCAACGCGGGCAACGTGCTCATCCACAACACCCTCACCGCCGGCACCATCGCCGGCGGCGTGCTCACGCTGGCGGACGACTTCGCGGTGACCGGCGACCTGGAGGATGTGGGCGGTCTCACGGACACCGGCAACGGCTTCAGCCAGGGCGGCGTGCTCCAGGTGTACGACACCGCCACCGCCAACCTCACCAACATCACCTCCATCGTCCACGGCTCCGACACCTACCAGCTGACCGAACTGGTGGACGGCGCCATCAGCAAGGGCGGCGCCAACTGGACCATCTACCAGCTCAACCAGGAGAACGAGAACCAGCCCACCATCCAGCAGATCATGGACTACGCCGAAAGCAAGGACGCCACCTTGGCGAGCATTGCGGTGAACGGCAACATGCTCTGGCTGGTGGACGATACCACCACGTTCAAGGCCTCCATGCTGAGCGGCACCGACGAGCACCTGCAGTTGTTCTCCCTGATGCTGGACGACGGAGCGGTGCTGGGCATGGATGCCGATGTGAAGGGCGGCGTTTACCTCTCCACGGACACCGAGTCCCACGCCACCATCAACCTTGAGAAGGACGTAACGGTGGGAATGGGGCTGGAAGCGTACAACGAGGGCAGCACCTCCAACCTCACCATTGACGGCGCACACACCCTCTCCACGCCATACTTCGGCGTGGAATCCGGCACCGCCACGCTGCAGGGCGGCGCCCATCTCGTCGTCACCGAGGCTGACGGCTTCGGCGTCTACATCGGTGACACCCTCACCGTCAAGGGCGCTTCCGAGATATCCATCCCGAACACCGGCATCAAGTCCGTTGACGGCGCCAAGGACGCCGTGCTCACGAACGACAGCAGCGAGTACGCCTACGACATCGCCGACCCCGGCTACACGCTGGCGGACGCCGAGCTGACGGTGGGCTTCGCGGATGCCCACGAGCTGGGTAACGTGCTCTCCGGCACGGTGGCCGTGGTGAACGCGGGAGCGGGCACCCTCACGGACGTGAACCCCGTCAACCTGGCGTATGACGGCCTGCACGCCCAGGGCGGCAACATCGTGCTGCAGGGCAGGGGTGAGAACGTGGCCGTGCGCAACCTCACCGTGGATGCGGGCCGCAGCGTCTCCATGACGGACACCACCGCGGGCATTGTGGTGAGCGGCACCGCAACGTTCGGCAACGGCACCTCCGTGGGCAGCGCGCTCACCATGGCTGCCGGTTCCACGCTGGACGGCGCCACCGCCCTCGCCAGCCACGCGCTCTCCATTGAGAGCGGCGTGAACATCGGCGATGCCCTGTGGAGCACGCTCAACGCGCTGCCCGCAGAGGGCTCCGCCAACATCTTCACGGGCGTGAGCGCGCTCTCGCTCGCGGGTGCGAAATATTCCGACAAGGTTGACTTGAGCGACATCTTCAACTACGCCAGCCTGAAGCCCAACAAATTCACCCTGAGCTACGACGGCAGCAACGTCATCGTCACCAAGAACCTGGAGAACAACCGCTACTGGAAGGGCGGCAACGGCCCATGGAACACCACCGACGCCATCTGGACGGATGAAGATGGCGGCGGCTCCAACGTGACGTTCGAGAGCACCTTCAACGCTCACTTCACCGCCACCACCGGCGGCACCGTCACCCTCGGCGAGAATATCATTGCGGACAGCGTGAGCGTCACCGGAGCGGACTACACCTTCGCGGCTGGCGGCTATACGCTGACGGTGAACAACAACTTCGTGGTGGAGGGCCACACCGCCACGCTGGGCTTCGGCTTGAACGGAGCCGGGCTCAGGCTCGCCGCCAAGGACGGCGGCGCGCTTGTCCTGAATGGCTCCAGTAGCGTAAGGGCAGTGGAGATCGCCACCGGCAGCTCCATGACCGTGAACAGCGGCAATATGGCTGTGCAGACCCTCTCCAACGAGGGCACGCTCACCGTCACCGCGGGAGACCTCTCCATCACCAACGCCACCGCCAAGGGCGGCAACGTGACGGCTGCCAACCTGACCCTGGCAAGCGGTGAGAGCACCTTTGCCTCCGTGAAGGTTTCCGGCACCGTTTCCGGCGCCAACTCCATCAAGGTGGGCGGCGCCTCCAACATCGGCACGCTGAGCGGCGTGAGCAGGCTCACCCTCACGGACGGCACGCTCAACCTGGGTGCGGCCACCGGGTTGACGGAAACGAGCCTTTCCGGCGCGCTCACCACCGGTGAAGCGAGCCTGGGCACCGTTACCATGGCAGCGGGTTCCTCCATTTCCAGCGACAAGGCCGTGAGTGCCTCCTCTATCTCTGTGAGTGGCGGCACGGCCAATATCCTCGGCTCCACCAAGCTGCAAACCACCGCCGTGTCCGGTAGCGGAACCTTGAAGGTCAACAGCGGCAGCTCTGTGGGCATTGCCTCCGGCGCCACCATGGCGGTTTCCGGCACGCTGGATATGCAGGCCGGCTCCACGCTGGGCAACCAAGGCACGCTCAATGTGAGCGGCAAGGTTATTGCCGGCAACGGCATCAACCTGGGCAGGGTGAACGCCACAGGCACCGTCGAGGTGAACGGAGCGGAGGTCTCCGCTGCGGGCGGCAGCATCGCCACGCTGGACATCGGCGCGGGTGAGACGCTGACCGTTGCAAACGACCTGGCACTCACCAGCACCGCGGGCACCGCAGGCACGCTCAACGTGGGCGGCGGGCTCACCGTGGGCGGCGCGGCCTCCCTGACCAACGTCACCGCCGGTACGCTTGAGCTCACCACAGCAGGCACGCTCACCGCCTCCGGCACGCTGGATGCAGGTTCCATCACCCTGGACCGCGTGAGCAAGACGGGTGCCTACCTGACGGCGGAAACCCTCAGCGACACCACCACGGCCTTTGTGGTGGACAAGCAGCTCATCTGGGACCTGAACGCAAGCACCGGCCAGATCATCACCCTGGCCTATGTGGATTCCGCGTACGCCGGGGCTGCAGACCTCTCCATCAACGGCGTGAAATCCATCTCCGACAAGAACCGCCACACCTACACCATCATGCAGGATGCGTCCTCGCACGACATCATCCTCAAGGTGGAAGACCAGGAAAGCGGCTTCGTGTGGACCGGCAATGAGGACACACTCTGGAGCCATGCCGGCAACTGGAGCAACCTGAATGTGCCCGGTGAAGAGGACTGGGCGCAGGTAAAAGGCAATACCTATACAATCGAGCTTGATGATGAGGCGACCGTTGCCTACTTCACCGTCTCCGCGCAGTCCGCAACCCTGAAGGGCGACCACACCCTGGAGGTTGGCAGCGCGCTGGAGGTGAACATGAACAGCTCGCTCACCGTGGGCGATGGCGAGGGTGCCACAAAGATTGAGGCCCCCACCGCCACCATCAACGGCACACTCGTCGTGCAGCGCGGTTCAACGGTGCTGGCGGATGCCACCACCATCACCGGCGGCACCCTGAACGTGAACGATGGCACCTACACGGCAGAAAACATCGTCATGGAGGAGGGCTCGACCCTGCACGCCTCGGCAGACTCCCATGTCTCCACCGGCCAGCTCAACTGCTATGATGACACCTCGCTGTTGAGCGGCAAGGTGATTGTGGAAGGGCAGGGCGGCTACTACTCCGGTAGGTACGCCGGCGCGGAGGTTGTCCTGCATGAGGACGCGGTGCAGACACTCGTCGCCGGCGAGGGCCTGACCGTGGAGGGCGACGGCACGGCGCTGCTCGCATACTCGGGAGACGAGACTCACATGGATGGCTTCGAGGGCATCGGCCTCACGGTTGTGCTCAGCGGCCCGAACGAGGACGGCAGCACCCCCACGCTCGTGCTGGACAAGGCCTCTGGTCTTATCTTCGGCAGCAGTATCCATGCGGACATCTCCGCCATCGGCAGCGCGCTCACGCTGGACACGGACGAAGCTCCCGACCTGCTTGAGGCGGAAAGCCTGTATCTGGACGGCTCGACCATCGTGCTGCACCAGGCCGAACCCGACGGCACCGCGCTGGCAATGGCCACCGCGGAGGGCGCGCAGAAGAAGGGCATCTACCTCGCCCACTTGGGCGGTGTGGACTCCACCACGGATGTGCAGTTGGACGGCAAACTGCTTGAGAAGTACTACGAGGACGCCCGCCTGGAGGGCGGCCGCGTGCTGGTGGACCGCCGCACGGACTTCTACGCCGACCGGACCCGGGTCCATGCTCCCAACGCGCAGGCCGGTGCCGGCTTGCTGGATGACGCCTTGGTGTACAGCAATCCGCAGGTCACCAACCCGGAGGGCGACCTCTCCAACCTGATGACCGCCCTGGAGCTCGACTACGTGCCGCAGCGCCAGGTGGAGAAGGTGATGGCCGCCGTGAGCGGCGCCTCCCACGCCGCGCTGGGGGCAGCCTGGAGCCATGACGTGGACCGCCAGCTGCGCGCCATCCGCAACCGCACCGCGCAGATGGGCCTCTCCGGCGACGCCTCCTGCCAGGGCCTGCCGTACTTCAACGCCTGGATCAACGCTGAGGGCGACTACCATAAGCTCAACGCCGACGGCCTGATGCCCGGCTACAAGATGAGCAGCTGGGGCGCCACCCTCGGATTCGATGTCGACTGCACGCCGCGCTTCACCTTCGGTGCCGCGTTCAGCGCCTTGAGCGGCGACTTCACCGCCTACTCCGAGGATAGGGCCGAGGGTGACCTGGACCGCATGTACGTCTCCGTCTTCGGCCGCTACACCCACCGCGCCTGGACCCACACTCTGTTGTTCACCTACGGCTCCGCCGACACCAAGATCGACCGCACGGTGGACTACGCTGCGGGCAGCTACAGCGGCACCACGGAGTCCGACGGCAGCGCCTGGGGCCTCATGTACGAGCTCGGCTACGTGGCCGCCCTCAACGAGGACGCCTCCACCTGCCTGCAGCCCATCGTGAACGTCAGCTACCGTCAGAGCAAGCTCAACGGCGCCAAGGAAACCAGCGCCAGCGATGCCGCCCTGGAGTTCGGCGATGCCGAGGCCAAGCTCTTCACCGCCGCCGTGGGCGCGCGCCTGCAGAGCGTCATCGGCACCAACATCTACAACCGCGCCAGCCTCTTTGAGGGCCGCGTGCTCTTCAAGTTCGACTCCGGCGACCGCGCCGTGGAGGCCCGCAACTCGCTTGTGGGCGTGCCCGGCGGCCGCTCGGTCAAGAGCGCGGAGGTCGGCGTATTCGGCGTGGAAGTGGGTGCGGGCATCACCATCCCGATGGCTGAGAACGCTGGCGCCCTCTTCCTCGATGTCACGGGCGACTTCCGCTCCAAGTACACCGAGATCAACGGAACCGTCGGTTACCGATTCAACTTCTAATTTACAATTTACGTTGTAACCAAGGGCCATCCGGCATGCTGCCGGATGGCCCTTTTGCGTGCTAGAACCCTATTATTTCCTTGACGTGCAGGGCATGTTTCCTATAATAAAATAAAATATTAC
>JAKSOT010000086.1 GCA_024405455.1 Akkermansia sp. | reverse complement strand
CGCCAACGACCCCAAGACCCGCCGCATCTACCTCGGCGAGCAGTTCAAGATGTGACCCCGCCCCGCGCAAATTCTCAAAATTGTAAATCGTCAATCGTCAATCATTGCCGTCCCACAAAAACGCTCGGAGAGCTGCCACCCTTGGCGCTCATCCGCCCCGCCATTCGGCGGGACTCCGTTAGTTGTAAGTGCGGAGGGGGACACCCCCAGGCCTTCCGGCCTGGGCTAACTTTGTGTCGCCATCGGAATGGCTCAAATATAGCCGCGCCTATCGGCGCGGAGACGACAAGTTTCATCTGGCATGCTGCCAGATGAAACATTTGCGTACCGCATACCAATCGCACATGCCATTACACAATGCCCCCGCTTTGCAACCACCCCGCCGTTGGCGGGGTGAACTCGTCATCCACCGCGCCTCTGGCGCGGCTAACTTGGAGCCATGCCGATGGCGACTCAAAGTTAGCCCCACCCGGGAGGGTGGGGGATAACCACGTTGGTACGTCTCGGCAGAGAGTCCCGCCGAATGGCGGGGCGTATGAGCGCCAACGCATGCCCACTAATCGCGCTCGTTGGCACCAATCATTGCATACCAACCACGCCTTTCTCCAAATTTCATCGGGACGCGGCAACCGAATTCCTAACCCCATATTTCTGATTTTCCCAACCCACACCCCGCAACCATGCGGGTTGGCGCTCCTCTATCGGAGCGCTATGGGATGGCAATGCAATAAAATCGTACATAGTACATAGTACATAGTAAATCCTGTTACACTTTTGTAACACTTCCCCGTTTTTTCTCACTTGCGCCGTGCCGCCTTCGGTGCTATCCTGAACACTGGTATGGCACTCCACATTCAAATGTCGGAAGAGGCGGAAGCCGCGCTCAAGAAGGCGGCTACGCGCAACAAGCTCTCCTCCACCGCGGCGGGTCTCCTGTTCCTGCTGCTCGGCGGGCTTATCCTGTTCTTCACGGTCATCCTCATCGCCGGTCCGTCCGACCCCGAGTTCATGACCTACACGCCGCCGGCGGAGGACGCTCCGCCCACGCCGCAGCCCACCACGCAGGACCTCACCTCCAAGCCCGCATCATCCTCGCATGACGTCGCACCGTCCGTCATTGTGGCCGTGGGCGCGGCGCCCGTGCAGATGGCGCAGGTGGACGTGCCCGTGGACGATTCGTCGGACGGCACCGGCCTGGAGCTCGGCGTGGGCCTGGGTACCGGCGGCCTCGGCACCGGGTTGGGCAGCGGCGGCAACGGCCTCGGCGACGGCAAGGGCGGCGGCTCCGCGCTGGAGGGCACGTTCTACGACTTCAAGCAGACCCGCCAGGGCTCGCCCACCGGCATCTCCGGCCCCGCCCAGATGAAGTGCATGGAAATCATCTACGACTTCATGAAGAACAACTGGAACCCCGGCGCGCTTTCCAAGTACTACCAGTCCCCCACCAAGCTCTACATCTCCAACTTCTACGCCCCGCAGGTGAAATCCGAGTACGCGCCGGAGGCCTTCAACTGCGCCGACAAGGTGCAGCCCGCCGACTGGTGCGCCATCTACCGCGGCAAGGTGAAGGCACCCAAGAGCGGAACCTTCCGCTTCATGTCCGTGTGCGACGAGACCATGCTCGTGCGCTTCAACAACCAGCTGGTGCTGGAATCCGGCTACCGCATCCCCTCCGGTTTCCCGGAAGGCAAGATCCAGGGCAACGATTCCGCCGAGGGCAAGCTCTACAAGCAGGCCATCCGCGACGGCAAGCAGAAGAACCACCCCGGCTACGAGTACTTCGAGTACAAGGAGCTTCCCACCTACAACCGCGAGGTCGGCGGCCTCACCTGCGGCACCCCGTTCAAGGTGGAGGAGGGCAAGAGCTATCCCATCGAAATCCTCATCAGCGACACCGGCGGCGCCTTCGGTTTCTTCCTCTGCATCCAGGATATCTCCAACGGCAAGGAGAAACCCGCCAAGCCGGATCTCTTCCGCACCAACTTCTCCGCCCCCAACAAGGAGGTCATCAAGCAGACCATTCCCGCCCAATACATCAAGGAGAGCTCCGGCGAATACCTGGAGTACAACGAGGATTCCCCCATCTGGGTCGCCGTCCCGTAAACGGCATCCGCACCCACTCCGCAACAAGGCCCAGCCGTTCCGGCTGGGCCTAACTTATAAAATTGTAAATCGTAAATTGTAGATTGTAAATTAGCCTTTTTGGCGCCTTGCCGCAAGGGCGGCAAGCGCCAGCAAGGCCAACGTGCCCGTGGCGGGTTCCGGAACCGGGGGCGCCTGGTACAGACCCACGTTCAAGGTGGCGTTCATGACTATGGCGCAGCCGTCACTGGCGTAAAACTCTATGTTCTTGGCTGTAATCACTGCTTGAATTCTGTTGGCCACAATGTCCGCTTCCTCCGAGTTGAGCTCAAAGCGGGTCCTGAGCTCCAGCTCATCGAGATGTTCCTGGTAACTCATCGATAAAAGCGGGCTGACGCTGCTCAACCCGTCCAAGAAGTAGACTTGGTTCAGGGTGACCGTAAATTCGGAGTCCAGGGCATCGGCCAAGTCGTTCACATGGGCACTTTTTTCCAAGAGGCTGGAACCCAGGACGAACACAATCTCATCCGGGTTCAAGGTGGCGCCCTTGTTGCTCATTTGAATGTTGGAATACGAGCCGGAACCCCACCCATAGCTCGTATCGGTGGCTTGGTTAAACCATCTGTTCGGTATGTCGTCTATGCTGAACTCCATGGTGCCGCCTTCCACGACCAGTTCATCTGTGTAGGTCTGCCGGCCGGGGGAATTGCCCACGACAAGGGTGCCGCCTTCCTTCACCCGCACCTTGCCGAACTTGCCGCTGCCCTTCAGCACGCCGCCATCTTCAATCTCGCACTGGGTGAAAAGCTGGGCTGCGCTGCTGCGCTTCATCTCGGCAACGCCGCCATCGCTGAGTGTCAACGTGCCGGCGGTGCCCGCGTTCACCAGGCGCCCCTTCCCGGAAACCGCCACATTGCCCAGGTTGCCGTGGTTGATGACATCGCCCGCCCGAACATCCAGGTTCGCAGGGGCTGCGCCTGCCTGGCCTGCGGGCGTCTGCTGGATTTCGAGCGTTCCCGCGCCTGTCTTGACCAGCGTGTTGTTGCCGGTTGCCTGGCCTACAACCAGCTTGGAGCCGGCCTTCACATCCAGGGTGTTGGTGCCGGCTCCATTCACGCACAGCCTCTCAGCCGTGTGTACACCCTCCACGGTCAGCAGGCGGTTCTGCGTTCCGCGGCTGCCGTCGTAGATGATGTCCTTCACCGTCTGCTCGCCGGACAACGTGTAACCCTCACCGTTCACTGCCTGCTTCATGACGATGTTGCCGCTCTCTTCGTCCAGAATGTTGTAATAGTTGATGTCGTTGCCCAGACGGGAGTTCAACACGGTAAAGGATTCGATGGAGCTTTTGGTGGAGCCGGACTTGACGAACATCGTCCCGCTTGTATTGGGCTCGATGCCGACCTTCGTGAGCTCCGTCTTGTCATCGTCGGAGTCCGTCAGATACAGGGCGGTGAGCAAGCCGCTTTCCGTATCGTAGACCGCACCCCAGACCGTCACGGCATGCCCCATGGTGCCTGAGGTCGTATACGGGGAAGGGGTAACCCAGGACAATCCCACGCCATAGCCCTGGCTGATGGCGCTGATAAGGGAGGACGACATGTCTGTCAAGTCGAACCCCGCGGAGGAGATGGTGTAGAGATCCCGGCCCTCCACAATTTCTTGCCAGAGGGAGCCCTTGTAAAAACCGCCATCCTCGCGCTTCAGGGTTGCCTCGCCATTCACAAAGTCTCCTATCCGCCCCTTCAGCTCCTTCTCGCCCAACCCTTTCCCGTAATTGCCGTCCAACCACCAGTGCAGCCCCTGGCCAATGTCCCCGCCGTTGTTGTCAAAGGTAAGCCGGTACGTGTTCCACACATCGGCCAGCTCCGTGGGTGCCCGGTCGGGGATAAACTCGGCATTCTGCTGCTGCCACCAGGTAACCAGGTTGCTGCATGTGGCCGCCCAGCACAGCTGGCCATCGCTGAAGGAGCCCCACCGCTTGTTCGCGTCCAGCCAGCCGTCCGCCGTTTGGGTTTCCTCGTTCCACACCCCCTTCACCCAATAGGTCACGCTTTCCGCGTTCGAGTTCATGGGAACCATCGGCATCAGCGCGGCAATCAGCGCAAGGAGTGTCAGTGTCTTTTTCATTGCTGTGGAGAAAGGTTGAAGGCCCGGCGCCCCATGCGGGCGCACAGTTTGATTGTTCATTCTACCATCCCTCCCCTACAGGAGCAAGAATAAAACGCGGAGGTTTTGCGGAATTGCGCATTCGTGCCACGCGCTGCCACCACTCCATTCGGATGCACTCTCGCCATACGCCCGCAGGGCGCAGGGCGTTTATTCCGCGCTCGCCTCCGCCGCCGGGGCCGGCTGTTCACGGGATTCGTCCTCTTTTTCCCCAGTGGTGTCCAGGGCATCCTTTTCCTCCTTCACCTGGCTGATGCCCACCTGGATCAGGGCGAGCGCGACGAACCAGCTGATCAAGCCGGTGATTCCATAGCGGACAATGCCCAAGCTGCTCAAGAGATCACTGTTCCAGAACATGTGGAGGAGGATGGGAATGAGCGCGATGATGTAGAACTTGCGGCTTGCGAACACCATCAGGTCTATCTTGTCCTCGGCGGGAGCCGGCTCGTTTTTGTCGCTCATCAGCTTTTTGAGCAGGGGATAGATGCCCAGGGTGAGCTTGCTGCGCACCGCGTCCATGTTGATGATGAAGGTCTTTTCCGGTTTGGCCGCCTTCTTCTTGGCGGCAATGGCATGCCAGAAGGCACCCGCCGTGATGGCTGTCCATATGACATGGCAGAAGGGCGTGTACACGGCCCGCCACAGCATGACATCATGGAAATCCACATTCTCTTTCAACAAGTCAACTACGCTTTGGTGGCTGTGCCTACTGAAAACCTCATACAATGAATTGACCTGCGACATATCCGAAGCAAGGGGAACTTGATTCTCCAGCTGAATGCTTTTGATGTATTCGACGGCATCCGCGGGCGACTGGAGCACACCCATATCGAAGAGGTTGTCCATGTTGGCGATGTCGGCGTAGATTCCCATGTACCGGTACACATAGCCGGCGGTTTCGAAGGCGGCGAATCCCGCTCCCACGGCGCAGCCTATCAGCATGCCGTGCAAAATGTCTCCCTTGCGGAATGCCGCCTGGGCGATGATGATGGTGGCTATCAGCTTCCCCGGCTCCTCAATGCAACCCGCCCAATACGGGGCGTCCGCCCCGCTCTTGGCAAACAGGTACAGGGAAATCAGCAGGGAAATGATGCCGCCGAAGAAAAAGGCCTTGACCACCTCGAAGAACGGTATGTCCTGCTTGATGTTCATCTCGTAGAAGAACACAATCACGCAGAAGGGAACGGAGAAGGTCCCCACGAAAAGGAATGCCGGGTCGAGATTGCGGTTGTCGTATTCGGAGATACCCCAGGTAACGGCAATGAACGCGACAATGCAGAAGAGCAGCATGCGCGAGAATGCCCACGGCGAGGGCCATGTGGCGGCAACCGAACGCAAATCCGGTGTGGTGGTGGGGGTGCCGCGTGAAAAGAGCGCTACAAAATCCCGGTAGGAATGCGGACGCAGAATCTCCTTGAAGAAGTTTTTAAACGAAAATGTATCGGGGGTGCGCAGCCCCGTGGCCTCCTTGAACGCCTCATGGGTCTTTCCGGCATACTTGATGAAGTTTTCCTTGGTGACATTATCTCGCAGGGTTTGGGACACGGCGGCAAACTTTTCCTTCGATGCATCAAGCAGGGATGACATGGTGCCGGAAGCGCCGGGAAGCGGCGGCGGTGGCGGCGGCATTTGCCCATCGGTCTCTGCAGGAGGGGTGGGAAAATGCGCGCCAAGCGACTCCCACGCAGGCTGCGATTCCTCCCAAACATAATCCGTAGAGGTATATACACCCTCGGCTATCTTCGATTTCAACGTCTCCTCGTCAAAGGGACCCTCCGGAGTGCCTCCCGGTTTTGTTACCATGTATGTTTTCATAGTCTTTGTCACGATAAAAAAGGTGTGAGGGCAGATGTGCTTCCCACTACGCAAGTGCCGTCCTTGGCTTCCCTTTCGGCCAACTTCGCATCGAGGCAGGTTGCTTTTCCAGGGACTGCCGGATTCCCCGGCTCAACTTTTGCGTATTGGTTCATCATTGACAGCCACGCCCATATCCAAGGCTACCACCCGCGGAAGGGGCAGTCAAACTTTTTCGTGCCGTAACGTCCAATGTCCAATGCCCTTCGTGCCGTCCCCTCGGTCTTGGCTGCGCCAAGACTACCCGCCCACAGGTGTGTGGACGGCTCGGGGCGTGGGAGCCCACCGGGCTTCCACGCCCATGACACCGGAACGGGCTAAAGCCGTTCCTTGTCGTCATGGGGCTGAATCCCAACTCCAAACAAAAATGCCCAGCGTAAAGCCGGGCATTTTTATGCGGGTGGAGTATGGGATTCGAACCCATGACAACCGGAACCACAATCCGGGGCTCTACCGCTGAACTAACTCCACCATTACAACGGAAGGTTGCGGGCAGAGTATAGCGTGTTTTGTGCGGTGTGCAAGCCTAAATTTGCGGGTGGGCGAGATTTTTTTTGCATGGGGGATGTGGAACGGGCGGGCGGTGCGTACAGAAATGCGGCTTGCCACTATGCGCGCGCGCTGGTATAATGCGCGCGCAGGGACATGGACCAGTTGGACGAGTACCAGAAGAGCCGGATGGCGGCTGCGGAGCGTCGGCGGCGGGCGCGCACGGACAAGCTTGCGCGCAAGACGGCGCGGCGGCGCAAGGGTTGCTGCCTGTGGCGGTTTTTGGCTATCTGCATTGTGCTGGCGCTCATCGGCGCGGGGGTGGGCTGGTTCGCTTTCGACGTGGTGACGGCGAAGTACAGCAAGTACGCGGACGAGTTCAACCTGGAGGACATCAACAACCTGGACCACCCGTGCATCATCTACGACCGCAACGGGGAGGAGATAGGCCGCATCTACGACGAGAACCGCAGCTACGTGACGCTGGACAAGGTGTCCAACGCCATGATCAACGCTCTGGTGGCGCAGGAGGACAAGACGTTCTGGGAGCACCACGGGTACGACCCCATGGGCATCCTGCGCGCGGCCAAGGAGACGGTCGCGAACAAGGGGGAGACGAACCAGGGTGCCTCCACCATCACCCAGCAGCTGGCGCGCAACGCATACGATCTGGAGGCTCGGGTGAAGGCGATGGGCGGCAGCCGCTGGGAGCGCAAGATTGTGGAAATCTTCCTGGCGCGCCGTATCGAGGACAAGTACGACAAGCGCCAGATTATCGAGTTCTACTTCAACCGCGTGTACTTTGGGCGCGGGTACTACGGCATCCGCTCGGCGTCGCTGGGCTACTACGGCAAGGAGCCGGCGGACCTCACCGTGCGGGAGGCCGCCAGCATAGCCGCCCTCATCAAGAACCCGGAGAACTACAACCCCATCCGCAATCCCAAGCTCAACCAAGAGTGGCGCAACGACGTGCTGGACCGCATGGAGCGCTCAGGCTACATCACGGAGGATGAGGCCGAGCGCGTGAAGGCCCAGCCGCTCGGGCTCAACCCCAAGCCCCTCCGCCGCAACGTCTCCCACCTCCACGCGCTCATCCAGCAGAAGGCCATCGACATCTTCCGCGACCCCGTGCGCGGCGAGGAAATCCTCAAGAGCCGCGGCATCAAGATTCACACCACCATCGACCGCCGCATGCAGGAGGCCGCCGAGCAGGCCGTCAAGGAGCAGCTCGCCGCCATCGAGAAGCACGAGGGCTACAACCACGTCACCTTTGAGCAGACCAACGACCCCCGCTTCAAGCAGCACCGCTACCTGGACGCCGCCGTGTACGCCGTGGACAACATCACCGGCGGCACGCTGGCCTACGTGGGCGGCCGCAGCTTCGACCGCGACAACTTCGACATCATCGATGCTGGCCGCCGCCCGCTCGGCACGGCCATGCTGCCGTTCCTCTACCTGTGCGCGTTCGAGAACGGCTACACGCCGTGTTCCCGCCTGGTGGACGACGCCATGGACAACCGCCTGGCGGGCATGGGCGGCTCGGAAGGCGTGCTGGGCGAGTGGGGCATGGAGGTTTCCAAGGGCCGCTACCTGGATTCCGTGACGGCGCGCCAGGCGCTGGAGTGGTCCAAGGTTGCCGCGTCCGCCCGCCTGGGCATTGCGCTGGGGGCGGACCCGGACCGCGGGGCGAAGTGCTTCACGGAAACGCTGGAGCGCGTGGGCATCACGGCGCCGCCGCGCAACGCCGGCTCCACGGAGGCCAAGCCGCAGTTCTACCCGCGCGCCTTCCTGGGCGCGGAACCCGCCTCCCTCAAGGAGGTCACCATGGCCTACACCGTCTTCCCGAACGCGGGACGCCGCCCCATCGCGCCGTACATCGTCACCAAGATTACGGACAGCAACGGCAAGATCCTGTGGGAGGAGCCTCTGGCCGTCTCCCACCGCATGCACACCGGCACCTCCGCGTGCAACGCCTTCCGTCTCCACTCCATCATGCGCGAGTCCCTGGAGAAGGGCTCCGCTCAGCGCGTGCGCCCCTACCTGCCGGAGAACTTCAACGGCGCCGTCAAGACCGGCACCAACTACGACTTCTCCGACAACGCCATCTTCGGCTACACCTCGTCCTACACCTGCGGCGTGTGGGTGGGCTACCTCAACGACCACCAGCCCATCTACGCGGAAGCCTTTGCATCCGACACCTGCGCGCCCATCCTGGGCAGGGTGCTGGCCGCCGCCGCCCAGGCCGGGCTGGCGGACAATCCCATCCCCGTGCCCACCGACACCGAGGAGGTGGAAATCTGCCGCATGTCCGGCCAGATTGCCACCAACTTCTGTTTCGAGTCCGTGATGCAGGACGGCAAGCCCACCTACGTGCGCCCCACCTACCTGGAGTACTTCCCCAAGGGCGACATGACGCTCGGCGTCTGCCCCGTGCACGGTGACGGCAGCCCGTCGCTCACGGACTTCCTGGACATGAGCGCGGGGCAGATGAACGCCTCGCGCGTGCTGCCGGTGCTGCCGGTGCTGCCCCGTGGCGCGGTGCTCACCGGGCAGGACCCGTACAACTGCGATGTGGCGCTGAAGCCCAAGTACGCCTCCGCCGCAGACCTGCCGGACACCGATTCCACCGCCGAGGAGGTGGAGGAAGTGGAGGAGGCCGACGGTGAGGAAACCGCGCCCAAGGTGGACAGCACCATCGAGCTGCCCGCCCCGCGCTCCATGCGCAACCTCCCGCTCATCCCCCTGGAACTCTAATTCGCAATGACCAGTCAACCATCCAAATACTCCCAGGCCGCCGCCACGCAAAACAAGGCCTTCCAAATCAACATGGACGACCGTTTGTACGGGTCCTTCGCGGAAATCGGCGCCGGACAGGAAACCGCCAACTGGTTCTTCCGCGCATCAGGCGCCGCCGGCACCGTCGCCAAGACCATCTCCGCGTACGACATGACCGTGAGCGACACCCTCTACGGCCCCGTCAAGCGATACGTCTCGGAGGAGCGCCTGCACCAGATGCTGGACTACGAATACACCCAGCTGGTGAACCGCCTGGGCGAGAAGCGCGGCGCGGACACCTGCTTCTTCGCCTACGCCGCCACCTGCAAATGCAAGGCGTACCGGGACAACGGCGACTGGTCCGCGTGGATCGGCGTGCGCTTCCAGCTCAAGC
>JAKSOT010000085.1 GCA_024405455.1 Akkermansia sp. | reverse complement strand
AGGGTGCGGGCCAGGCGGTTTTCCACGGTCTCCGCGCCCGTGGCCTCGATGACCTCCGGCCAGAACAGGGGGAGGGCGATGCGCGCCTCCACCAATTCGTCCCGCAGGCCGGGGATGCCGCTGACCAGGGGGTAGCAGAAGGGGGCGCTGCGCGGCACGGCGGGCAGCTCCAGGCGGTTGATGCCGCCGAGCAGGCGGTGCAGCGCGGCGTAGTTCTCCCGCCGCCGCTCCGCGATTTTGTCGAAGTCATAGGCGCGCAGGAGACGGTGCGTGAGGGGCGACATCATCTTGGGCAGGCATTTGAGTTCCTGTTCCGCCACCTCGCAGGCCGGGCGCGCCACGAAGGCGCCGCTCTCCACGCGCATCAGCATGTGCATGGAGCGCATGAAGGACATGTCCTCCTCCAGCGGCAGCTCGGAGAGGGGGAAGGGGGCGCATGCCACGCCGCCGTCCGCCACGCCGCAGAATTTGCGCGGGCTGTAGAAGCTGGGCAGCGCGGAGCGCGCGAAGAGCGCGGTGGTGGCATCCACTATGCTCACGCCCTTGTGCTGCCGCGCCGCCTCGTCCACCGCCTCCCCGGTCAGCCCGAAATAGTTCACCAGGATGAGCGTGTCGTCCTCCGTGAGGTCGTAGGGCAGCTGCGGGCGCAGCTGGTCGTCGCACCCGTACCGCGCCACGCGCAGGCGGAGCCGCTTGAGGGGCTGCAGCACGGTGTCGCAGATGAAGCGCGGCACCAGCACGCGGCGCGGCTTGGGCAGGTTTTGCAAAATCACCTGCAGCGCGCTGCGCCCGCTGTTCACGAATGCGCACGCGGCGCACTGCCGGTACGGGAAGTTGTCGTGCACCGGCAGTTCCAGCCCGAACGCCCCGCCCATCATGTCCATGGGTTTCATGCTCTCCATCATACACCCGTTCCTGCGCGTGCGCAAGAGGCGGTGTCACCGCACCTCCACGGGGGTTCCGGTGCGAATGTTGTTGTAGAGGGGAACGCAGGCGGCGCGGGGAATGCGGATGCAGCCGTGGGAGAGCGGGGAGCGCCCCACGTGGCCCACGTGCATGCCGATGCCGTCGTAGGTGAGGCGCATGAAGTAGGGCATGGAGACGCCGTAGAGGTTGGAGGTGTGGTGCACCTGCTTCTCCAGCACGGTGTAGGAGCCGCGCGGCGTGCCGTCCTCCTTGCCGGAGCAGACGGGGAAGTCCATGGCCACCTGGTCGTTCACATAGAGGAAGCCGCGCTGCATCTGCAAATCGATGAGGACGCGGCGGGGGCCTGCGGCCTTCATGAGCGCGGGGCTTTTCCAGACCTTGTAGGTGAGGGGGTAGATGGAGATGCGCTTGAATTCGGCGTAGTCTTCCGGCACGCGCGGGTCCTCGTGCTGGAGCTTGAATTCCG
Organism: Akkermansia sp.; assembly: GCA_024405455.1. Taxonomy (GTDB): domain Bacteria; phylum Verrucomicrobiota; class Verrucomicrobiia; order Verrucomicrobiales; family Akkermansiaceae; genus Akkermansia. The sequence goes on along the minus strand of JAKSOT010000085.1, from coordinate 8,473 downwards.
CGCTGCCGTAGTAGGCGGCGGCGTTGAGGGCGTTTTGCGCGGTGAGTTCCGGCGGCGCGGTGCGGGTGACCCTGGCGTGGCCGTCCACGCCCGTGCATGCCGCCGGCAGGAGCAGCGCGGCATGCACGGCAAGAATGGGGAACGGCGCACGCATGGCTCAGCGCGTGAGCTGGCGGCAGGCCTTCACCGTGTTGGCCATCAGCATGGCGATGGTCATGGGGCCCACGCCGCCCGGCACGGGCGTGATGTAGGAGCAGCGGTCCTTCACGGCCGCAAAGTCCACATCACCCACGATGCGGTATCCGCGCGGGCGCGTGGCGTCCGGGATGCGGTTGATGCCCACGTCGATGACCACGGCACCCTCCTTCACGAAGTCCGCCTTGATCATCTCCGGGCGTCCGACGGCGGCCACGATGATGTCCGCGGTGCGGCAGAGGCCGGGCAAATCCTTGGTGCGGGAGTGTGCGATGGTGACGGTGGCGTTGGCCTTCTTGGCGACCAGGAGGTTGGCCATGGGCTTGCCCACAATCATGCTGCGGCCCACCACCACGGCGTGCTTGCCGGCGGTCTCCACGCCGTACGCCTTGAGCAGCTCCATGCAGCCCAGCGGCGTGCAGGGAACGAAGCCCTCCTCCTCCTCCAGCACCAACTTGGCCACGTTCACGGGGTGGAAGCCGTCCACGTCCTTGCGCGGGTCGATGTTCAGGATGACGGCTTCCTCGTCGATGTGGGGCGGGGGCGGGCTCTGCACCAGGATGCCGTGGATGCGGTCGTCTGCGTTGAGCTTGTGGATGAGCTCCACCAGCTCCTCCTGGGTGGTCTCGGCGGGCAGGGCCCACTTCTGGGAGTAGAGACCCAGCTCCGCGCAGGCCTTCACCTTGGAGCCCACGTACACTTGGGAGGCGGGGTCTTCCCCCACCAGCACCACGGCCAGCCCCGGCGTGTGCCCGGCGGCGGTGAGTTCTGCAATCTCGGCCTTCAGGCCCTCGCGCACGCGGTTGGCCACTTCCTTTCCATCAATCAATGTCGGTGTCATATCTATTGCTTTTGTTGGAAATCATCCAAGGGCTCGAAGTCCGGGCGGCCGTGGCTCAGGGCGGCGTCCAAGCGTTCGGCGTACTCATTGAGCGCATCGTCCTCCAGCCCGGCGGGCACAATGATGCGGCTGCCCCAGCGCACGTCCACGCGCGAGAACGGAACCGGCACGGCAAACCTGTCCCACGCCTTCATGGCGCGCCAGCAGCGCGGCATGTCCACGCACACGGGCACAACGGGCAGCCCGGTGAGCGAGGCCAGCTTCACCACGCCCGCATGGGATTTGTAGATGGGTCCCTTGGGGCCGTCCGTGGTGATGGCCATGCAGTACCCTGCGCGCACCACGCGGATCATTTCCTTGAAGGCGGCGATGCCGCGGCGGCGGCTGGACCCGCGCACGGTACGCATGCCGTAGTGGCCAATAAGGGCGTCCATCATGGCTCCCTCCTTGCTGGCGCTGCTGAGCAGGCACATGGGTGCGGTGCCCTTGAGCACGTACTTGTAGAAATGCGCCGGCACAAAGCTGCGGTTGTGCCAGAAGGCCACAATCACCGGCTCGCTGCCGGGGTGCAGGGGCTTCTCGTCCTCCGCTATGATGAACCGCTTGCGCAGCGTCATGCAGAACGGGGTCACCACAAACCAGAGCAGGTGCCCCGCCAGGCGTGACCACCATGCGCTGCGCAGCTCTGTATCCCTGGTGTCCATCAGCCGGCCTTAGAACGGGGAAAGCGGTGTGAGCATGTCGTCCTCCATCCCGCTATCGATGGTCGGAGCCTGGGATTTCTGCTCGCGCTCCTGTTCCGTCTCGAAGGGGTTGTCCTTGTCCCTCTTGTCCAGGTCGAAATCCTTCTGGGAACCGGGTTCACGCCTGTCCTGCGTATTCCTGGAGGCGCGCATCTGCTCCACCAGGTTGTCCACATCGATGCGCTCGAAGGGAATGCGCGCCGGGCGGGACTTGCGGGCTTCCGCCGCGCGGGCTTCCAGAATGTCGCTGTCGTCTTGCGGGTGGTTGGCGGGCCCGCTCACCTGCGTGGTCAGCCATGCAATGCCGTCCGCCTCCATCAGGATGGGATCCGCCATGCCGTCCGGGTATTCCGCATGGGTGTACACGGCGGGCAGGCCGAACGACATGCTGCCCTTGAGCGTGTTGAGCTCATCCACGCTGAGGTCGCACTTGATTTCCAGAACGTCCCGCTCCACGGCCCGGCCATCCTCAATGCGGATGGTGATGGCGTCGTCCACATGGTCCAGCTGGATGAGCGCCTCATGGATGGTGGGCGGCGTGTAGGTTTTGCGCCTTTGGGGCTCAATGTGCTCAATGAGCTTGAAGATGGCGGGAATTTCCGTGATGGAGAGCTCCTTGACGGGGAAGTCTCCGCGGAACTGGGGTTCCGGATGGTTGATGGGCAGGGTGACAAGGGCCTTGGATTCCTCCTTGGCGCGCGGCACGGCGCGCGTCTTGGCCGACATGAAGAACTGGACGCGCCCGGAGGTGAACTCCGTGAGCGGCATGTTGTCGGAATCGAAGGTGAACGGCCCGGCCAGCTGGCCCTGGTCCAGGATGCTGCCGTAAATTCCCAGGCGTGTGACGGCGGATTCCATCATCTTCCCGGCGGTGGTGTCCGTGGTGCCTTCCAGGGCGAAATCCTCAATGGCCACGCGGGAGACGCTGAACTTGCCGTTGGAGATGTGTATCTTCTTCCAGCCTGCCATCTTGAGCAGGCCGTCCTTCAGGCAGAACACGCACTCGTCCCGGTAGGCGTTGTTCGGGTAGTACATGTAGGCGTAGCTGTGCTCAACGGACACGGGAGACTTCTCGCCCTCGCCGAAGCAGAGGTTGAAGTCCTCGCACTCCACGCGCCGGAAGTCCCACAAATCCTCTCCCTGGCGGATGGGGAAGGAGAGCTTCTTGGCATCCTCGCGCAGGTAGACGAAGATGCGCTTCACGCGCACGAGGTCGCCCGTGAGGTGCCCGGAGAAGAAGGTGGAGGAATCAAGCCCCGCCTCTATGCCGTTCATCTCCACCCGCTGCACCATGGAGGATTCCGGGAAGGTGATGGTGAGGGAATCGAGGTGGAAGCCGTCGCCGCTCACGCCGTTGCCCACCACGCGCAAATCGCTGGCCCCCCACAGCTGCTTCAACTCTGCCGCCTGCTTGGCCACGTAGGATTCACCCGTCATGGTTGCCATGCGGATGAAGAAGAGCCCCAGCCCGGCCACCGTGAGGAGGAAGACTATCAGCAGGGCTACCAGGAACTGTTTGCGCCCCTTGCGCTTCTTGTCGGATTCGGAAAGCATCACCCTGCGCTTCTTGGTGACGCGTATGACCTTGGTGCCGTCCGCGCGGATGACCACCTCCTTGGATTTCACCTTGGAGGGCTTGTCGTTGTTGAGCTGCTTGATGATGCTGCGGACTTGCGTCGGCTCGTCTGCGTATTTGTCGTCGGTTTTCTTGGACATGAAGGTAATTGCAGGGTTAGTTTTGGCTGGCGAAGAAGGAACCGGGAGTTTCTCCGGTGTTGGGGTTCTTGCCGGTGGGATCCACCACATCCACCTTGGCGAAGAAGATGAGCGCGCGGCGCGTGTTCTCCTGGCCCTCGGAGCGGAACAGGCGTCCTACCAGCGGCAGGTCCCCCAGGATGGGGAGCTTGTCCTCGAAGCGCACCATCTTGGACTCCTGCAGACCGCCGATGACCACCACGGAGCCGGGCAGCAGCGTGATCTTGGTGTTCTCCATGCGGCGCTTGAAGATGGGCTGCAGGATGCGGTTCTCCGTGAGGCGGAAGCTGGTGAGCTGCTGGTTGAGGTTGCCGTTGGCGTTCAACCCGGCGCCGGGACCCCACATGTAGGAATCGATGGGGGAGCCCCAGTTGACGAAGCCCTCGAATTCATTGACGGTGACGGTGAGTGCGATGGTGATGGACTGGCCGTCCTCAGAGACCTCAGCGCTGTGGACCTGGAGGATGGAGCCCACGCCGCCCACGGCATCCTCGCTCATGCCGAAGCGCAGGAAGCTGTCCGGATGGGCGCCTGTGGCCATGGTGGACTGCATCTGGTTCCGGCCGCCCAAGCCGCCCTGGCCGTTGTTGTTATTGCCCATGTTGGCGGAGGAAGAGCTGATTTGCGGGGCCTCGTAGGATTCCGGGTAGTACATCTCGCGCACGTTGGCGAACACCACCTGCTCCTCCATGCCGGGGGTGAAGATCATCTTGGGGTTGTCCATGATGTCCGCGCCCTTCTTCTGGTCCAGGCCGCGCATGATGACCGCCACGTCTCCCGCGCCCCACACACCGCGCACCGTCAGGATGCCCGGCGCCTTGGGCTTGTCGGTCACGGTTCTGTTGAATTCTCCCACGCTGCCGCGCTCTATCAGGCGGTCCAAGCTGGAGGAGCCGATGGCCTCGTCGCCGGAGCGCAGCCCGCCTATGACGGGGATGTTGGGGTCGGGCGTCGCGTTGTTGGGTATGTTGTCTTGCCCGCCCAGGCTGGCCATGGGCAGGCCGGTGAGCTGGGAGAGGGTCTTGGCACCGGCGCCGCTGAGGATGGAGTTGCCGTTGGGTGAGACGTTCATGTTGATGAGCCAGTCGAACCCGAGCTCCTTGAGGTCGGTTTCGCTGACTTCCACGGCCACCACGTTGAGGATGACGGAGTTGTTGTTGTCCTTGAGCGGAGTGGCGATGAGGTTTTCAATCTCCTCCTGGTTGTGCACGGTGTTGCGCACGGTGAGGCGGCGGTTGTTGGAATCGTAGCGCGCGTTGGAGCCTTCCGGGAAGGAGATGCCCATGTCCTTGAGCACCTTCACGGGATTCATGCGCTTTACCACCATGCGGGTGGAGGCGGTGGTGAAGTCGTCGTCGCTCGGTTCTTCCCCCTCGTTCTCGCTTTGGTCGAAGAAGTGCGGCGGCACGGAGTACACGCGCTCCACCATGGGGCCGAAATCACGCCCGGAGTACGCCAGCTCCACGCCCAGCGGCGTCAGGTAGTACGACAGCCCAAGCTGGCGGGAAAGCAGGTCCAGCATCTTGCGCAGCGTCACGTCCGTCAGGTTCAGTGTCACGCGCTTCTCCATGATGGCGTTGTAGCCGGGGGAGCCCACGGGGCCGAAATCCGTGGTGATGTTGATGCTGCGGCCGCCGGTGGGGTTCTCCCGCTCGTAGCGCTTCACCTGCGCCTGCAGCGCGTCCACCACGTCCAGGATGCCCGCCTCGTCGAACACCATGTGCGGCAGGCGCATGTCGTCCAGCGCGTGGGACACGCGGGCTTCCTCCACCGCATCCTCCACGATCAGCCCGCCGTTCGCCTCCGATGCGACGGAGGCCGTGCTTGCCGTATCCGTGTCAATCGGCAGGGGCGCCACGCCCTGCTCCAGATGCTCGTCGTTCCAGGTGGCGTCCACGTCTTCCATGGCTTTGGCGCGCGCCTGGTCGCGGGAGGATTTGTTGTAGCGTGCGCGGTGCTTGTTGACGGCCTCGATGCCGCGCTGGGCGGCGATGTTGTAGGCGTCGATCTTGCTGACCTGGCGGAAGGCCTGCTCGGCCTCGTCGTACTTGCCGAGGTCCAGGTAGCCGTAGGCTAGGGTGAGCAGGCGCTCCACCTCCTCCACGTTGCCCACGTGTTGCGGGGTGAGTGCGGGGTTGGTGCGCTGCGGGTCGGCGGTCATGGCCAGCTCGCCCTTGGCGCGGGTGTTGGTGGGGGAAAGCTGCACGGCCTCCTTGAGGAAGGAGACGGCCTCCTCCGTGCGGCCCACGGAGCGGTAGTCGATGGCCTTGGCTATCAGGGCGTCGGACAGGCTGTCCTTGATGAACTGCACGTGCTGCTCGGTGGCTTCCACCTTGGGGATGACCGCCAGGGCGTTGCGGTAGTGTTCCTCCGCATCCGTGTAACGCTTGTTCTCGTAGGCCGTGCGCGCCTCCTGCACCTGCATCATGGCATCTTGCAGCTGGAGCTGCCGACGCGAATTCTCCCGCGTGACGATGCCGTCCGCATCCTCCTGCGCAGAGGCCGCAGGAATGCCGGACAGGACCACGGGGACTGCCAGGGAAAGGGCCGCAAGGCGATAAAACGCTTTTCTCATGCTTTGCGTGTACTATATCACACCACGCGCGCGAAGTCACCCCCAAAATGCGCGATTTCTCAAAAAAAAGGAGAAAAAAGCGGGCACATTCCCCGGTTTGGGGAATGTGCCCGGAAAATGCGTGGCAACGGCAAAATCAGCCCTCGGACGACTCCGGCAGGTAGCCGGTGATTTTGCCGATGCGGGAGGGATGGCGCAGCTTGCGCAGGGCCTTGGCCTCGATTTGGCGGATACGCTCGCGTGTCACGTTGAACTGGCGTCCCACCTCTTCCAGGGTGTGCGGGGTGCCGTCCTTCAGGCCGAAGCGCTGCTCGATGACCGAACGCTCGCGGGAGTTGAGCGTGTTGAGCACGTCGCTTATCTTGTCGCGAAGCGAGTTGAAGGATGCCCCGTCCATGGGGTTTTCCGCGCTCTTGTCCTCCAGGAAGTCGCCGAACGAGGTGTCGTCGGAATCGCCCACGGGCTGCTGCATGGAGATGGGCTGCTGGGCCATCTTGAGCACATTGCGGACCTTTTCCACGGTCATGTCGCAATCCGGGGATGCGGCGATTTCCTCCGGGGTGGGCTCGCGCCCCAGGGTTTGCACCAGCCCCTTCTGCACGCGCATGAGCTTGTTGATGGTCTCTATCATGTGCACCGGGATGCGGATGGTGCGGGCTTGGTCTGCGATGGAGCGGGTGATGGCCTGGCGAATCCACCAGGTGGCGTAGGTGGAGAATTTGTAGCCGCGGCGGTACTCGAACTTCTCCACCGCCTTCATGAGCCCCATGTTGCCCTCCTGGATGAGGTCCAGGAACGCCAGCCCACGGTTGGTGTACTTCTTGGCGATGGAAATGACGAGTCTCAGGTTGGCCTCGATCATTTCCTTCTTGGCCTCCTGTGCCTCCTTCATGCTCTGGCGCATGAGCCTGGCGTTGGCCTTGAGCTCGTCCGCCGGCATCCAGAGCCGCATTTCGTACTCCGCCAGCGCGTCTTTCAGGTGCGTGTCCTTGGGAGCCTTCTCAATTTGGTTGAGCAGCTTGACCACGCGCACGCGGTAGTCCTTGAGCTGGGTGACGAAGTCCTCGAAGACCTTGCCCTTGAAGCAGAAGTTCGGGTAGAGGGCCACCAGCTCGGCAAGGGCCTCGTCGAATGCGGCCTGGGCGGCGGCCACGCCGCGCTTGCGCCTGCGGGCGTCGTGCAGGTGCTTGTAGAGGCGGGACACATGCTCGTGCTTGGCTTTCACCTTGTTGATGAGCGGGGGAAGGGCCTCCGTGTACTTGTCGCGGTGCTCGATGGTCTTGTCGGACACCACGCGGTCGAAGCGCTCCTGGCTGGAGCGGATGCGGTCTGCCACGTCGCAGTAGAACTCGGCCACCACGCCGAATTTGTGCAGGATTTCCAGCAGGCTGCTTTCCGCCTGGTCGATGCGGCGGGAGATTTCCACCTCCTTTTCGCGGGAGAGCAGCTCCTTGAGCCCCATCTGCTTGAGGTACATGCGCACGGGGTCGTCGAGGATGTCCATCTTGGCGTCCAGTTTCTCGGCGGCGGTTTCCTCGTTGCCGTCGCTCAAGCGTTGGCGCTCGCGGTAGGTTTCCACGTCTGCGGCATCGATGATGTCGATGCCCATGCTGCGCATGCGCAGCATGATTTCATCGAAGTCGCCGGCTTCCACCACGCCCTGCGGCAGCACGTCGTTGATGTCGTCGTAGGTGAGGTAGTTGCCCTGTTCCTGGGCCTGGCGGATGAGCTCTTTCATGCGCTCCTGGGCGGCGGGGGTGTCCAGGGAGGATGCGCTTTCCGCCAGCTCGTTGTCGTCGCCCCCCTTCACCTCGATGCGCAACTCGTGCAGGTGCTCGAAGAGGCGCGGTATGTCATCGTCTTCCGCCATGTCGGCCGGCAGCGAGGAGGCGATATCCTCATCGCGCACCCACCCCTTGTTCTTCTTGGCAAGGGTGAGCAGAATCTTGAACGCCGTCTTGAGGGTGTTGTCGTCGGGGAAGAACTCTTGCAGCTGTTTTGCGGAAACCTTGTAAATGGGTTTCAGGCTCTTGTCAACCTTGGCGCGGCTGCGGGAAGGACGCGGCGCCTTGTGAGTCCCCGCAGGCTGCTTGGCTACAGGCTTCTCTGCAACCGGCTTCTTGGTTGCAGGCGTTTTTGCCACGGGCTTTTTGGCCGCAGGCTTCTTCGCCACGGGCTTCTTCGCCACGGGCTTCTTGGCCGCAGGCTTCTTGGCTACAGGCTTCTTGGCTACAGGCTTCTTCGCCACAGGCTTCTTCGCCACAGGCTTCTTCGCCACAGGCTTCTTCGCCACGGGCTTCTTGGCCACGGGCTTCTTGGCCACAGGCTTCTTGGCCACAGGCTTCTTGGCCACAGGCTTCTTGG
>JAKSOT010000084.1 GCA_024405455.1 Akkermansia sp. | reverse complement strand
ACGTCGCCGTTCTCCTCGTGGCGCACGTTCTTCTTGAGCTCGCTGTGGGCCACGGCGTCGCGCGCGCCGCCGGTCTCGATGGCAGCGGCGTCAGGCCCCAGGTTCAGGCGGATGAATTCCGCGGTGAAGGGGGTGCCGGGCTTCTTCTTGTTCTTGGATGAGCCGCCGGTGGAGCCGCTGTCCAGGTGGATGGCGCCGGTCTCCCACTCCCAGTCCCAGGCGCGGGTCTTGATGCCCGTCTCCTTCTCGGAGCCCTTGCCGGCCTTGCCGGGCGCGCCAACCACTTCCTCCACCGCCGCCACGGATTCCTTCACCTTGTTCTCGAACGCCTCCTGCGGCAGCGCGCCGTCGTCCCCCTTGTTGTAGATGATGACCTGGATGCTCGCCAGGTGGTCGCCGTCCATCTTGAACACCATCTCCGCGGGCGCTATCTTGCCGATGGTGAGGGTGTTCGCCGCATCCACGCGCAGCGTGCTGTCATCCACGAGGGAATAGCGCACCCCGCGCATGAACTTCGCGCCCAGTTCATCCTTGTCCAGCTTCCACAGCTCGCCGCTCCTGATCGGCTCCGCCAAATCCGTGGCCGCCAGGCACGCCATGGCGGACGCCGCCGCCAATCCCAAATTGAAAAACCATTTCATCATGCTCACAGCATACTCCAACCCCGCACGACATGGCAAGGAAATTCGCCGCGCGCGACCCAATGAAATTGGGAGAATGACGGGTTTGGTATGCAATGATTGGCGCCAACGAGCGCGATTCCGTCTTCGCGTTCCGCTACGCCGAGACAGGTAGTAAGCGGGCTTTGGCGTGTATCCACCCCGCGCAAGGCGGGGTTCCGTTAATTGCAACGCACGCGGGGATGCCCCCCAGGTTCCCACCTGGGGCTAAATTTGGGACACCCTCCCTGTGGGGAGGGTTGAATTAGGCGCGGGTCGCGCGGAGGGGAGGAAGGATGAATTGGGCGGTTGACCGGGAAGGCCTTGTTTGGTAGGATTCTAGGCATGAGCCACACCTATTACCAAAACCATGTGCATATCGTGTTCCATACGGGCAAACGAACCATCAGGCCGTGCGATTTGAATAAAGTTCACGCATATTTGGCGACCCTGGCGAGGGAAAACAAGATTCAATGCCCGGTGGTCGGCGGCGTGGAGGACCATATCCATCTGCTCGGCAATTTCCCCTTGGACAAGGCACCGGCGGATATCGTACGCACACTCAAGGCCGTTTCATCACGGTGGCTCAAGACCACCAACCGCTGCTATTCCGGTTTTTCGTGGCAGCAGGGCTACGGCTATTTCTCCGTGAGCGCGTCCATCCGCAAGGATGTGGTGCATTACATTGCCAATCAGGCGCGACACCACACCCGCGAAACCGCGGAGCAGGAGCTAGAGCGGTTGAAACGCTTTCACGAAACGGCATCCAATGAAATCTACATTGAGGATGCGGAGGCGTATCGTTCCGTCATTGACGCTTGCGTCAATGACATCGTCTATGTTCCGCGCCGGTAGGCGCGGCTAACTTTTGAGCCACCCGGTGGCGAACTCAAATTTAGCCCCAGGCGGGAGCCTGGGGGGTGTTCCCCTCCGCACTTACAACTAACGGAACCCCGCCTCCGCGCGGGGTGGATTAGCGCCAACGCTCGCAGACCAACCACGCCCGTTCACGCCAAAGCTCGCCAGGGCGGCGGGTAAATCCAACTACAGTATTCCCAATACTGTAGGACTGTTGGGGCGCGCAACGCATTGAAAATGCTTCCAGCGCCGCCTACGGCACCCCATTGCAGAATTTGGCGGATTTTCGCGGAATTTGCCGCAACCGATAAATTTTTCAACTTTTTTGCAAGATTGGGCTTGCATAAGGTTTGGGAATGCTGTATACTTCCCGCACATCTCGCGTGTGTGTAGCATGCGGAAACCACTTCGACATCAACCGAAAAATCAACCTCGAACCTAAGCAACCATCATGAAACTTAGACTCCCCAACAAGCTCCAGGCGGCCCTCATCGCCGCCCTCGCCGCTGTTTCTTCCACGGCGTATTCCGGCACTATCGGTGAAACCGTCACCCCCTACACCCTGCCGCAGAACGGCGGAACGGTACACCAGTGGACCGGCGGAGCCGGAACCACGGACTCCCGCACCGATGCCAACTGGACCAACGGCAAACCTGCACGCAGCAACAACTTGGGCCCCGTCCTTGTGTTCGACGGCGCGAATGTGACGCTGACCAACGTGGATGGCAATATCGACACCTCCGACAGCGGCGGTATCAAGGTCATCAACAACTCCATTGTGACGGCTAACAGCTTGCTGGGCCGGTGGGCAGGCTCCGTCTACGTGGAGGAAGGTTCCGAGCTGACCACGTCCTACAGCCAAAAGCTGAAAAACACGGAAGCAACGGCTGCGGCCAACATCTACGTTGACGGCACGTTCAACTTGACCGGCAGCAACAACATGAACATCTCCGACGGCAACAAATACGAGAACTGGCATATCGGAGAGAACGGCATCATCAACATCACCAACTCCAACGGCAGCGTCACCAAGGCCGGCGGCGGAAGTTGGAACCTCGAGTTCGTGGTGAACAATACCAAGTCCTACGAGAAGGAAATCATTGGCCGCGAGTTGAGCGATTCCGTCAAGGTGTCCAAGACGGTGCTCACCAGCAACAACGCCATTGCCCTCTCCAACGTGGACACCTACCGTATCATCAACACCTCAAACGTGCTTCTGGGCGACGAGACGACCACCGGCCAGGAGAACGCCGCCAAGCTGCGCCTGGACGGCAAGAACTGGGTGGTGGACTACACGATGAAGGGCTACACGGCTGCCACCCTTACCTGGAACGGCGGCAACAACGGCGCGTGGGAGAACCTGGACGCCGGCTGGACGCTCAACGGCGAACCCGCCACCTTCATCAGCGGCAACGGCGACAGCGTTGTGTTCGGCAGCGCCGGCGGCAAGGATGTCGCCATCAATTCCGCAATTGTAGTCAAGGGTGTGACGGTGGACGAGCCGGGCTACACCTTCAATGTCACAGGCGGCTCCCTTGCGGCGCAAACGGTGACGCTTAACAGCAACCTTTCCATCAACGGCGCCGGCACGGCGACCATCGGCTCCCTGGCCCTCAACAACGGTGCAGGGTTGGCTTTGGGTGCGGGCACCGTCCTGAAAGGCACCGCTGCAACCCTGATGGGGCAGAAGGTCACCGGCGACGGCGCTATCCTGCTGGACAGCAACCTGACGCTGTCCAACGGCACCACGACCCAGGCAACGGCGGGGTTGATTGTCAAGGACGCCACCCTGTATATAGGCAGCGCCGAGAGCCATACCGTTAACATCAGCTCCCTTTCCCACGTTGTCCTGGACGGCGGCACAATCCTCTACGCGGCCAACGCGTCCTCCGCCATCAACGGACTTACCGTGGAGAGCGGCAAGACCGGCACGGTGCGTATTGACGACATCACCGAACAAAACCTCGTGTTTGCCGGCACCACCAAGATAGACGGCACGCTGAACCTCAGCAACAACTGGAACTCCCAGTTCAAGTTCAACAAACTGGTGGGCGCCGGCACCCTGAGCACAGTGAAAGGCGGCAACCAGTGGATGACCCTAACCATCGATTCCCTCTCCGATGGCGACCTGAAGTTCACGGGCGACATTAGCTACGCCCACAACAATGGCGATGCCAAGGACAAGGTCATCATCAACACCGGCAGCCAAGAGGTGAGCTTCCGCTCCCTCTCCCTGGATATCAAGACCGGCCACACCATGCAGTTCAACCTGGGCGCGGACACCACCATCGGCCAGATGACGCTGACCAGCGGCACGGCCGCCTTTACCGGCACGGGCAAGCTGACAGTGGGCGGCCTTGACGGCGGAGCCACCATCACCGGCCTGAACGACCTGACGCTCAATGTGACCGGGGGCTCGCACGCCTACACGGGAACGCTGTCCGTGGGCGGCAAGCTGGTGAAGACCGGCGCGGGCGCGCAGACCATCACCGGCTACACGATGCACGATTCCATCACCGTGGAGGGCGGCACGCTCACGCTCGCGGGCGACTACGCCATTGGCGCGATTCCCCAGGACCCCGGCTCCATAACGTACTACACCGATGCCCAAGGCGTGAAGCATCTGGCGGGGAGTGACCCGGCGAACGGCTTCATCAGCTACAACGCCACCATCACCGTGTATACCGTGACCGGGGAAGGTTCCTCGCTGAACACCGACGGTGCCCGTTTCCTGTTCGGCGACGCCGACCAAGACGTGACGACGGAAGTTGTACAGAACAACGGCGTGTTCACGAAGCCCGCCACGCCCGACTACACCGCCCTGTACGTGAACGCGGACGCGACTGAGACGCCCAGCTTCGCCGCATACAAGGCGTATGCGCTTGCGCAGGCGCCCGGGACAACCCTGGGCAAGATCCACATGGACAACGGCACGCAGGTGAACATGGACGAGGCCGCCACGGTGGCCCTGACGCTTGCGGAAGGTGCCAGCGCAACGGTGAACGCCACCGCCGCCACCACGCTGGGCAGCATCAGCGGGCTGGGCAGCGGCCAGGTTCTCACCGTCACCGGCACGCAGACCGTGACCCTGGGCTCCGCCCTGAACAGCGCCGGCGCCATCAAGGTGGACGGCGGCAAGCTGGCCCTGGGGCAGCTGACGCACACGCTCACCGCCCTGGAGATCGACAACGGCGGATATGTATCGGCCCTTGGCGTTGACAGCAGCGCCGGCTGCGTGAGCGGCAACATCAGCATTGGCGCGGATTCCACGTTCGAAGCGCTCAACGGCGGACACAACGACGTGTTCGGCTACAACAACCCCGCCACCGACGCCATCATCATGCAGGGCCGCGCGGCCGGCCAGGACGAGGCGGAGGCCCACTGGGCCACTCTCCTGCTCAACAACTCCGGCAGCGCCACCATGACCACCAACCTCACCCTGAAGGGCTACGCGAAGGTTGTCACCAAGGAGGGCGAGCGCGGATTCAACGCGTATGGCACCACCATCACGGTGTCCGGGGTGGAAAACCACATTGACCGCTTCGAGGTGCGCAACGCCACAACCATCCAGGCCGCGCCGGACGCCACGGCGGCAGAGCTGACCGTGGGTGACTTGAAGCCCTTCTACAACAACGGCAACCCCGTTTCCAACGCCCTCACCGTCAATATGGGCGCCACCGGTCGCCTGACCGTAGACAACACCGTCAACGTGACAAACCTGACCCTCCAGAGCGGCTCGCTCGACTTGCAGGGAGCCTCCACCATCACCGGCAACGTGAGCACGGCGGCGGGCAGCGCGCTGACCACGGCGGCAGCCGCCGTCACCGGCTCTGTGACCGCAGGCGGTGCCTGGACCAACACGGGAGTGTCCTCGGTCGGCGGCGTATCGCTGGCTGCCGCGGCCTCCCTGGCGAACATCGGCACGCTGACCGTGAACGGGAACTTCACCATGGCGACGGGAGCCACGGTGGACAACAGCGGCACGGTTGCCTTCAGCGGCGCCCACACGCTCACCTTCACGCAAGGCGGCTTCACGAACACCAACGGCACGGTGACTTTCTCCAGCGGCACGGTGTTCGACCTCTCCCTGCTGGAAGAGGATACGGCCACGCACACGTACACGCTCGTGAACGGCGGCACGGCAGACTTGAGCCAGTACGGATACACGGTGAACAACATCACCGGGTTCCGTGGTGAGGGCCAGGCCTCCGACTACGGCTGGACCTTCGGCAACGGCGTCATCTCCTACTCCACCTTCGTGGACTACGTGTGGCAGGGTACCGCCACCGAGTGGGCGGACGGTGCCGCGGGCTGGCAGAAGAACGGCGTAGATGCGAACTACGTTTCCTCCAGCAACTCCAATGCCGTGTTCAACGCTTCCGCAGAGGAGCAATTCGTGAAGGAAATCGCGGTGAACTCCGCGCTCCAGACCGGCAATGTGACCGTGAAGGACGCCTACACCTTCACCCTGGACAACGCCCATATCAGTGCCAGCGCCATTTCGGTTGAGGGTGACAACGCCTCCCTCACCATCAACGGCACGGGCACGGTATCTACCACCGGCATTTCCGCCGCGGGCAAGACCGTCACCCTCGACAGCGGCGTGCTGCTGCAGGGCGGGTCTGCGGATGCCATGATCCTGGCCGGCTCCGGCACGTACGCGCTGGGGACCGGAACAACCGCCCTGGGCAATGTGTCGGGTGTCGATACATGGACCGGCACGGTGAAGATCAGCGGCGTTCCCAACTTTGAGGATATCAACCCGGACAGCTACGGCAACGCGCATTCCTCCGTTGAGCTGGATGGTGTCACGGGCTTCTTCCTGACGGGAGCAAACACCTTTGCCACGCACTTGGTGTTGAGCGGTGACGGCGTGACCTTCAACAACGGGTACTCGTCCGGCGTCTACACCTTTGCCGGCGGTATCTCCGGCGATGGCTCCTTCACGTACAACGCTCCCGGAAAGAATATCTCCCAGAGACTCGTCTTCAGCGGCGACATCTCCCAGTGGAACGGCGCCCTGAACCTGACGACAGGCTATACCGTGACGGCCGTCTTTGCCGGTGCCGAGGAGGTGAATGCCCAGTTCAACCGCACCGGCGGCACGCTGAACCTTGAGGTCGGCGACGGCACGGGTTCCTTCAAGACCGTGTTCAAGAAATCCGTGGCGGTCAATTCCCTGAACCTGAAGAGCAACACCGACACCACCTTTGACGGCGGTCTCACTGTGAACAACAAGCTGGCGCTGGACGGCAACAGCGCGCCCACGAACGTTGCCCTGACCTTCGGCGGCAACGCCGAGTTCAAGGGCGGCTTCTCCACGTCCTTTGCGCAGGTGACGATAGCCGGCGGCACCACCCGCTTGAGCAACGGCGAGCTGGACCTTGCCACCGGCAGGGGAGAGGCCAACTCCACCATCACCGTGAAAGCCGGCGCCGCGCTTGATATCGCCGGCCGCAACCTGTGGATGCGCCCCGCCAACGCCATCCTGCTGGAGCAGGGCGGCACCGTGGTGATGCCGGCTGCCATTACGGCGGTGGGCTTGGGCAACGGCGCCACCATCAAGATGACGAACACCGGCAAGGCCGGCACCCTGTACGGCATCGGCAGCGCCGACTACACGCTCAGCCAGGTTAAGGTGACCTTCAACAGTGCCCAGAACAACGTGCAGAACATCTTCACGGATGCCGAGCTCGCGGTGGGATACAACGTCACCCTCAAGAACACCGACAGCACCCTGCGCGGCGCGACGGTGAACAACGGCGCCGTGCTGACCGTGGCTCCGGCCGATTTGACGGTTGACACGAGCATGGTCCTGGGCGCGGTGACGCTTTCCGGCGGCACGCTCGCCTTGGGCACCCACACCGTGGGAGCCGTGGACTCTCTTGCCGTGGCTGAAGGCACCACCAACACCATCTCCGGCTACAAGCTGGATATGGGTACCGCGGGTGCCGTTGCCCTGGGTGGCGGTTCCTCGCTCACCCTGGACGGCGTGACGGTGGATTTGACCCACATGGCCTCCGAGGGCGAAGACGTGCAGACGCTTGTGGGCGGCTCTGACGGCGCCGGCAAGAACGGCTTCGTGAACCTGGAGTCCAAGGTGCGCCTGTTCTCGTACGGTGCCGACGCCAGCGTTGTCCTGACCAACGATCCCACCTTCCTCAGGGGGGTGAATACGGGCACCCTGACAACGGAGGGCGACAACAAGGGCCTGGTTACCTTCAACGGCACCTCCTACTCCGCCTTCTACGTGAACGCGCCGGAAATCACGGAACACCTGGCCTCCATTGTCGAGGCGGCTTCCGCGCACGGCGGCCTCCAGGCCGTGTACCTGAACGGCGGCACGCTGGACGCCGACACGGACGACAAGATTGCCGAGCTGCACCTCATGGAGGGTGACGGCGCCCAGGGCAGCGTGGCCCTCACCGGCCCCACCGCCCACTTCGGCGCGGTGACCGGTGCCGGCATCCTGAACGTGGACGGCGCCACCACCCTGAACGCGGATTCCCTGCTCATTGGAGCAGGCAAGACCGTCACGTTCGCCGGCTCCGAGAACATCAACATCACCTCCATCACCAACAACGGCACGCTGGATATCGGCGCGGGCGCCAAGGTGACCACCACCGCCACCGCCATGGGCGGCAACGGCACTTCCTTCGTGACCACAGGCGAGGGCACCTTCGTGGGTAACGCCTTCTCCCTGGTGGGCGGCACCGTTTCCTTCGGTTCCGACGCCCGGATCAGCGGCGGAGACGTGCTGGCCCGGAGCGGCGAGCTGATTATCGGCGGCCACACGGTTATCGACGGCACCCTGCAAGGCGGCGATGGTTCCGGCAAGGCTGCCAGGATTTCGGTGCTCGAAGGCGGCGTGCTGGATGTGGACACCTTCAATGCCTCCTGGGGCTGGAGCTCCTTCACCGTGGACGGCGTGCTGAATGTTGCGGACACCATGCGCCTTTCCACCGGCGGTGAGAATTACGTCGTCGGCGGCAAGGGCCTCGTCAACACCGAGAAGCTTACCATCCAGAACGTCGGCAAGTACTTCTTCGACGGTACGGACGGCCTTACCCTGCAGGTGGGAGCCGGTGGCATCACCAACGGCAACGATGGCAGCAGCCTGACCCTGGAGAACGGCCTGTGCGTGCTGGCCGGCGCCGACATGACCGTTTCCAAGAATGCAACCCTGGTTGGCAATGTCATCTTTGATTCCAACGGCAACAAGATGACCATCAGCTCCATCCTCTCCGGCGGAGGCGGGCTCATCAAGGAAGGCGAGGGCACGCTCACGCTTTCCGGTGCCAACACCTACACGGGTGACACCGTGGTGAAGGGCGGCACGCTCGACATCCAGGGCTCCATCAGCGACAACAGCAAGGTGAAGGTGGAGGAGAGCGCCAACATCGCCGGCCGCACGGAGAACATCACCGTGGGTATTGCGTCCGGCGAGACCGCCACGTTCACCAACGAGAGCGGCTACACGCCCAAGGACAGCCACGTGACCTTCTCCAGCAAGGGGCTCGGCGTAGTTGTTTCCAACCTGGGCAACGAGGAAGCCGTTTACAGCCTCGACAACGGCAAGATGAGGGTGACAGCCCAACAGATGGTGGTTGACAGCTTCGCCGATCAGAACGTGCAGGTGGACAACGTGCTCGCGGTGCAAGAGATTACAAACCTCGGCCCGGTTTCCCTGAAGCTCACCAGCGTGGTCGGCAAGACGCTGGATGATGTTATAGCTTACGGCGGCGACATTGAGATCGACAACCTCGAGGCGGCCCAGACGCTGCGCGAACTGAGCATCGAGTCCGGTAGGGACGTGACCTTCCTGCAAAAGCTCGGCGAATCCGAGACTGCCGCCAAGGAGGCCACGGTGACCATCGCCGAGTATGTGGGGTATGACCCGGAGACCTTGGCGGAGGACTACTACTATGGCGGCACTCTGCATGCGGGCGGCGGCACTCTGCACGCCAACCTGGTGCTGTCCCACTTCTCCTTCTGGGATTTGGACGGCGGCTCCATGAACCTGGGCAGCGAGCTGACGCTGCGTGACAACATCTGGCTGGATGCCGACACCATCAAGGCCCTGGATCTCATGGAAATCGGCGAAACGCACTGGATGGTCAACGCCGTGGACGGCACGAAGATCACATATAGCGATGCGGATGTCTGGTACGACTCCAAGTTCGTGCGCGATGCCTATGGAGACGACGGCACCAGTCTGAAGGGCGACTTCATCATCGTGCAGGACAACGATGGCACCAAGTGGGGTCTGAAGAAGGTGAGCGACACGCCCGAACCGACGACAGGCACGCTGGGCCTGCTTGCGCTTGCCGCCCTGGCGGCAAGGCGCCGCAGGCGCTAATTAATTTACAATTGACGATTTACAATTTACAATTTGTAAGTTAGGCTCCGCCTCCGCTAAAGCTTCGGCGTGACAAGGCGCCGCGAAGATTACCAAGGCCCGTCCGGCATGCTGCCGGACGGGCCTTTTTCCTGGTTGGCGTGAACGGGCGTGGTTAGATACGCACGCCCACACCGGCCCACACCGCCCTACAGGTGACATGCGGGCGGATTTCTAAACCGATTTTTTCGATTTTTCATACCCACACCCCGCAACCATGCGGGTTTGCGCTCCGCTACCGGAGCGTTATGGGATGGCAATGATTTACAATTGACAATTTTGTAAGTTAGGTGCCTTACGGCACAAGATTCATCAAGGCCCAGCCGTACGGCTGGGCCTTCTTGTACCGCCCTATACCCGCGCCGCGAGGCGCGCCCGAATCAACGCCCGCCTACTAACCGCGCTTGTTGGCACCAATCAATACCCCCACCACCCGCGCCGTGAGGCGCGGCGAACTCTCCAAATTGTAAATCGTCAATTGCTTGCCTCGGCGTAGCGCGCAGCGCGAAGACGGGTCAATCGTAAATCCCCAGGGCGTA
>JAKSOT010000083.1 GCA_024405455.1 Akkermansia sp. | reverse complement strand
ATACCTCCGCCGCAACAGGGTGGAGCACTGGCACGTCTGCCCGGACGGCGCGGTGGCCGACACCTTCTGCACGCTCACCCATGTGCTGGAGATGCAGCCTGCCGACTTCCTGCGCGCGCTGCCGCCCTGCGCGGATGCAGCGTTCGCGGATACGTGGAAGCGCGCGGAGGATGCGCTGCCCGCGCCGGATGCCGAGCACGACCTCGCGCTTGCCGCAACACGCGCGGCAATGGAATTGCTGCAACCCGGCGACACCCTGCAGCTGGCCAACAGCTCCGCCGTGCGCTTCGCCCAACGGTTCCCTCTGCCGGACGGCGTGCACGTGCGCTGCAACCGCGGCACCAGCGGCATTGAGGGCTCCCTCTCCACCGCCGTGGGATGCGCCGCCGCCTGCGCTCCCGCACGCTGCCTCTGCCTCATCGGCGACCTCAGCTTCTTCTACGACATGAACGCCCTCTGGAACGCCGTGCAGCGCGACAACCTGCGCATTGTCCTGCTCAACAACGGCGGCGGCCGCATCTTCAACACCCTGCCCGGCATGCCCGCGCAGGGGGCATCGCACGATGCCATCGCGGGCGCGCACGCCCAATCCGCGCAAGCCTGGGCGCAATCCTGCGGCATTGCCTACCTCTCCGCATCCACCCATGCGGAGCTACCCGCCGCCATGCACGCCCTCTCCTCCTCCACCACCGCCACCCTCCTGGAAATCATGTGCGGGTGAGCCTTGGGGGCACAGGCGGCGTTCATACGCCAACTTGACACTTCATCCCTTAGGTAGTATCATCCAGCCGCCATGAAACAATACAAGATAGCAGTGTTGGCGGGTGACGGCATCGGGCCGGAGGTGATGGAGCAGGCCTTGCTCGTGCTGGACGCGCTGGAAGCCCGGTTCGGCTTTTCCACGCAGCGCACCGCGTGCCATGTGGGCGGCGCGGGCATCGACCATTGCGGCAAGGCGCTTCCCGCCGAGACGCTGGCGGCGTGCGAGGCGGCGGATGCCATCCTGTTCGGCTCCGTGGGCGGTCCCAAGTGGGACGCGCTGCCGCCGGACGAGCGCCCGGAGCGCGGCGCGCTGCTGCCTTTGCGAAAACATTTCTCATTGTACGCGAACCTGCGCCCCGGCATCTGCATGCCGGAGCTGGTGGGGGCATCCCCGCTCAAGGAGAGCCTTATCACCGGCGGGTTCGACATCCTGTGCGTGCGCGAGCTCACGGGCGGCATGTACTTCGGCGAGCCGAAGTTCTACGGCGAGCGCAACGGCGAGGTGATGGCCATCGACACCCTGGTGTACAAGCGCAGCGAGGTGGAGCGCATCGGCCGCGTGGCGTTCGAGGCCGCGCGCGGACGCCGCAAGGCCCTGTGCAGCGTGGACAAGGCCAACGTGCTCTCGTCCTCCGTGATGTGGCGCGACGTGATGAACGCCCTCGCCCCGGAATACCCGGATGTCCGGCTCTCCCACATGTACGTGGACAACGCCGCCATGCAACTGGTGCGCAACCCGCGCCAGTTCGACGTCATTGTCACGGAAAACACCTTCGGCGATATCCTGACGGACGAGATGGCCATGATCTGCGGTTCTATGGGCATGCTGCCCAGCGCATCGCTCGGTGCCAAGACGGAGCGCGGTTTCTTCGGCCTGTACGAGCCCTCCGGCGGCTCCGCGCCCGACATCGCGGGCAAGGGTATCGCCAACCCCATCGCGCAAATCCTCTCCATGGGCATGATGCTGCGCTACTCCTTCCATGAAACCGCCGCCGCGGATGCCGTGGACCGCGCGGTGCGCCGCGTGATTGCCGATGGCATCCGCACCGCAGACCTGGCCATCGCGGGAGAGAAACCCGTGGATACCGCCGGTATGGGGCGGGCCGTGGTGGAACGTTTGGCGGAATAGGGCAGGCCGCGAAACCGCGGGGCGCGGAACGGGTGTGCCGCCGGCATGCCTGATTCCGTGCTTTACAAAACTGCCGCGCAGTGGTAAGGTGCGGGCTTCCCCGCGCGGGCTGAACAGATATTAGAGATGAAGAACCTGCTTTCCATAGAGGAGTTGACGGCTGATGAAATCAAGGAACTGCTGGCCTTGGGACACCGTTTGAAGGCGGAGCGCGGCGCGCACCGCGAGCAGCCGCTCGCCGGGCAGACCTGGGCGCTCATCTTCTCCAAGTCCTCCACCCGCACCCGCGTCTCCTTCGAGGTGGGCGTGAGCGAGCTGGGCGGCCGCCCGATGTTCCTTTCCGTGCGCGACATCCAGCTGGGCCGCGGCGAACCGATTCGCGACACCGCCCGCGTGCTGGGCCGCATGATCCACGGCGCCATCATCCGCACCTACGCCCAGGAGGAGGTGGAGGAATTCGCCCAATACTCCGGCCTGCCCACCATCAACGCGCTCACCGACCGCGAGCACCCCTGCCAGATACTGGCGGACCTCCTCACCATCGAGGAGCGCTACGGCGTCGGCTCGTGGAAGGATATGCGGATAGCGTTTTTCGGGGATGTGGACAACAACATGGGCCGCTCCTGGATGTGGGCGGCCAAGCGCCTGGGATTCACCCTGGTGCTGGCGGGCCCGCAGCAGGCCCTCCCCAAGCCCCATGTGCTCCATGAGCTGGACTGCCCGAACATCATCTGCACCACCGACCCCGAAGAGGGCGTGCGCGGTTGCACCGTGGTCAACACCGACACCTGGATCTCCATGGGACAGGAGGCGGAAAAGGGCACCAAGGAAAAGGCCTTCTTCCCCTACCAGGTCAACAAGGAGCTCATGAGCCTGGCCGCGCCCAACGCCAGCGTCTTCCACTGCCTGCCCGCCTACCGCGGCTATGAAATCACCAACGATGTGCTGGAGGCCAACGCCGACGCCATCTTCGCCGAGGCCGGCAACCGCCTGCACGCCCAAAAGGCCGTGCTGTACACGCTGGCGCACCGCGGCGCTTGATTCCCGATTGGGGAAATGCTTGCCAGCGGGGGCAATACATGGTAGCATGCGGGGGATGAAGGGCTGTGTCCAGGCCACCTGTATGCTGGCGGTGCTCGCGCTGTGCGCGTGCACGAGCGCGCGCACACCCAAGGCGGACGGCGCGGAGGCGCAGGTCTCCGCGCCGGAGACGACAGCCGAGGCACCCGCCCTGACGGCGGAAGAAGCCGAGGCCGAGAGCGAGGAAGCCTCCACGTTCTTCGGACGCTTCTTCTCCCGCCTGTTCGGCGGGGGCGGCGACAAGGCCGACGCCACCGCCGTGGCGGACGGCAAGCCCACGGTGACCACCAAGGAGGAGGTGCTGCCCAGCCCCGCGCAGGAGGAGGCCGCGCTGCGCATGCTCGCGGAACAGGGAAGTGACGCCAACATCCCGGAACCTCTGCTCAACGGCAACCAGACAGGCCCGCTCACCATGGGGCTGCCGACCTTCGAGAACGACGGCACGGACGGCATGGGAACCGGCTCGCTCAGCTCGGCCCGCGGACTGCGGGCGGCGCCGGGGCTGCGCATCCGCAACATGGCCCCGCCGGAGGAAGCCATCAGCGCGGATGGCAATTCGGACGCGCCGAAGCCGAATTCCGCGGAGCTGAAGGGGCTGCGCTCCATCTCCCTGCCGGAGACCCTGCCCATGGACATCAACGGCAAGCTCACCAAGGACCAGGAGAAGCACTGATGGATACGCCCCCGCGCAAGTTCGTGCCCGTGCCTTTCGCCTACCATCAGGAGGTGGAGCTCACCATCGACAACCTCACCAACCAGGGGGAGGGCGTGGGGCGCATCGACAACTGGGTGGTGTTCGTGCCGTTCACCCTGCCGGGAGAGCGCGTGAAGGCGCGCATCTACCGCAATGAGAAAAACTGTTCCCACGCGGATTTGGTGGAGATACTGGAGCCCTCGCCGCACCGCATCGAGCCGGTTTGCCCGGTGTACGGCTACTGCGGCGGTTGCCAGTACCAGCACCTTGAATACGAGCGCCAGCTGGCGTTCAAGACCGCGCAGGTGGCGGACCTGCTGCGCCTGCAGACCGGGCTGGAGCCGCAGGTGAAGCCCGCCATCGCGTCCCCGCAAACCTTCGGCTACCGCTCCAAAATCACCCCGCACTTCCACAAGCCCAAGGAGGCCAAGATGGGCAGCATCGGCTTCCTGCGCGCGGGCTCCCGCACCGAGGTGTGCGACGTGAAACAGTGCCCCATCGCCATGGAGCCCATCAACGCCGCGCTGCCCGCCCTTCGCAAGGCCGTGCAGCAGGCCGCCGCGCAGTACAAGCGCGGGGCCACCCTGCTGATGCGCGTGAGCGAGGGCGGCGTCATCACCAACAACAACGCCGTGTGCACCGAGCACGTGGGCGAACTCACCTTCAACTTCCTGGCGGGGGACTTCTTCCAGAACAACCCGTACATCCTGCCGCTGTTCACGGGCTACGTGGCGGAGAAGGCGTGCCAAGACGGCATGCGCTACCTGGTGGACGCGTACTGCGGCAGCGGGCTTTTCGCGCTCACGCTTGCCCCGCGCTTCGAGAGGGTGCTGGGCGTGGAGGTGAGCGAGACCAGCGCCGACTGGGCGCGCGCCAACGCCCGCAGCAACGGCATCGGACACGCATCCTTCCTCGCCGCCAGCGCAGAGGCCATCTTCGCGGAAGTGGACTTCCCCGCCGCGGAGACCGCCGTGGTCATCGACCCGCCGCGCAAGGGGTGCGACAAGGTTTTCCTGGATCAGCTCTTCGCGTTCGGCCCGGCGCGCGTGGTGTACGTCTCCTGCAACCCCGCCACGCAAATCCGCGACCTGGCGGAGTTCGACAAGGCCGGATACGAGGTGGAGGAGGTGCAGCCCTTCGACCTTTTCCCGCAAACCAAGCACCTGGAGTGCGTGGCCGTGCTCCGCAAGAAGCCATGAACCGAAACGCCACAGATTCCGACCGCCTCGGCCGCAGCGCGGAGGACTACCTGGAGGCCATCGGCATGCTCTCCAAGCCCGACGGCTCCGCACAGCCCCGCGCCATCGCGGAGCACCTCGGCGTCCGCATGCCCAGCGTCACCGCCGCCCTGAAAAAGCTCGCCGCGGAGGGGCTCATCACCTACGCGCCGTATGCGCCCGTGCAGCTCACCGACCAGGGGCGCGCGTACGCCGAGCGCGTCATCACCGCGCACCGCACGCTGCACCGCTTCATGCGCGAGGTGGCGGGACTTTCCGAGGAACGCGCGGAACAGGCCGCCTGCCAGATGGAACACTTTCTCACGGAGGCGGAGATAGCCGCCATCGCCCGCCGCCTGCCCTAACATTCCTTGAACAGAAACCGCCGCCCGCGCGTCACACCTGCCGAGATGAACCAGTACCGCCTTTCCGTCACACATTCCCTCCTCCTCATCAACATCGTGGTGTTCGTGGTGGGGCTCATGGTGCAGCGCAACGCCTTCCTGGGCATCGCCATCCCGGAGGGCGACCCCGTGTCCATCTTCGAGCTGCTGGGCGCGCACTCCTGGTACCTCACCTTCACGGAGGGGCAGGTATGGCGCCTCATCACCTACCAGTTTGTCCACGCCAACCTGGGGCATGTGGTGTTCAACATGTGGGCGCTGTATTTCTTCGGCCCCGTGGTGGAGGAAATCATGGGCTCCCGCCGATACCTGCTGTACTACCTGGCGTGCGGCGTGGCCGGCGCCATGTTCTCGTCACTGCTGGCGTACCACGGCGTGTACAGCTCCATCCCGGACACCCCGCAGTTCGCCGAACTCTGCAACCGCCTGGTGGCCTACGCCGGGTTCAGCGACCCCGTGACCCCGTGGCAGCTGGTGCCCATGGTGGGCGCGTCCGCGTCCATCTACGGCGTGATGGTGGCGGCGGCGTTCATGTTCCCGGATGCGCGGCTGCGCCTGCTGTTCCCGCCCATCACGCTGCAGCTGCGGACGTTTGCGTGGGTGGTCATAGGCATCGCCACCGCGGTGATTGTCTTCAACTTCCACAACGCCGGCGGCGAGGCCGGACACCTCGGCGGCATCATCCTCGGCGCCATCGTCATGCTTGCATGGAAATGGCGCGTCACCCACTCCAACAGACAATGACTGCTATCTTCGACATGGACGGGACGCTGTATCCCGGAGACTCCCAGCTGCGGTTCGCGCGGCGCATCCTGAAACGCCACGGCGCACGGCGCCTGTACCTGCTGCTGCTTATTCCGGCGGGCATCCTGCGCGGACTGCGCCTGGTAGGCACGGAAACCCTGAAGCGCGCGTTCCTCTCCATGCTGTGGCGCATGCCCGCGGAGGAGCTGGAGGCGGAATGCGCGGCCTTTGTGAAGGAGGAGCTCCTGCCCATCATCCACCCCGCCCTGCGAGAGAAACTGGAGCAGCACCAGAAAAACGGCGACAAGACCGTGCTCTGCTCCGCCTCCCCCGGATGGTGGACCCGCCTGCTGGGGCGCGAGCTGCAATTCGACATCTCCATCGGCACCCCGGTGGAGGCGGAGGGGCGCGTTGCCCTGCTGCCCCGCATCGCCGCGCCCGGCAACAACCGCGGCGAGAAGAAACTCGAACGCCTGAAAGGGCTGGCCATCACCCATGCCGACGTGCTGTATACCGACAGCGCGGCGGACGAGCCGCTGATGGCCGTCTGCGGGCGCACGGTGCTGGTGGATCCCTCGCCGGAGCTGGAGCGCCGCCACCCGCAGGCGGAGGTGCTGCGCACGGGCGCCGCGCGGGATGCCGCATCCCTGTCTTTCGCCTGCCGCTGCCTGTTGGGAATCTGACACGCCATGAAGCTGAAGCGCATCATCGACACCATTATGGAGCACATCGGCACGGGTCTGCGCCTGTGGCTGGCGCTGGTGCTGCTGCTGGCGGCGGCATGCTACCTGGACGGCCCGCGTGACGCCTCGCTGGTGGATTTGCTGGAGGCGTACGGGCCGAGCGGGTGCGGGCTGGTGCCGCTGGGTTTCTGGAAGGTGCTGTGCATCCTGCTGCTGGCGGCGCTGGCGTTTGTGCCGCGAGGGATGGCGGCCCTGTGGAACCTGGTGCTCTGCGCCGCCGTAATGGCGGCGCTGCCGTGGTTTTCCTGCATGGTGTTCGGGCCGAACCTACTGCTGCCCGCGCCGCTGGATTCCTGCCGCGAGGCCATCGATTTCATGCAGCTGCCCGACACGCACGGCGCGCTGGTGGCCCTAGGGCTCGCCGCGCTGGCGACGGGCCTGTTCTGCGCCGGCAACCGCGTGCGCACCATCGCCACGGCACTGGTGGCCTACGGCCTGTGGTTCCTGTGTGCCGACCTGTTGTGGGCGCTGCTGGGAACGGACATGCCGCAGGATGCGATGCTGTATGACATGTCGCGTTCCGTGCAGTTCCACCCGTGGGTGTGCGCGCTGCTGCCGGGGCTGTTCTTCGGCGTGTTCGCCCTGCTCACCTGCCCGCTCTACGCCTACTCCGGCCGCGTGAAGAAAGGGGAGGAGGTCGAGGCGGAAACGGAGCAGCCCGCGCCTG
The DNA here is from genome assembly GCA_024405455.1 of Akkermansia sp. Lineage (GTDB taxonomy): Bacteria > Verrucomicrobiota > Verrucomicrobiia > Verrucomicrobiales > Akkermansiaceae > Akkermansia. The sequence continues at coordinate 3,170 of JAKSOT010000083.1, read as the reverse complement.
TGGAAGAACCCCAACCCACCATCGTGGAGGCCGAGGTGGTGGAGGACACCCCCGCCCTGCCAAACCATGATGAATAAGCCCCTCTGCATCCTGCTCGCCGCCGCTATCCTTGCCATGGTTCCCTCCTGCACACCCGACGAGACCGACCGCGTGGCGATTGCCTACCGCCATGTGAAACCCGCCTGGGGCGGGCATTTCGGCAAGCCCGTGTTCATCCGCATCGTCAAGGAGAAGCGCGAGCTGGAGCTGCACGTGAAGGAGAAGGATGAAAAATCCTGGCGCCTGCTCAAAACCTACCCCATCGCCGGCATGAGCGGCACTCTCGGCCCCAAGCAGGCAGAGGGCGATTTCCAAGCCCCCGAGGGCTTCTACGAGGTCTACCCCAACGCACTCAACCCGCGCAGCAACCACTGGCTCGCCTTCAACGTCGGATACCCCAACGGCTACGACCGTTCGCTCGGCCGCACCGGCAGCTACATCATGGTGCACGGCGGCGACAGCTCCGTGGGATGCTTCGCCATCACGGATCCCGCGATAGAAGAGGTCTACACCATGGTGGACCAGGCCCTCAAGGCCGGCCAGCGCTGCGTTCCCGTGCAAATCTACCCCTTCGAGATGACCCCGCAGCGCATGCGGCAGGAACAGGATTCACCCCACATCGAATTCTGGCGCTACCTCCAACCCGGTTGGCAGTTCACCCACACCCGCCACGCACCGTTTCAGCCCGAAGGATGAGAGGCGGCGAAGGGGTCACCATATCCAAAAGGCGTTCCAGATGCCCAGCAGGGTGAGCAGCAGCGTGCCCGCACCCACGTACAGCACGTATGGCGACACGTGGCGGCGCTGGCAGTAGCGCCGCCTCACCGCCAGCAACACCATGCCAAGCAGCGTGCCCGCGGCTGTGCAGATGGCGCTGATGGATACATTCAGCCGCTTCGCAAACAGGTCGGTGGCGGCGGGAAAGTCAAAGGGCAAATCATAGTCTCCGTACGGAGAGTACGCCCCCAGCACCTCCACCTCGTCGGGATAGTCTAGCAGCAGGGAACCTAGCGCGTACGAACGCGGCACGCGGTAGCGGTAGGGAACAAGACGCCCGCCGCTCTGCATGCCCATCTGGGGACCTTCATGCTCCCGCCAAACGCGCACCAGTCGGCCCTCGTTCTCCAGCAGCGTCAGCGGTGCCACGCTGTCCACGACAACAACCTGTTCCTCAATATCCGCCGCCATGTGCTCCACGAGCGCAATCTGCGCCAGGTAATGGTTCATGCAAAGCACCCCGGCCAGCGCCGCCAGCAGAGAAAGCCCCGCCAACACTCCCAGGATGATGTTGTACGCGCGTTTCATACACACCTATTAAAAAGGAGGGTACAACGCTCGGAGAGTAGCCCCCCTTGGCGTATGGCATAGCCGGCGTTTATCTGCCCTGCGGAAAAGTGGTCCGGCTGTATCCTCTGACAGCCCCGCGATCACGGAGAAGCTTTTGGATGGCGGCGCGATTGTCCTCGCCCACGCAGTCGAACGGGGTTTCGCCGTTGTCGGCGCGTGCGTTCACATCCGCTCCATGTGTCACCAGCCATCTGGTGATGCTCAGGCTGCCTATGCCGCATGAATAGTGCAAGGCGGTGTGGCCTGCGCTGTCATCGGTCGTCATGTCGATGTCGGCGCCGTCACGGATTTCAGGCAGCATTTTGAGGAGGTGGCGCTGCTGTTCTGCGGAAACGGCTTGTTTGCACCGCAAGGCCGCCATGCGGTCAATCATTGGCTGCAGGTCGGCATGCACAACCGTGCGCACCCTGTTGGTCTGTTGCCGTGCCGCCTGGCGTTCGCGTTCCTCTTGTTCGCGCTGGCGCTCCAATTCCTGCTGGCGCTCCAATTCCTGCTGGCGCTCCAATTCCTGCTGGCGCTCGCGGGCGAGTTGCAACTCGCGTTCGAGCTGCAGTTCGCGTTCATGCTGGAGTTCGAGCTCGCGGGCACGTTGCTCTGCCTGCTGGCGAGCCAATTCCTGGGCTTGGGTTTTCTCGCGTTCCATCCGCTCCAAGCGGGCCTTCAATTCCAGCTCCTGCTGGCGCGCCCGCTCCTTTTCCAAATCTGCCTGCTGCCGTTTGATGGTTTCCAGCCGCAATTCCGCCTCCCTGATCTCGCGCTCCTGCTCCTTATGCTGAACGTACATGTAACCCCCTCCGACGGCAAGAAGCAGGAAGGCGAGGACAACAGCAACAATTCCCCAAATCTTGCCGTGTGACTTGCGCTGCTCCCCATCGGGTGCCGTGGAAACGGTCGCCGTTTCGGGCTCGACGGGAACGGGCGTCTCGACTACGGGAGCTGCCGTCTGGGGCTTGGCCTCCGGGAGGCAAGGAGCCTCGGCCTCTTTCGGAGATTCCTCCAGCGCATCGACGTGCTCCTGCTGCTGAGCAGCCTCCTTTCGTGACGGGAAGAAGCACAGGATCAGAAGGACAATGTTGATGATGGAGGCGGTCAACGACAGGTTCTTCATTACCTCTCCGTTTTCCTTCATGTAGCGGACGGCCTCAAAAAGATTCATGTCAATCATCCGCCATTCCATTATCTGGACGATAAGGAGCAGGACAACCATGATGATGGCAAGGAAGCTGAGGGGATAGAGGAATGTATCCCTGAGGCGCTTGAAAAGCAGTGCGCCAATGACGAGAGTCCTTACACATTGCACGATAGAGGTGACAATAATGTCTGCATTGCTTTCTGTCTCCCAATACTCCCCCAACAGGTAGGCAATGAGCCTCAGGAGTCCCACTACCACGATGTACAGCACCCAGAACCGAGCCCGCTTCAACCTCCCGGAATAACCGAACAATTCGCTAAAAGCACTCATGATGCCGCGAATATACCACATCGAACATTCCTTTGTCAAATCCCGCATGGGGGAACAGGGTTGTCTCCTGTTCGCCACCCGCAAAATTTGGCGGAGGGCAAAAAGGCACGCCCGGCGTTTCGCCGGACGGGCCGTGAAAATCCCGCGCGCCTTGTCACGCCGAAGCTTTAGCGGAGGCAGAGCCTAACTTTCTAAATTGTAAATCATTGCCATCCCATAAAAATGCTCGGAGAGGAGCCACCCTTGGCGCTCATCCGCCCCGCCATTCGGCGGGACTCTCTTAGTTGTAAGTGCGGAGGGGGACAATCCCCACCCTTACGGG
>JAKSOT010000082.1 GCA_024405455.1 Akkermansia sp. | reverse complement strand
CGCCGTAGTTGCCGCAGGGGGTCTTGCCGGAAGCCCACGGCACGGACATATCGGTCACCACGGCCGGCTGCGCGTACCACAGGAAATGGGATGAGGGGAAATCAGCCATCGCCAGCGGAGCCAGGCTGCCCAACGCCAAACTGAGAAGTGTACTCTTGTTCATATTGGAATGATATGACAGGGATTATACGGACGGGAGGACGCGAAGTCAACCTAAAACGCGCCGAGTACTCGGGGCGGGTATGCATGCCGCGCAGGCATCCGAATTTGCCTGACAAGCGAGCGCGCGTGGGGTATAATGGCGGGCACAGGCTATGGCATTCACGCATCTTCACGTACACACGGAATACTCTCTGCTGGACGGCATGATTCACACCAAGGACTTGATTGAGCGGTGTGAGGAGCTGGGCATGCACTCGGTGGCCATCACGGACCACGGCAACGTGTTCGCGGCCATCGAGTTCATGGACAACGTGAAGAAGCACAACAAGAAGCTGCAGGAGTGGAACGCGGAGCACCCGGGCGAGAAGAAGCCCCTGTTCAAGCCCATCCTGGGGTGCGAGGTGTACCTGGCCCCCACCGGGCTGGACGTGAAGAAGCAGATTCCCGGGCGCAGCAAGTACACGCACCTGGTGCTGCTGTGCGAGAACAACACGGGCTGGGCCAACCTCATCAAGCTGGTGTCCCGCGGACACCTGGAGGGTTTTTACTACAAGCCCCGTGTGGACTACGCCACCCTGCGGGAGTTCTCCAAGGGGCTCATCTGCCTCACCGGCTGCATCTCCGGCCCCATGCAGGAGTGGATACTCAAGGATGACCCCGAGAAGGCCGAGCAGGTGCTCTACACCCTGAAAGACATCTACGGGCCGGACAACCTCTTTGTGGAGCTGCAGGACCACGGGCTGGCGGAGGAGCGCAAGTGCACACCGGAGCTGGTGCGCCTGGCGAAGAAGTACAATGTGCCGCTGGTGGTGACCAACGACGCCCACTTCCTGAACGCGGCGGACCACGACGCGCACGACATCCTGATCTGCGTGGGCACGGGCAACAAGCGGATGGACGCCAACCGCATGCGCTACCCGCAGAGCGTGTACTTCAAGAGCGAGGAGGAAATGCTGGAGCTCTTCCCCGAATACCCGGAGGCCTACGAGAACACCAACCGCATCGCCGAGCGCTGCAACACCTCCATCAAGCTGGACTCCACCTCCACGGAGCGCTACCCGGAGTTCGCCACGCCCGACGGCTCGCCGCGCGAGGAATACCTGCGCAACATCTGCTTCAAGGGGCTGAAGGAGCGCTACCCCGATGCCACGCCCGAGCGCTGGGAGGAGCTTTCCAAGCGCCTGGACTACGAGCTGGGCATCATCAACCAGCTCCGCTTCCCCAGCTACTTCCTCATCACCGCAGACTTCATCAACTGGGCCAAGGACCACGACATCCCCGTGGGCCCGGGCCGCGGTTCCGCCGCCGGCTCACTGGTGGCCTACTGCATGAAGATCACCAACATCGACCCCTTCCAGTTCAGCCTCATCTTCGAGCGCTTCCTCAACCCGGAGCGCGTCAGCCCGCCGGATATCGACATCGACTTCTGCCAGACCCGCCGCCCCGAGGTGATTGAATATGTGCGCCAAAAGTACGGCGAGCGCGCCGTCACCCACATCATCACCTACGGCACCATGGGCGCCAAATCCGTGATACGCGACGTGGCGCGAGTGCTGGACCTCAGCTACGGGGATTCCGACAAGCTGGCCAAGCTCATCGAGAGCGGCCCCGGCGTCACCCTGGAGAAAACCTGGAAGGCCAACGAGGAGCTGCGCGCCCTCGTGCAGGGCAACCAAACCTATCAGGAAATCTGGGACTACGCGCTGAAGCTGGAGGGCACCGTGCGCAACGTGGGCATGCACGCCGCAGGCGTGGTTATCGGCGACCGCGACCTGGACGACTACGTGGCGCTCACGCGCGACGACCTGAGCAACCCGCAGGGCGAGGTGGTGGCACAGTGCGACATGGGCGCCATCTACAACGCGGGCTTGCTGAAGATGGACTTCCTGGGGCTGAAGACGCTCACGGTGATGAAGGATGCGGAAGGCTACGTGCGGTGGCGCGAGCCGGGATTCCGCTACGATGCGGTGGACATCCAGGACGCGGACACGCTGGCGCTGCTGAACCGCGGCGAGACCATGGGCGTGTTCCAGCTGGAATCCGGCGGCATGGTGGACCTCTGCCAGCGCTACGGCATCAACAACATTGAGGACATCATCGCCCTGCTGGCCCTCTACCGCCCCGGTGCCATGCAGTTCATCGATGAAATGATTGCCGTGAAGAAGGGCGAGCGGCAGGCGGAGTACGAGCACCCCCTGCTGGAAACCGTCTCCGGCATCACCTACGGCGTGATGATCTACCAGGAGCAGGTGCAGGCCGCCGCCAAGCTGCTGGCCGGCTACACGCTCGGCGGCGCGGACCTGCTGCGCCGCGCCATGGGCCACAAGGACCCCGTGGAGATGGCGGAGCAGCGCAAGCGTTTCGTGGCGGGCTGCTGGGAGAACAACCAGATTGACGAGAAGACCGCCAACGCCATCTTCGACAAGATCGAGAAGTTCGCCGGATACGGCTTCAACAAGTCCCACTCCGCGTGCTACGGCCACATCTCCTACTGGACCGCCTACCTCAAGGCCCACTACCCCGTGGAATTCCTCTGCGGCCTCATGAGCAACGAGTCCACCAACGAGAAAATCGGCGTCTTCATCCAGGAGGCCAACCGCATGGGTATCGAGGTCCTCGGCCCCTGCGTCAACCACTCCGCCGTCAAGTTCCAGCCGGAAACCATGCCCAACGGCAAGCTCGCCGTACGCTTCGGTCTCGCATCTGTCAAGTCCATGAGCTCGGAAACCGTCCGCGTCATCGTCGAGGAACGCGAGAAGAACGGCCCGTACAAGAGCCTGGAAGACCTCTGCTACCGCATCCCGCCCCAGGTGCTGCGCCGCAACCAGGTGGAGGTGCTGGTGAAGTGCGGCGCGTTCGACTGGATGCACGTCTCCCGCCACACGCTCTTCGAGAGCATCGAGCAGTGCATCGGCGGTGCCGCCAGCGTGCACAAGGACGCCGAGGCCGGCCAGATGGCCCTCTTCGACATGACCGAGACCACCACCTCCTCCACCAACGATGTGCCCAACCTGCCGGAATGGCCCAAGGAGCAGCGCCTGGCGGACGAGAAGGAGTTCACCGGAGCCTACTTCACAGGCCACCCGCTGGATGCCATGCGCGGCATCATCGACGACCCCCGCTACGTGGCCATCGGCACCCTGCCCGACCTCACGCGGGAGGAAATCGACCACGTGCGCGACATGGCGGGCATGCTGCGCGGCGTGACCTTCAAGATGACCAAGAAGGAGCCGCCCACCAAGTTCGCCGTCATCACCGTGGAGGACTTCACCGGCAGCACGGAGGCCCTGGTGTGGGGGGATGCCTTCAAGAAGGCCATGGACCAGGAGGGTCTGCTGCAGGTGGGCAGCTTCGTGCGCTTCCGCGCACGCATCTCGGAGGACGACCGCACCGGCGGCAAGAAGGTTTCCGTGAACTCCATGGAGCCCCTGCCCACCGCCCGCCGCAACGGCGCACAGGGAGGGCGGCACTACGAGGTCACCCTCAACACCGCGCGGCACGACGCGGGAGACCTGCAGCTGGTGGCGGACATCCTGCAGCGCCACCCCGGCAAGGTGCCCGTGTACGTGAACTTCCGCAACTCGCTGGGCAACCGCGCCTGCATCGAGCTTAGCGAGCGCTTCTGCGTGACCCCGAGCCAGAAGCTGGACGAAGAACTTTCCCTCTATTCCTAATGCCCAGGTTTATTGTCAGGCTTGTTGTGGGACTCGGCATCATCGCGGTGATACTGCTGATTATGTTCGGCCCCACGGTATGGAACCGCCTGCATCCGGAAACGCAGGGGCAGCAGCAAGGTGTGGTGAGCGACGCCTTCTCCCTGCAGCTCTTTCACGCCATGGTTGACACGGGGGCGGAAAATCCCACCATTGCGCCCCTGCCCCTCACGGACCTGCTGCTCCACCTGCGCGAAATCAGCGCGGGCGACACGCGGCGGGAACTGGAGCGGCTGCCGCTCTCGGAAGGAGCGGACCCGCAGAATGCGCCACTGCCCTACGGCTGCCTGGTGGCGGTGGACCGCGATTTGCCCGCAGGCCCGCTCCGCACGCCGCTGGTAACCCGCCTGCCTCTCAAGGAAAGCGTGCCGCAATCCCTGAGCATGTTCAACGGCATGCTCTGCCGCGCATCCAACGACCTCGACGGCCAGGTGGCGGACAGCACCGTGCTGAATGCCAACACCCAAATGCTGGCGGCATCCGCAGCCAACTTCACCCCGGAATGGGAGCACCCGTTCCACCCCGGCGACACCCTGCGGGAAGCCGATTTCTACAATGCGGACGGCGGGTTGCCGCATGTGGACCTGATGCGCTGCCGCGCGCCTCTGCGCTCCGCGAGCGCGGAGGACGGCTCGTGGGAAGCGGTCGCGCTGCCCTTCAAGGGAGTCCAAAAAGGCACGCCCGTGGTGTTCATCGCCATCCTGTCCAAGGACAACGCACGGGAATTTGCCAAGGCCCTCACCCCGGCCAGGCTCTCAGAAATCCGCGCGAATCTGGCCGCTGCCTCACCGCAGGACACCACGCTAGAAATGCCCGCCGTCAATGTGAACATCCCCACACGCGACATCGCCGGGCTCATGAAGCTCATGGGCGTGAACGCGGTGTTTGACGCTGGCAAGGCGGACTTCTCCCCCATCACTCCCCAGAAAATCAGGCTGAACGCCCTTTTGGACAAGGAGCGCATCATCCTCACCGATGGCGGCAGCCGCACCGCACCGGACGCCAACGTGGACTACGGCGAGAAGCGAATTTCCCTCAACAAGCCCTTCGTCTGGGTGGTGTGCGACCTCTCGTCCCCCATGCCGCCGCATTTCATCGGCCTCATGGAGAACCGCTGATGCCGCCCAGGGAAAGGGGAAAACGTTTTCCTATACCTTGCGCGGCGCTTGTGCTATCATGGGGGCATGGACATGCGGAACATCGCCCGCTTCACATATGAGAACAGCACCTTCCAGGGCTGGCGGCTCTCCCTGCGGCGGCGCGGCTACCAGTTCACCGCCTACTTTGCGGATGCAGAGTACGGCGGTGAGGAACCAGCGCGGCAAGCCGCACTGGCCGCGCGCGAACGCCTGTTCGCAGAGCTGGCTGCCCACCCGGACGACCCCAAGGGCGTGCTCAAATCATTCCAGGCCAAGTAGGGCTCACAGGTCCAGCTCCAGGCCGTCGTAGGCGGATTCCATGAAGGGCGGCAGCTCCCGGTTCAACTGGTCGTATTCCACATTGTGGCCGGTGTGGGTGATGTATCCGCGCTTGGGGGCGAGTTCCTGCATGATGGCCACGTTCTCCTCGATGTTGAGATGCGTGGGGTGCGGTCGGTAGCGCAGGCCGTCCATGGCAATGGCGTCCAGCCCGCGCAGCTGCGCGCGGGATGCCGCGGGTAGCTCCTTCACGTCCGGCAGGTAGGCAAAGCTCATGCCGCCGTGGCGGAAGATGTAGCCGTAGGTTTCCACCGTAGCATGCACCACCGGCACGGGCTCCACGTCGATATCCCCGATGCGGAAGGGGGTTCCCGCGTGGTCGTGGGCCTGCGGGCGCATGTAGCCCTGGTAGTTGTTGCTCTCCTTGAAGGCCCAGCCGTACATGCGCTTGAGCTGCTCCAGGCAGCGCGTGCCCGCGTACAGCGGCAGGCGCCCCTCGATGTGCCAGCAGAATGCCCGCATCTCGTCGAACCCCGCCACGTGGTCCAGGTGCTCGTGCGTGTACAGCACCGCGGTGATGGAGGTCAGGTGGTGCCGCAGGGCCTGCTCGTGCAGGTCCGGCCCGGCATCCACCAAAATGGTGGTGGCGGGGGTGGAGACGGTCACGGAGGCGCGGAGCCGCTTGTTGCGCGGGTTGGGGGAGGTGCAAACCGGGCAGTCGCAGCCGATGACGGGGATGGCGGTGGAGGTGCCGGTGCCGAGGAAAACAATGTGCATGCGCGAAAAATTTGTTTTATTTTTCCTGACTATTATGCCATAATGCAGCGGAAAGGCAAACGAAATATGCTTGCGCTGCTCAAGATACGCAACCTGGCGCTGGTGGATGAACTGGCGTGGGAACCGTGCAGCGGCTTCCTGGGCATCACCGGGGAAACCGGGGCCGGGAAGTCCGTGGTGATGGGCGGCATAGCCTTGGCTCTGGGAGAGAGGGCGGACAAGACGCTCATCCGCAGCGGTGAGACGCAGTGCAGCATCGAGGCCGCGTTCCGCCTGCCGCACACGGCGGAGGTGAACGCGCAGCTGGAGGAGGCGGGCGTGCCGCCCTGCGAGGACGGAGAGCTGCTCATCCGCCGCACCATCACCCCCACCGGCAACAGGCAGTTCATCAACAACACCCCCGTCACGCTTGCCCTGCTGAAATCCATCGGCAGCGGGCTGGTGGACATGCACCAGCCGGATTCCCACCGCTCGCTCACCAGTCAGGAGCGGCAGATGGTGCTGCTGGACGCCTTTGCGGAGGACGCGGAGCTGCTTGCGCGCTACAAGGCGGCGTACCGCGCCATGCTGGATGCCCGCGCCGCCTACCGCGAGCTGCAGGAGAGCGAGATGGCCAACGCGCGGGAAATCGACTTCCTGCAGCACCAGGTGAAGGAGATTGAGTCCGCCAACCTCACCGCGGAAGAAGTGGAGGGGCTGGAGGCCCGATGGCAGCGCGCGCGCAACGCCGGGCGCCTGCGCGACACGGCAGTGCCCATGGCCCAGGCGCTGGACGGCGACGAGGACGCCGTGCTGCCGCGCCTGCACCGCCTGATCCGCAGCGCGCACGACTTGGAACGACTGGACGCAGCGGCCGCCAAATGGCTGGAGCCGCTCAACAGCGCGCTGGAGGAGCTTGATGACGTGGCGGCATCCCTGCGCGACTACGCGGACGGGCTGGACGCCGACCCCGCGGAGGCCGCCGCGCTGGAGGAGCGCGTGGCCACGCTCGACACCCTGAAACGCAAGTACGGCACGGATTTCGCCGCCATTCAGGAACACCTGCAGGCCTGCCGCGAGAAGCTGGCTTCCATTGCCAACCGCGAGGAACGCCTAGCGGAGCTGGGAGCCGCGCAGCAGGCCGCGGAAGCCGCCGTGGCGGAGGCCGGCAAGGCGCTCTCCGCCGCGCGCCGCAAGGCCGCCCCGCGCCTGGAGCGCGATTTCCTAACCCATGCGGCGCAGCTGGGATTCAAGCAGTCGCTCTTCACCGTGCAGCTCACGGAGGTGGAACCGGGGCCGCAGGGCATGGATGAAATCGAGGTGCTGTTCGGGCCCAACCCCGGCGAGCCGGTGAAGCCGCTGCGCCTCATCGCCTCCAGCGGCGAGCTGGCGCGCGTGATGCTTGCCCTCAAGAGCGCCCTCGCCAAACAGGACGACACCCCCCTGCTCATCTTCGATGAAATCGACGCCAACGTGGGCGGCGAAATCGCCCGCGCCGTGGGCATGAAGATGCGCGAGCTGGGGCGCGACCACCAGGTCATCGCCATCACCCACTTCCCGCAGGTGGCAGCCCTCGCGGACCACCACTACCTCATCTCCAAGGCCACGGAGGGAGGCCGCACCACATCCAAACTGCAGGAGGTGCGCGACGACGCTCGCGTGGCGGAGCTGGTGCGCATGCTCGGCTCCCACGGCAAGGAGGCGGAAGCCCACGCCAGAACCCTGCTCCAGGCATGAACGGAGAGGACTCCAGCCAAGCAGAAATCCCGCTGTTCGCGGAGGGCGTGGCCGCCGGGTTCCCCTCCCCCGCCATGGGCGATTTGAACGGCACGCTGGACCTCAACCGCCTCTGCATCTCCCACCCCGCCGCAACCTACTTCGTGCGCGCGCGCGGCGACAGCATGACTGGCGCAGGAATCGACGACGGCGACATCCTGGTGGTGGACCGCAGCCTCACTCCCACCAACCGCCGCATCATCATCGCCTCCGTCAACGGCGAATTCACCGTGAAGCGCTTTGAGAAAACCGCCACCCGCATGCGCCTGCTGCCGGAAAACCCCGCCTACAAGCCCATCACCATCACCCCGGAGCTCGGCGCAGAATTCTTCGGCGTGGTCACGTTCATCATCAAAAAGGCCGCGCCGTAGGTTTGACAAAGCCCGCCGGGCGGAATGCCGGGCGGGCTTTGAAGATGGGGATGGCGCGGTGCGCTACACCTCCTCGATTTGGACGTCGTAGACCTTGCCGAGGATGTTGAGCTTCATCTGGCGGCCGGAGATGGCGGCGGAAACGCCGACGGAGGAGAGGGCGACGGGAGCGCCGTAGTTCTCCTGCTTGGCAGGCTTGGCGGGAGCGGTGGGGGGCTCCGGGCGCTTGCCGGCGTAGTAGTCCTCCAGCTGCTGGGGGAACATGGCGTAGATCACGCAGTTCTCGTCCGTGGCGGGGATGCCCTTGGCGGTGAGCTTGTCGCGCAGGTCTTGCATGCCGGGCTTGATGAGATCCGCGGGGCGGCAGGTGATGGGGTCCTTGCCCATCTTCTTGGCGCAGAGTGCCTGGAGCTCGGGGTCCACGGGGGCGGGGGTGTGGCCGTAGTAGCCGAGCGCCACATCCGCGCACTGCGGGGTGATGTTCTTCCAGCGGCCGAACTTGACGTTCATCATGGCCTGCACGCCCACAATCTGGGAAGTGGGAGTGACCAGCGGAATCCAGCCTAGGGCCTTGCGGACCACGGGGATTTCTGCGAACACCTCCTCGAACTTGTCGGTCATGTTCATCTCCTTGAGCTGGTTGCGGAAATTGGAGAGCATGCCGCCGGGCACCTGGTAGCGCAGCGTGTCGCTGTTGACGATTTCGTTGCGGTGGTTGGTGAAGCGGGAGAGGCTCTCGTAGATGGGCTGGAGCATGCCGGAAATCTTCGTGAGCTTGTCGCGGAAGTCGTCCGCCACCACCGGGCAGCGGTCGTACCCGCGCAGCAGGGCGAGCATGCGCATGCAGTCCGGCTGGCCCGTGCCGTTGGCGAACGGGAAGATGGACACGTCCACGGCGTCCGCCCCGGCGTTGATGCCTGCCACGTAGGTGGCGGCGCCCAGGCCGGCGGTCTCGTGCGTGTGGATCCACACGGGCAGTCCGGTCTCCCTCTTGAGGGTCTCCACAAGGGCGGCGGTCTCGCTGGGCGGGATGAGGCCTGCCATGTCCTTGATGACGATGCCGTCCGCGCCCATCTCCTTGATCTTCTTGCCGAGGTTGGCGAAGTATTCGAGGTTGTGGACGGGGGAGGTGGTGTAGCAGATGGTGCCGTGGGCGGTGCATCCGGCCTCCTTGGCGGCGCGGATGGAGGTGCGCATGTTCTCGGGGTCGTTCAGGCAGTCGAAGATGCGGAAGATGTTCATGCCGTGCTTGGCGCTCATCTTCACGAAAGCCTCCACCACGTCGTCCGCGTAGTTGGTGTAGCCCACCATGTTCTGGCCGCGCAGCAGCATCATGTGCGGAGTCTTGGGCGCCAGGCGCTTCAGCGTGTCCAGGCGGTCGAACGGCAGCTCGCCCAGGAAGCGCAGGCCTGCGTCGATGGACGCGCCGCCCCAGGTTTCCAGCGCGGAGAAGCCCATGGTGTCCAGGATAGGGGCGATTTCGAGCATCTGCTCGGTGGACATGCGGGTGGCGGCCAGGGACTGGTGGCCGTCGCGGAGTACGGTGCAATTGAATGTTGCAGGTGTCATATACGTATTGTTGATAAGGTGACTGCCGCTTGCGCGGTATTAGGTGAGAGTGTACCAGAAGCGCAGCGCTGCGTCAACAATGAAATGCGACCGCGCTATGCGCTATTGGCCGAGATAATCCTTGATGAGCGCGGTGAAGCGTGAAAGGTAGCGCTTGGCGGTGAACGGGCCGATACCCTTGAGCTTGAGCTCCAGCGCGGCCTCGCGGGTGGTGGGCTTGTGCAGGGCCAGGAGCATCAGGGTCTCGTTGGACATGATGCGGAAGGCGGGGACGTGCTGGTCCGCGGCCAGATCCCGGCGCAGCTCCTTGAGGCGCTCCAGCAGCTCCTCGTCCAGGGTGGGGATGCCGACGATATCCCTGAGGCGCGCGTGCGCGGCGGGGCGTTTCACGGGTTGGGGCGCAGCCCACCCCGCGCGGGAGACGACGGCGTGCTGCTTGCCGAGCATGACGTTCTCCCCTTTGGGTGAAAGGGAGACGAGGGGCATCTCCCCGCCGCTGGTCTGGAGGAGTCCGGCCTCGTGCATGGCGCGGAAGAGGGCCTTCATGCGGGCATCCGTGAGCTGGCAGAGGATGCCGTAGGTGGAAAGCTCCGTGAGGAAGCGGTGCATGTTGGCGTTCTTGGCGCCGCGCAGCATATCCATGATCTTGCCCCGGCCGTAGATGGGCTCCCAGGAGCCATCCGGCAGGTGGCGGGATGCCCTCGCCACGCCGGAAAGCGCCTTTAGGAGGATGGTCTTTTCCTCACCCTGAAGCTCGTCTGCGTCCACGGCCTCCGGCGGGCGGCACTGGTCGCAATGCCCGCAGGGGGTGCTTCCCGTCTCGCCGAAGTAGTCCAATATCCACATCTGGCGGCAGCCGCTGCTGTATGCGTAGCGCGTGATGGCGTCGATTTTCGCGTGGTCGCGCTTGGCCTTTTCCTCCA
>JAKSOT010000081.1 GCA_024405455.1 Akkermansia sp. | reverse complement strand
CACCCATCACGCGGGCAATCTCACGGAACTTCGCACCCGTGTACTCCGCGTTGTAGCGCATCACATAGGGCAGCAGAACCGCGTTCGCCACGCCGTGCGGCGTGCCGTAGAACGCGCTCAGCGGGTGCGCCATGCCGTGCACCACGCCCAGGCCCACGTTGGAGAACGCCATGCCGGTCATGTACTGGCCCAGCGCCATGTCCTCGCGCCCCTTGGGGTCGTTCTCGCATGCCTGGCGCAGGCTGCGGGAGATGATTTCGATGGCCTTCAGGTTGAGCGTGTCCGCCAGCTCCCAGGCGGCCAGCGTGGTGTAGCCCTCGATGGCGTGCGTGAGCGCATCCATGCCGGTGGAGGCGGTCAGCCCCTTGGGCATCGTGCTCATCATGTCCGGGTCCACGATGGCCACCACCGGGATGTCGTGCGGGTCCACGCAGACGAATTTGCGGCGCTTGGCGACATCTGTGATAACGTAGTTGATGGTGGTTTCCGCGGCGGTACCCGCGGTGGTGGCGATGGCGATGACGGGCACGCACTTGTTCTTGGTGGGGGCCACGCCCTCCAGGGAGACCACGTCCGCGAACTCAGGGTTGTTGACGATGATGCCGATTCCCTTGGCGGTGTCCTGCGGAGAGCCGCCGCCGATGGCGATGAGGCTGTCCGCGCCCTCCGCCTTGAACATGGCCACGCCCTCCTGCACGCATTCCACCGTGGGGTTGGGCTCCACCTTGTCGTACACCGCGTACGGGTGGCCTATGCCGTCCAGCAGGGCGGTCACCTTGCCCACCACGCCGAACCTCACCAAATCCGCGCACGTGACGATGAGGGTTTTCTTGAATCCGCGGGCCTGCACTTCCGTGACGACCTCTTTCACGGCTCCGCTCCCGTGATAGCTGGTCTCGTTCAAAATAAAGCGATTTGACATGCTCGCATGCTAGCACAAGGTGGGGCGGCGCGCAATGAAAAACAATCGGTGTTTTGCACCTGATTGTGCTTGACAGGGCAGGGGGGCGGGTGTATATTCCGCGCGCCCGGTTCCGGGCGTGAAAAGGTTTACCAACCAAAGCCATGACAAAAGACACGAAAAGCATATTGATAAAGGTATTGATAACGCTGCTGATATCGGCGGCCGTTTTCTTTGTTCCGTTTGAGGCGCTGGGGGTGCCGGTGAACTCCGTGCAGGTGAGCGTGATCGCCCTGTTCGTGTTTGCGGCCCTCATGTGGATTCTGGAGCCCATTCCGATTTGGGCAACCTCCGTCATGGTGATTGCCATCTGCCTGTTGGCCCTCTCCAACAAGGCCTTCAACTTCCTGCGCCCCGCCGCCAGCTACGACAAGGACGCTGTGTGCGCCATCATCCAGGATGTCGTCGGCAAGGACGGCGCCGCCAACCAGCAGTCCGTGAAGGACCCCCAGAAGGACGGCTCCATCAAGTGGATCACCCCGCTGCAGAAGATTGAGAAGGACGTCAACGAGCGCCTCACCAAGAAGGGCAAGTTCAACGAGGAGGAGTTCTACACCTCCATGAACTACGTTATCCTCAACACCGCCAACAAGGCTGAGGCCGTGGCCGCCAAGGCCCTGGCCGAGGGCGCGGCGGACAACCCCGCGGCCGACTACGCCGCCGCTGCCCAGCAGGCCGACACCCCGGAGGCCCTGGCCAAGAACATCTCCTACCAGCAGCAGCTGGCCATCGACTTGAAGGATGCCACCACCAAGCTGGTGGACAAGGACCTTCAGAAGCGCATCAAGGCGCTGGCCACGCACAGCGTGAACGTGATGAACTCCAAGAACACCATGGCCACGTTCGCGGACCCCATCATCATCCTCTTCCTGGGCGGCTTCTTCCTGGCGGCCGCAGCCACCAAGTACGGTCTTGACCAGAACCTGGCGCGCGTGCTGGTGCGCCCGTTCGGCACCAACCCCAAGATGGTGATGCTTGGCCTGATGGTTGTGACGGCGCTCTTCTCCATGTTCATGAGCAACACCGCCACCGCCGCCATGATGATTGCCATCCTCACCCCGGTGCTCAAGCTCATCCCCGGCAGCGACAAGGGCCGCATCGCCATCGCCCTGTGCATTCCGCTGGGCGCCAACATCGGCGGCATGGGCACGCCCATCGGCACGCCCCCCAACGCCGTGGCCATCAAGACCCTGCAGAGCCTGGACCTCAACGTGAGCTTCGGCAAGTGGATGGCCATCGGCGTTCCTTACGTCATCCTGCTGCTGTTCTTCGCGTGGCTGGTGCTCATGTGGATGTTCCCCTTCAAGATCAAGGAGCTCAAGCTTGATATCGGCGGCGTGTTCCGCAAGGACTTCCACGCGCTTGTGGTGTACGCCACCTTCATTGTCACCATCTTCCTGTGGGTGACCGCGGATATCAAGATCCCCGGCTTCTTCGAGGGCTGGGGCGTGGATTCCAACACCATCGCCATCATCCCGATTGCCGTCTTCGCCGTCACGGGCGTCATCACCGCCAAGGACCTGAAGCTCCTGGAGTGGGACGTGCTCTGGCTGGTGGCCGGCGGCTTCGCCCTGGGCGTGGCGCTGGAGGAAACCCAGCTGGCCAAGGACCTCATCAACGCCATTCCATTCGCGTCTTGGAGCTTCTTCGCCCTCATGGTGGGCGCCTGCTTCATCAGCATGTTCGCCGCCACCTTCATGAGCAACAGCGCCACCGCCGCCCTGCTCATGCCCATCCTGGGCACCGTGGCGGGTGGCATGATGCATGCCGGCAGCATGAGCGCGCCGGATGCCGCAGGTCTCATGGTGGCCGTGGCCTTCAGCACCTCGCTGGCCTTCGCGCTGCCCATCTCCACCCCGCCGAACGCCATCGCGTACGCCACGGGCGTGGTTCCGCAGTCCTGCATGGCCAAGAGCGGCGTGGTGCTCTGCCTCATCGGCTTCGCGCTGGCCATTGTGATGTCCTACATGCTCATCAACATTGGCTTCTTCTCCTGATGGGAAACCTCTCCGGCCGCTGCCGCCCTTGCGGCAGCGGCCTTTTTTTAACCACAACCTAACAAACCGATACCAAATAATATGAATACGTATTCCATGATTGCCCTCTCCGCCATGCTGGCCGTTTCCGCCAACGCCGCGGAGGTCACCAACAAGCCCGAGAACAAGGACTGGACGGATGCCGTCAAGAGCGCCCTCACCGTTTACCAGAACAAGGACACCTTCGTCCAGAAGGTCAAGTTCGCCTGGATGGAGCAGTTCCAGGTGGCGGACATCCAGCCCGCCGGCGGCAACGGCACCCACCTCAAGCCCGGCGCCAGCCCCGTGAACCAGGAATTCCGCCGCTCCTGGGTGGGGTTGAACATTGATTTCGCCTCCGGCACCAAGTTCCACACATGGGGCCGCATCGGCGGCCTGCCCTACCGCAGCTCCTACAGGGGCGGCCGCACCATCAAGAACTACTCCTACGCCAACTTCTTCGACCTCTGGATTTCCCAGGACATCAAGTCCGTCAAGGGCCTCACCGTCAAGGTCGGCAAGATCAAGCCCCTCATCACCACGGACTACTCCACCCCCTCCTCCGCCATCTACTGCGTGGAGCGCTCCATCGTCGGCAACCAGTTCGGCCTGGATTCCAACTGGGGCGTGGACGTGACCTACGCCCCCAGCAAGCAGGACAAGGTCTACCTGCAGTTCTTCGCCAACGACCGCGCCACCACCGACAAGAACATTACGACTAACACCGACATGTACCGTGACGGCCGCGGCCTGAAGGGCGAGTTCGGCTGGGAGGACCGTTGCTACGCCATCTTGGGCGGTTCCCACAAGTTCGCTGTGACGGAGGGCGGCTTCCACGCCGTGAACGCCCAGTACGGGCACGACTTCAACAACGCGCGCCACCGCGGGCGCAAGGGCGCCAACTGCTTCGGCCTCCACACCCAGGATGTCCTCTCCCTCGGCTACGAGTACAAGTACGACAAGTTCTACCTGCTCACCAACCTGGTGGCCTGCTGGGAGGTCAACGACGGCCTCAGCAGCAGCGGCAGCCTCGGCAAGAACAACGTAGGCCTGCAGATCCAGCCCATGTACAGCATCTGCCCGCACGTGGACCTCATCTTCCGCTACACCGGCTCCACAGGCCACGGTTCCTGCAAGCTCGGAGCGGACCGCTACATCTGCACGCAGACCGTCGCCCCCTCCTGGGTGGACAGCATCCACACCCTCTACTTCGGCGCGGATGTGTACCTCTCCGCCAAGGACAAGAACGCCACCAAGCTCATGTTCGGCGCGGAGTTCGCCCATGCCCGCAGGGGCGGCCAGAGCTGCTACGACGGCTGGGAGTTCACCACGGCGTTCCGCTGGAACTTCTAAGAATTTACAATTGACGATTTACGATTGACAATTTGTAAAGTAAGCCGCGCCTAGCGGCGCGGGGAATTTTCAAAGCCCGTCCGGTGTTGCGCCGGGCGGGCTTTTACTAACTGTTATCGTCATGGGAGGTTGACCGGAGGGGGTGGGTGTGGTATCATGGCGCGCGTTTGGCGGGGGCATGGGTGCCCGCGCCGGATGAGAGAGAGAACGCGCCATGTTGGAAAATCCTACGTTCGTATTGTTTGCGGTGCTCGCCCTGGGCATCGCCCTGGGCAACATTGAGGTGAAGGGCATTTCGCTGGGCAGCTCCGGCGTGCTTTTCGTGGCCCTGCTGGCGGGGCATCTGGGATTGAAGGTGCCGGAGGGCATCATGGGCATCGGCACGGCCCTGTTCGTGTACTGCGTGGGCCTGGGCGTGGGGAACCGCTTCTTCTCCGCCCTGCGCAGCAAGGGCAACAAGTTGGTACTGCTCTCCGTGCTGGTGGTGGGGCTGGCCTGGCTGGTGGCGTGGCTGCTGTCCGCCGTGCTGGGGATTGACGCCGGGATTGCCGCGGGGATGTTCGCGGGTGCGTGCACCAGCACGCCCGCCCTGGCTGCCGCCACCGAGGCCGTGCAGGAGGGCGGCGCGGACTCCGCGCTCGTTAACATCGGCTACGGCGTGGCGTACCCCTTCGGCGTGATTGGCGTGGTGCTTTTCGTGCAGCTGCTGCCGCGCCTGCTCAAGCAGAGGCTTGACGCCCCCGCCGCGGAGGAGGCGGGGCACGACCCCTGCAAGATCATCCGCCGCGTGGTGGTGGTGACCCACCCCGACATCCTGGGACGCAACATCAACGAATACCTGGGCGAGGGTCTGCTGCACTGCAGCATCACCCGCAAGGTGCAGGACGACCTGCTGCTGCCGCTGGACGAGCAGGACACCTTCACCAAGGGCATGGAGCTGCTGATGCTCGGCGAGCGCCGCCACCTGCAGCGCGACGCCGCGCTCATCGGCCACGTGGATGCCAACCGCCACCCGCGCGCGTTCGGCGACGAGAAGGCGGAGGTCATCATGCTCAACCGCAAGCTCTGCAACAAGACCCTGCAGGAGCTCAACCTCCTGCACGCATACGGCATCACCGTCTCCCGCGTCTCGCGCCTCGGCAACACCTTCGTCCCCACGCGCGACACGGAAATCATCCCCAACGACGTGCTCACCATCGTGGGCGCGCCGGAAGCCATCCGCCGCTTCTCGGAGGCGTGCGGCCACCGCAGCTCCGCCCTCAACGCCACGGATATCCTCTCCCTGGTGCTGGGCGTGGCGCTGGGCATCCTGCTGGGCAGCGTCACGTTCAGCCTGTGCGGCGGCAAGGGATTCTCCCTTGGCATGGCGGGCGGCCCGCTGGTGGTGGCGCTCATCCTGGGGCATTTCGGCAAGGTGGGCCCGGTGGTGGGCTACATGCCGCGCCCCGCGCGCGTGCTGCTCATGGAGTTCGCGCTCATGCTTTTCCTGGCGGGCGCGGGCGTGGCCGGCGGCGCCAAGCTGGTGGAGACGCTGGCGGGGCAGGGGCTCTCCATGTTCCTGGCGGGCGTGGCCGTCACCCTCGTGCCCATGCTGGTGGCGTATGTCCTTGCTCGCAAGGTCTTCCACCTCTCCCTGCCGGAGGCTCTCGGCGGCGTCTGCGGCGCCATGACCTCCACCCCCGCACTCGGCGCCATCACCGCCAAGACCGACCGCCAGGAACCCGTCATCGCCTACGCCACCGCCTATCCCGCCGCCCTCATCATGATGACCGTCCTCGCCAAGCTCCTGCTGGACGTGCTGGCCTGATGCAACGGTTTGCGCAAATTTTTCCCAATTGGGATATTTTGCTTGCGTTTTTCGTGCCGTGTTGAAAAATCATCCCAATTCGGATGATTGCAATTCTCGCGCGCGTATACGCGCGCTTTTCCCTTGCGCGCGAACGCATGGTGTGGTAAAGTAAGGGTCGGTATGAAGGTTATCACGATTTACGGTAGCAAGAGCGACCTGCCCTTTATGGAGCCGGCGCGGGTGTATTTTGCGGAGCATGGAGTGGAGCATGAGGAGGTGGTGTATTCCGCGCACCGCGATTTGCCAGGGCTCATCGACTACCTGAAGGGCCTGGAGGCCGCCAAGACGAAGGCGGTTCTGCTGTGCGTGGCGGGGCTTTCCGCGGCGCTGCCGGGTGTGGTGGTGATGAACACGTCGCTGCCTGTCATCGGCGTGCCGGTTCCGTGCGGCCCGCTCAACGGCATCGATGCGCTGCTGGCCATCTCGCAGCTGCCGGGCGGCGTGCCCGCGCTCACGGTGGGGCTGCACAAGAAGACCCCCTTGAACGCCGCCATGGCCGCGCACAGGATTATTCAGCTCGCTGAATAATCCTGCGTGAGCGAATTAGGATTAGGATTAGGATTAGGAATTTTCTGCGTATGGGCTGCATTGGTGCAAAGGAGATTGAGTCCGCCATCTCTGCTTGGGTGGAGAGGATTGCCGCGGAGGGCGCGGAGCGGCTGGCGGTGATTGGGCTGATGAGCCACGGCGATTTGCTCGCCAAGCGTCTCGTGGCCGGGCTTAAGGAGCGCGGTATCGACGCCCTGTACGGCGCCATCGATATTTCGCTGTACCGCGACGACCTCGACATGCGCGCGGAGAAGCTGCCTCTGCGGTCGTCGTACCTGCCGTTCTCCACGGATGGGCTGCATGTGATCCTGGTGGACGATGTGCTGTACACGGGGCGCACCATCCGGGCGGCGCTGAACGCGCTGTTCGAGTACGGGCGCCCGGCGCGGGTGGAGCTGCAGACGCTGGCGTACCGCGAGGGGCGGGAGGTGCCCATTTGCGCGGATTACACGTGCTTCCACCTGGAACCGGAGGCGGGGAAGGAGGTGCAGGTGCGGCTCCATGAAGTGGATGGCGAGGATAAAATCGAATTTTAATTAGGATTAGGATTAAGATTAGGAGTTTTACTTATGAAGCCGAGAAAGGATTTAATCACCATCGGGTCTCTGAGCGACGAGGAGATCAACACGATCCTGGATTCCGCCACGGCGATGAAGGACATCTTCACCAAGAGCGTGAAGAAGGTCCCCGCGCTCAAGGGCAAGTCCGTGTTGACGCTCTTCTACGAGCCGAGCACGCGCACCCGCTCGTCTTTCGAGGTGGCCGCCCACCGCCTCTCCGCGGATGTCACCACCTTCACCGTGGGCACCTCCAGCGTGGTCAAGGGCGAGAGCGTCCACGACACCATCGACACGCTCATGAGCATGAAGATGGACTACATCATCGTGCGCCACAAGAACAGCGGCATCCCGGATGTCATCGCCCGCCACTGCAAGGCCGCCGTCATCAACGCCGGGGACGGCGCCCACGCGCACCCCAGCCAGGCCTTCCTGGACGCCTTCACCATCCGCGAGAAGTACGGCACGGTGGCCGGCAAGCGCGTGGTCATCATCGGTGACATCCTGCACTCGCGCGTGGCGCGGTCCACCAGCACCATCCTGCAGCGCCTCGGCGCGCAGGTGGCGTACATGGGCCCCGGCCCGCTGGTGCCGCTGCAGGCGCACACGGGCATCCCGCGCTTCACCAACTGGGACGAGGTGTTCGACTGGAAGCCGGATGTCATCTACCTGCTGCGCGTGCAGAACGAGCGCATCGACACGCCGTTCTTCCCGGCGGGGGACTACCACCAGGCGTTCGGCGTGACCGAGGAGCGCCTGAAAATCATCGACGACCTGGACCTCGGCATCATGCACCCCGGCCCCGTCAACCGCGGCGTGGAGCTGTGCGACGCCGCCATGGAGTACCGCAACTGCCTGGTGTGCAACCAGGTGGAGAACGGCATCGCCGCCCGCATGAGCATCCTTTACCACCTCACACCCCAGACCCAGAACAATGACTGACACCATCATCAAAAACGCCACCTGGGCCGTCTCCGGGGAGAAGTACGATTTGTCCCTCACCACCTGCGAGGACGGCAAGCACCCGCAGCTGGACGGCATCACGCTCACGGGCGTGGAGCGCTGCGAGCCCGCGGGCAAGCTGCCCGTGCCGCAGGGCGCGCAGGTGATCGACGCCGCGGGCAAGCTGCTGCTGCCCGCCCTGTTCGACATGCACGCGAAGGTGGAAATCAGCGGGCGCAGCAAGCGCGAATCCGTGAACCGCACGGGCCAGGCCGCCACCAACGGCGGCGTGTGGGCCATGCTGGTGATGCCCACCCGCGGCTTCTGCTTCGACAGCGCGCCGAACCTGGACAGCTTCCGCGACGCCGTGGAGCAGCGCTCCTCCGCGGAGATGTACGCCGCCGGCTGTATCACGCTCGGCATGGGCGGCGAGCAGCAGGCCCCGTACAACACCCTCGCCGCCCGCGGCGTGCGCATCCTCAGCGATGCCGGGCACGTGCCCGCCAACCTGCTCACCCTCCACCGCGTGATGAAGTACGTGGCGGAGCTGGACATGGTGCTCGCCATCCGCGGCGATGTGCCGGAGCTCACCCGCAACACGTACATGCACCCCGGCGCCACCTCGTACCGCCTCGGCCTGCACGGCACACCCGCCTGCGCCGAGGAAATCGGCATCGAGACCCTCCTCCGCCTCGCCGCGGACGCCGGCGCGCGCATCCACATCCAGACCGTCAGCACCGCGGAAGGCGTGGATATCATCCGCCGCGCCAAGGCCGCCGGGCAGAAGGTGACCGCGGAGGTGGCCCTCCACCACCTCCTCTTCACGCACGAGGACGTGGGCAATTACGACACCAACTTCAAGGTGCTGCCACCGCTGCGCGAGCGCCGCGACTGCGAGGCACTCATAGCCGGCGTGAAGGACGGCACCATCGACTGCATCGTGAGCGACCACACTCCCTGCATCCCCTTCGCCAAGAAGCAGGACTTCATCACCGCGCCCCACGGCATGGCCGTGCTGGACCACTTCCTGCCCGCGCTCTACACCCACCTGGTGAAGCCGGGCCTGCTCACGTGGGCGGAGCTGGTGCGCGCGTGCTCCACCGCCCCCTGCGGCATCGTGAAGCCCGTGGACGGGTACGACGAGCCGCGCGTGGCGCCGCTCATGCTGTTCGACCCGTCGGCATGCGGCACGGTGCAGGCGGCGCAGCTGGCGTGTGGCACGGAGAACTCCCCGTTCATCGGCGGCGAGCTCTGCGGCAGCGTCATCCTTCCCCTGCAATAACCGCGGGATATGGTCATCTTCATCATCAGCGACGGCAAGAAGGGCCACCTCTCGCAGACCCGCGGCCTGGCGGGCGCACTGCTGGCGCGCGCCAAGAAACTCCGCCCGGATGCCGACCACAGCGTGCATGAGGTGGACATCACCGGCAAGGGGTTTTTCGCCAAGATGTTCTACAAGGGCAGGGACCTCGCGGATTTGCCGAAGCCGGACCTGGTGCTGTGCGCGGGGCACGGCACGCACCTGGCGGCGTTGAGCCTCGCGCGCCGCATGAAGTGCCTCTGCATGGTGTGCATGCGCCCCAGCCTGCCGCTCCGCATGTTCGACCTCTGCATCATGCCACGGCACGATGTCCCCGAGAACCGCGAGCCGGGAAAGAACACCTTCTGCACCAGCGGCGCCATCAACTGCATCCACCCGCGCCCCGACATCCCCAAGACGGAAACCCTCATCCTGGTGGGCGGCCCCAGCAAGAGCTACGCCTGGGACGCCGAGCTCCTGCTCACCCAGCTCGCCAACATCGTGCACCACAACTCCACCCCCATGGTGCTCACCACCTCCCGCCGCACGCCGCCAGACTTCATCCACGACCTCCAGGCCGCGTGCCCCAGCATCCACGCCGTGCCCGTGGAGGAAACCTCGTCGGACTGGGTGCCCGTGCACCTCTCCCGCGCCCGTGAGGTCTGGGTCACACAGGACAGCGTGTCCATGGTGTACGAGGCCCTTTCCAGCGGCGCGCCCGTGGGTATCCTGGAGATGCAGGAGGCCCCGCAGCGGGGTAAGAAGGGTGGCGGGAAAAAGCTGCCGCGCGTGGCGCGCGGGCTGCAGATGCTCGTGCGCGACGGCCTGGTGCACACGTTCACCGAGTGGGCCAAGTCCTCCCACTCCCTGCCCACGCAGGCCACCGTCATCAACGAGGCGGCCCGCACCGCCGACTACATTTTGGAACGCTTCCCACGCCTGCTGCCATGAAGGTGATGCATCTCCTGCCGTCCCTGTCCTCCGGCGGGGTGGAACAAGTCGTCGTGGAGCTTTGCCAGGGGCTCTGCGCCCGCGGCGTGGAGACTGTCGTGGTGTCCGGCGGCGGCCCGCTGGAGAAAGATGTGACCACCGCGGGCGCGCACCACATCACGCTGCCCATCGGCCGCAAGAGCATCCGCACCTTCCTCATGGTGCCGCGCGTGGCGCAGTTGATACGCGAGGAGCGGCCCGACGTGCTGCACCTGCACTCCCGCGTGCCCGCCTGGGTGGGATGGCTCGCCGCGCGCCGCGTGGAAAAGTCGTTCCGCCCGCTGGTGGTCACCAGCTTCCACGGCTTCCACTCCGTCAACTTCTACTC
>JAKSOT010000080.1 GCA_024405455.1 Akkermansia sp. | reverse complement strand
CATGACTTCCTCAAGGCTCTATGTCATCTGTCGCATTTAACCTTGCAATTCACAAAAAAGCCTCTGGGCGTCATGCAGAGAGCACCGATGCGGGGAGCCCAAGGGCTGCTACCTCCTTGAACTCCCCTATCCTTAGTGACGCAAGAAAATAAGGATTATTTCAATGACAATCACCAGGATTTCTAACGCTAGGACTATTTCCATAGGTTATTTTCCACCAGCCTTGTTCAACTGCTTGTCCGTATTCGTAAATGACACGTTTCCACAGCGGAAAGGGCTGTCCTGCTTTCCGCTCCGGAGTGACGATGTCACCCGCCTCGCGGCAAGTCGGCGGAAAAGCGGCAATATTGTACCAGAGCGCAAAGTGGGGAACAAGACTTATCAGACTTGTTCCCCATACTGAAAACTCCTGCCCGGACCAAACCATGACCGCTGCTGCACAATTCGACCTCCCTTTCGCCGACGGTCGGGGAGCGAACATCACGCCACCACGCCGTCCTTGATGGTGAGGACGCGGTCGCCGCGGGCGGCGATGGCGGGGTCGTGGGTGACCACCACAAGGGTTTTGCCGCCTTGGTCGGCCAGCTCGAAAAGGAGGTCGAGGATTTGCGCGCCGTTGCGGGAATCGAGGTTGCCGGTGGGCTCGTCGGCAAAGATGATGGCGGGGTCGTGCGCGAGTGCGCGGGCGATGGCGACGCGCTGCTGCTCGCCGCCGGAGAGCTCGTTGGGGAGGTGGTCGAGACGGTTGCCGAGACCGACCTTCTCCAGGAGTGCGACGACGCGCTCGGTGGCCTCGCTACCTGCCACGGCGGTGGCGAGGGAGGCGTTTTCCAGGGCGGTGAGCTCCGGCATGAGCATGTAGTTCTGGAAGATGAATCCCATGTGGCGGTTGCGGAATCGGGCGCGCTCCTTGAGGGAGAGGGCGTAGATGTCCGTGCCGTCGATGAGCACCTGCCCCTGCAGGGGCTGCTCCAGCCCGGCGAGGGTATACATGAGGGTGGTCTTGCCTGCGCCGCTGGGGCCGCAGAGGAAAACCTTCTCGCCGCGGTTGATGTGGAGGTCCAGGCCGTGGAGGACCTCCACCTGCTTCTTGCCGATGGAGTAGGAGCGGTGCAGGTTGGTGGCGTGTATCATGCGCGTGAGAGTTCGATGTTGTCGATGAGGCGCACGTCGCCGAACCAAGCGGCCACGGCCAGCAGGGCCAGGCGCCTTTCATCGGTGGGCTCGTGCAGGGTTTCCGCGTCCACCAGCTCCGCGTAGTCCACGCGCACGCCGGGGATGGCTTCCAGCTTGCGGCGCACGGCGGCCGCCACCTCCGCGGCGGGCGTGCCCTGCGTGTAGTCGGCGCGGGCTTCCGTCAGGAATCGGTGGATGGAGGGCGCGGCGGCGCGGAATTCCGGGGTGAGGCGGGCGTTGCGGCTGGAGAGGGCCAACCCGTCCTCCCCGCGCACGATCTCGGCGCCGTGAAGGGTGACGGGGATGTCCAAATCGCGCACCATGCGGCGCAGGATGGCGAGCTGCTGGTAGTCTTTCTTGCCGAAGACGGCATCCGTGGGCTGCACCAGGTTGAAGAGCTTGTCCACCACCAGGCACACGCCCGCGAAATGCCCGGGCCGGCTTGCCCCGCACAGCACGGTGGAAAGGTGCGTCTCTTCCAGCGTGATGGTGCGGTCCGCGCAGTACATCTCGTCCGGCGTGGGCATGAACAGCACATCCACCCCGTTGCGGCGGCAGGTTTCCACGTCGTCCTCCGGCGTGCGCGGGTAGGCCTCCAGGTCGTGGGCGTCGTTGAACTGCACGGGGTTCAGGAACACGCTGGCCACCACCGTGCCGTCTCCCGCCAATTGCCGCGCCTGGCGCAGCAGGGTGGCGTGTCCCTCGTGCAGGGCTCCCATGGTGGGCACCAGCACCACCTTGCCCGCCCCGCGGAACGGAGCCAGCACGGCGCGCAATTCATCCTTCGTGCGTGCAATCTGCATGCGCCCATTGTACCACTCCCGCCCGCCCGTTCAAGGCCAATCGGCGGCAGCGCGCCTGCGCAATTGCGCCTCATGCCGCGCTTGCGGCTTGAAATCGCCGCGCGCGCGTGTACAATGGGGCGCGATGCAGCAGGGAAACGACACACACTCTCCGAACAACAACGGCTTTGTGCTGGGCGACGGCGCACGCGCGCTCATCGTCGCCGCCGCGGCGCTCATCGTCATCTTCGGCTTGCGGCAGGCGCAGGGGGTGATTATCCCCATCCTGATGGCGGGCTTCCTGGCCATCATCAGCTACACCGTCACGGGCCTGCTGCGCAAGTACTGCCGGTTCCCGCACTGGCTGGCGGTGACGGCCACGGTGGCGTTCGACTTCGTGGTGCTCTACGCGGTGGCGAGCCTCATCCAGTTCCTGGCCATGGACATGAAGGCCACGCTGGAGGGCGAGTTCTCCCAGCGCTTCGCCGAGCTGTACAACGACACCATGGCATGGCTCGGCAACTTCGGCCTGGAGGAAAGCGCACGCGCCATCGTCACCTCCCCGCAGGATGTGGTGGACGTGAACAAGGTGCTCTCCATCACGCAGTCCATCACGGGGCAGATTGTGGCCCTGCTGAGCACGTGCACGCTGGTGCTCATCGTGATGACCTTCTTCCTGGGAGAGGCGCCGCTGTTCCTGCGGAACCTGCGCGCCATGCCGGCGGGCGCGGAGTGGAAGGACGACCTCCTGCACGCGCTGGAGGGCATCCAGAAATACCTGTTCATCAAGACGCTCTCCAGCGTGGCGACGGGGCTGCTGGTGTGGGGGATGTGCGAGTGGCTGAGCGTGCCGTTCGCGTTCCTGTGGGCGGTGCTGGCCTTTGTGCTCAACTACATTCCGACCATCGGCTCCATCGTGGCGGCCATCCCTGGAATCGCGATGGCGCTCACCATGAACGGCTGGGGCTGCGCCATGCTCATTGCGGCGGGATACCTCTTCATCAACTGCGCCATCGGCAACGGCATCGAGCCGCTCTTCCTCGGCAGGCAGTTCGGCATCGCAACCTCGGTGGTCATCCTCTCCGTCATCTTCTGGGGCTGGATGTGGGGACCGTGCGGCATGCTGCTGGCCGTGCCCATCACCGTGCTCATCAAGCTCGCTCTCGAAAACTCGGAGGACCTTTCCTGGGTCGCCAAGATCATCGACGATGCACCCGACAAGAAACCCCGCGACGCAGAATCCTGATTCCATGCACAGCTTTTCCTACAAAGACGGTTCCCTCCACTGCGAAAACGTGAACCTGGCGGACATCGCCCGCGAGGTCGGCACGCCCGCCTTCGTCTACAGCAAGCGCGATATCGCCGGCAGCCTGGCCGCGTTCCGCCAGGCGCTCTCCCCGCTGGACGCCCATGTGGCGTACGCCGTGAAGGCGTGCTCCAGCAAGGCTGTCCTGCAGCTGCTGGCGCGGCAGGGCGCCGGGTTCGACATCGTGTCCGGCGGCGAGCTCTGGCGCGTGATCAACGCCGGGGGCGACCCCGCGCTCTGCACCTATGCGGGCGTGGGCAAGACGGAGCCGGAAATCCGCTACGCGCTGGAGCAGGGCATCTACTGCTTCAACTGCGAGAGCGAGGAGGAGCTGCGCGCCATCGACCGTATCGCGGGTCGGATGGGCAAGGTGGCCCCCGTGGCCGTGCGCGTCAACCCCCATGTGGACGCCCACACCCACAAGTACATCACCACCGGCACCAACGAGAACAAGTTCGGCGTGGACATCGACCGCATTGAAAGGCTCTACGCCGCCATCCATGCCACCATGCCGAATCTCCAGCCGCGCGGCATCCAGATGCACATCGGCTCCCAGCTCACGGAGGTGCAGCCCTACCTCATGGCCATTGAGAAGGTGGCCCCCATCGCCATGAGCCTCAAGGAGAGGTACGGCATCGAGTTTTGGTCCATCGGCGGCGGCGTGGGCATCGTGTACGACGGCTGCCTGGAGTCCGCCTCCGCCGGTTGGTGGCGGCAGCACCCGGAGCAGATGACTATCGAGGGCTTTGCCGCCGCCGTCATCCCGCTGCTGCAGCCGCTCGGCCTGCGCATCATCGTGGAGCCGGGGCGCCGCCTGGTGGGCAACGCCGCCGTCATGCTCACCACCTGCCTGTACGAGAAGCGGGGCGAGACCAAGCTCTTTAAGGTTGTGGATGCCGGCATGAACGACATCATCCGCCCCGTCCTCTACGAGGGCTACCATGAAATCTGGCCCGTCAAGGAACACCACGGCGACACCGTCACCGCCGATGTGGTGGGCCCGGTGTGCGAATCCGCCGACTTCCAGGCTCAGGACCGCCAAATCCCGGATGTGAAGCCCGGCGAGGTGTTGGCGGAGATGAGCGCGGGCGCCTACGGCTTCAGCATGGCCTCCACCTACAACTCACGTCCCCTGGCCGCTGAGGTCATGGTGGACGGCGACCGTTGGCAGATCATCCGCCGCCGCCAATCCCTGCAGGAAATGGTGCAGGGAGAATGCGGATGGGGCGAGTGCTGATTTAGCCCGGCATCCCCATCACCCCTACGCACAAGCCCCGTCCGGTGTTCTTCCGAACGGGGCTTGAAAATTCCTGCGCGCAACGCGCGCCTCTATTTACAAATCGTCAATCGTAAATTGTCAATTGTAAATTATTCCTCATCGTCCTTGGCGTCGAATTCCTCGGACTCGGTGTCGAAGTTCTCGTCCTCGTACTTCTTGAACTTCTTGACGCGCTGGGCGGCGGGCAGGGGAGCAAGCACCATGGTGACGGTGTTGCCTGCCAGCTTGGCGGGCTGGTCCACCTGGCCCATGGTCTTCATGTCCTCCACCACCTTGGCCATCATCTCCAGGCCGAGCTCCTTGTGGGCGTTCTCGCGGGCGCGGAAGCGCAGCTGGAAACGCACCTTGTGGCC
Source organism: Akkermansia sp. (assembly GCA_024405455.1). Taxonomy (GTDB): domain Bacteria; phylum Verrucomicrobiota; class Verrucomicrobiia; order Verrucomicrobiales; family Akkermansiaceae; genus Akkermansia. The sequence continues at coordinate 6,040 of JAKSOT010000080.1, read as the reverse complement.
GTGGTCCAGGAACTGCTCCGTGCGGCCCATCTTCACGTTGTAGTCGTTCACATCCGTGCCGACGCGGAGCTTGACCTCCTTGAGGCGTGTGGCCTTGGCCTTGTTGCCCTTCTGGAGCTTGGCCTGCATGTACTTGTACTTGCCGTAGTCGATGAGGCGGCAGACGGGCGGGTCGGCGTTGGGAGCGACCTCGACGAGGTCGAGCCCGATGCTCTTGGCCTTGGCGAGCGCGTCATCGGTACGCATGACGCCGAGCTGTTCACCCTTTGCGGTGACAACCCGGACCCTGGGGGCGCGGATGCGGTCGTTGACGCGCACCTGCGGGGTTCTGTTGTTCCGGTCGCGGTTGTTGCGGTTGTTATTGTTGTTGGCCGGCTTGTTGGGTCGTGGTGGTAGTGGCACGTGGAGTGTTGTTGTTGTTTCTGGTGTTCACCGCCGGGCGCGTGGGGCAGGGTGCCTGCGCGCCCGGCGGCAAAGGGGTTTTTCGGATTAGCCTTGCGGGGCGGATGGTGTGTCTTTCTTGACGGGTTGAAGCAGCGGGCGGATGCGGCGGTTGCGGATCTCGTCCAGCAGGGCGGCCACGAAGGCGTCCACGTCCATGGGCCCGAGGTCGTCCAAATCGCGGTGGCGCACGGCCACCTTTTCCTCCTCGGCCTCGCGCTGGCCGACCACGAGCATGTAGGGCACGCGGTCCAGGCGGGCGTTGCGGATCTTGGCGCCGATTTTATCCGGTGCATCGTCGAGGGTGACGCGCACGCCCTCCGCGGCGAGGCGCTGGCGGAGCGTGGCGGAATAGGCGGCCACCTTTTCGGAGATGGGCAGGATGCGCACCTGCTCCGGCGCGAGCCAGGTGGGGAACTTGCCGGCGAAGTGCTCGATGAGCAGGCCGGTGAAGCGCTCCATGGAGCCGAACGGCGCGCGGTGGATCATCACCGGGTGGTGGTTCTGGTTGTCAGCGCCCGTGTACACCAGCTTGAAGCGGTACGGCAGGTTGTAGTCCACCTGCACGGTGCCCAGCTGCCAGTCGCGGCCGATGACGTCGCGCACGATGAAGTCGATCTTGGGGCCGTAGAAGGCGGCCTCGTTCTCCGCGGCGGTGTACTCGAATCCCTCTTCCGAGAGCGCGTCGCGCAGGGCCTGTTCGGAGTTCTTCCACTTGTCGATGGAGCCCACGTACTTGGGGTCGGTGTACTCCTTGTCGCGCAGGGAGAGGCGCACGCGGAAATCCTTCATCTCCAGGGTGCCGAGGATGTGCTTGACGATGCCGATGCACTGCTGCACCTCCGCCTTCACCTGGTCCGGGCGGCAGAAGATGTGGGCGTCGTCTTGGGTGAATCCGCGGACGCGGGTCATGCCGCCCAGCTCGCCGCTCTGCTCCCAGCGGTACACGGTGCCGAACTCCGCCAGGCGGATGGGAAGGTCGCGGTAGGAGTGCGGGTCGTTCGCGTAGATGCGGATGTGGTGCGGGCAGTTCATCGGCTTGAGCATGAACCCGCTTATCACGCGGGTGTCAAGCGAGTTGAACAGGTCCGCGCACGTGGCGTTCTCGTCGCGCAGCTTCTTGAAGTCGTCCGGGTCCGGGATGGGCGGGAACTGGCTCTCCTTGTAGTGGTCCCAGTGGCCGCTGGTCATGTACAGGTCCAGCTTGCCGATGTGCGGGGTGTACACCTGGGAGTAGCCGATGCGATCCAGCTCCTCCGTGATGAAGGTTTGCAGCTCCCTGCGGATGATGGCACCCTTGGGCTTCCACAGCACCAGGCCCTGGCCCACCATCTCGTCGATGGCGAACAGTCCCATCTCGCGCCCCAGGCGACGGTGGTCGCGCTTGCGCGCCTCCTCCAGGCGCGCCAGGTGCTCGTCCAGCTGGGTGCGGTTGGGGAAGCAGGTGCCGTAGATGCGCTGCAGGCGCGGGCCGTTGGCGTCTCCCTGGTAGTAGGCGGAGGCCACGCTCATGACCTTGAAGGCCTTGCAGTTGCCGGTGCGTCCCACGTGGGGGCCGGCGCAGAGGTCGGTGAAATCGCCGTTGCGGTAGATGGAGATTTCCTCGCCCTCCGGGATGCGGTTCAGGAGGTCCACCTTGAATTTGGAGGGGACGTTGCGCGGGCCCACGGAGCCCAGCTCGCCGCTGAGGGCCATCTTCATGGCCTCGTCGCGTGTGACGGTAGTTCGCTCGAAAGTCTGGTTCTCCTTGACCACCTTCTTCATTTCGGCCTCGATGAGCTCGAATTCGGCTGTGGAGATGTTGTGGTCAAGCTCGATGTCATAGTAGAAGCCGTTTTCCACGGCGGGGCCGGCGGCAAGCTGGGCTTGCGGCCAGATGCGGCAAATGGCGGTGGCCAGAACGTGTGCGCACGAGTGGCGCAGACGCTCCAGGTCGCTCGCCTGGTTGCGCTCTTCCAGTGTCTTTCGTTCTTTCTGTTCCGACATATCAGAGTTGTGAAACCCTACTATCCCCCATATTCCCGCGTTTTTCAAGCCAAAACAGCGGAAAATCGCAAAAAGATTCGCGGGAAATTGCGGGGCGGGGCATCATTCCGTGCGGCCGTAGTCGTCGTTGAAGCGCTCGATGTCCTCCTCGCTGAGCACCTCGCCCAGCTGGATTTCGATGAGGCAGAGCGGCTCCGCGGTCTCATTGCTCAGGCGGTGGATGGCGCCGCAGGGGATGCTGGCGGATTCCCCCACGGCCAGCTGCACGGTGTCATCTCCGCAGCGCACGGTGGCGGTGCCGTTGATGACAATCCAGCGCTCCGAGCGGAACTGGTGGCGCTGCAGGGAAATGCGGGAATGCGGGTTGAGGAAGAGCTTCTTCACCACGACGTTGGGCTGGATGTCCAGCACGCGCCATTGGCCCCAGGGACGCTCCCCGGCCTCTCCCACGCGGTAGGTTTGGAATGATGATTGCATGTGTAAGAACAGTTATTTACCGAGGGTGCCGCGGATGGAGGTGGTGGAGCGGGTGGGCAGGTCGCCGTGCGGAATGCGCTTGCTGGTGACGTACTTGATGCCCTTGGATTCCACAAAGGCCTTCTTCTCGTCGCTGGTGCCGTCCGCGTTCACAAAGAAGATGTCCGGCTTCACCTCGTCCAGCAGCGGGGCGAAATCCAGGATCTGCCCGGTGGCCGGGCCGATGAAGACCTTCTTGACGTACTTGATGGCCTCCAGCATGTACTTGCGCTCCTGCTCGTTGTACATGGTCTTGCGGTTCTTGAGGGCCATGACGGTGGCGTCGGACCCCAGGGAGACGTAGACGTCGCCGTAGGATGCGGCTTCCTCCAGGAACGCGATGTGGCCGCTGTGCAGCACATCGAAACAACCGGAAACAAAGACTTTCGGCATGGTGGTGCGGGATGGGTTTTATTGAATCACGCCGCGGTCCTTGAGGCGCTGCAGGTACTTGGGCTGCCACTCCACGGGCTCGTCCTTGCCGAAGGTGCGGCAGTACGGCTCCACGGGGTACAGGTCCGGGCATTCCTCCAGGGCGCGCTCGCGGGCCTCCGCGTTCTCGTACAGGTACACCGCGTAGCCGCCGTGGCCGCCGCCGCAGTATTTGTGCGCCAGGCAGTCGCCGATTTCCGGCAGGTGCTGCATGCCTTCCTTGATTTGCAGGTGGTAGCTTAGCTGGATGCCTACGGAGAGCATCTTGATGTCCTGCATCAGCACGCCCATGCGCGCCGCGCGCCCGGCCTGCGCTATCTTCTTGAAGTTGCGCTCCAGGCAGGCCAGCCCAGGCGTGTCGTGGTGGATGCGCGTGTCGTACACCGCCATGCAGCCTTTCAGGAATTCGCCCGTGTTCTTGAAGTCAAGCACCGGGTAGCGGCCGGACTTCCACACGCAGGCGCCCGTCTCTGCAATGACGGCGGGGTCCTGCCAGCCCACGCCGAGTCCGAGCTCGCTGGCCACGGGGTCCCAACCGTTGAGGACGCTCCATCCGCCGCTGCCGCCCAGGCCGGCGCCCTTGCGGTAGAGCCACTCCTTGAGGGAGACGGTGGGGGAGATGGCGCAGTTGACGATGAACTCGCCGGGGATGGCGTTCTCCGGCACGTCGAGCCAGCCGCCGGCGAAATCCACGCGCAGCGGCACGTGGGTGGGGGCCTTGATGCGGTCCACCACTTCCGTGCTGGTGGTTTGCTTGCCCTCCGGCGCGTTCTTCTCCATCACCACGAATTCAACCCCGTTCTCCTCGCAGAACTTGCGCTTTTCGTCCATGTAGTGGTCGTCCGTGGTCACGGCCAGGATATCCGGCTTGGCCTGCAGGAACGCGGTGCGGAAGGAGAGCGCCTTGTCCTCGTCGGTGGAGGGGATGACCTCGTTGATCATGGTGAGGTTGCGCAGCAGCTCCAGCTTGTCGTCGTCCTCCAGCAGGGATTTCCTGCCGTACAGGCGCCACAGCAGGTCCGCGTTCGGCACGGATACAATCAGGTAGTCGCCAAGCTTCTTGGCGTCCTCGAAGAAACGGATATGTCCGGCGTGGAGCACATTGAACGCTCCGGATACGAATACTTTTTTCATGGTTGTAAGAATGGGGGATTGGTTGATGGATGGTTATTTTTCCAGCCCGAGCCAGCGGTAGAAGGCGCGGGTGGGATTGAGGTCGATTCTCGGCAGGTTGAACATGGTGCCTATTGCGCCGAGCGGGTGCGGCTCGCGCACGGTGCCGGCGGGCGGCAGCGCGTGCTCTGCCGCCAGGTAGCGGCGCAGCGCGGGAATGGCCACCACGGTGGCAAGCTGCAGCGCCAGCGCGCCCCACGGGTTCATGCTGCGCGCGGCTCCCGCGGCGGCCGCCTTCCGCGAGCCCTTGAACACGGTGCGCGCCACCGTGGCGGTGAGCAGCACGCCGCCGCACACGGCGGCCACCGTCTTGAGCGTTGCCAGGCGGGACGCCACCACGGGCGCCAGCGCATGGGCCTCGGTGTTGGCCTTGGCGGCGGAATCCAGCGCGTTCATGCGGGACACGCCCACGCGCATCAGCGCCGCTTGTCGTCGTTGAGCAAAATCTTCAGGCATTGCACGTCCTTTTGAAGTTCCTGACGGGTGGCGGGAGCAATGGGGCCGGGCTGGCTGCGTTTGAATGCCAGCAGCAGGATGCCTCCGAGCACCAGGTTGAGCAGCAGCAGCGCTCCCAGCGCCCACGCCCAGCCCAGTGCAGGCGCCAGCAGCACGCAGCCAAGCGCGTTCAGCAGCGCGTACGCCGCCAGCGTGAACAGCAGACCGAGTGCCAGCAGCACCATGCGCCGCATCTGCACCGCCGTGTATTCCTGCAGCTCGATGCCGAACAGCTCTGCCAGCGCGCTCGCGTGCTCCACCGTTTCACTGGCGGTCTCGCGGGCGCGGTCCAGCACGCCCTGTCCCTTCTGGACAGGCTCCTGCACCAAGCTCCTAAGCTGGGTAAACATGCGGTAAATCAGTTGCGGGAACCGAGCAGCAGGCCCAGGATGAGGCCCACGCCCAGGGCGCCGAGCACGCTGCCGGTGGGGTTGGCGCGCACGTAGTCCTCGCCCGCCTTGTGGAACTCCTTGGCTTTCGCGCAGGTCTCGTCCCAGTTGGCGTTGATGTGCTCACGGGCGTCGCTCGCGTACTTGCGGGCCTTCTCCACGTACGGGTCGGCGGCCTCGCGCACCTGGTGGTACTTTTCCTCGGCGAAGGCGCGGGCGGCCTCGATGCGGTCCTTGATCTCGTTGGCCGGCTTCTCCTCCGGCGCGGTGGTTTCGTTTGCCATAATCGGTGATTCGGTTGATGTTTTGCGTGTGCGGCATGCAACCGCGCATGCTCCACGCATTATTATAGACACGCCTTTGCGCAATTTGCAAGAAAAGTCGGGCCGTTTTCCCGCTTTTTATGACACGCACGCGGAAAAATGCCGCATGCGGACATTTTTTCAAAAAAAACCTGCCTTCGGCGGGTTTCCTGCCTATATGGGTGGCTGGTTACGCATGGGTCTGCCCGGAGCCATTTATGCACTTGGTACAGGTCAGGCCTGGATCGCCATCGGTCTTGGTATCGGTACCATTTTAAACTGGGTACTTATCGCAAAGCCCTTAAG
>JAKSOT010000008.1 GCA_024405455.1 Akkermansia sp. | reverse complement strand
GTGGTCGCTCGGACCGCCGCTGCCTTTTCGGGCTGCCCCGGATAAGGGGCGTGGGCAGATGATACACGAACGGATTTGTAACGTCAAGCTTAATCTGCATTTTTTTTGGATTTTTTTTGCAGAAAGTCTGGGAACCCGCATGGAGAGCGGGATTGCGGGGCGTGATTTTTTTTGCGGGTGGGTGGAAAACTGGGCGGCCCGTCTCCGCTGGACCCTGCAAGCGGGTCCAGCTACGCCGTGGCTCCGCGCCTTCCGTCTTCGCGCTGCGCGCTACGCCGAGACAAGCCGAAACTTCCGTCTTCGCGCGATGCGCTACGCCGAGACAGGCCGGCGCTACGGCGCGGGGTCTCACTTGCGGCGCGGGGCGGCGGTGAGGTGCTGGAAGCGGGGGGTGACGGACATGGCCTTGGGGGTGGCGGGACAGGCCACCACGCAGGCGCCGCAGCCGATGCAGCGGGCGGGTTTCATGTAGGGAGCTTCCAGCTTGCGGGAATCGATGGCTCCGGTGCGGCAGGCTTGGGAGCAGGCGCCGCAGCCGATGCAGAGGGAGCGGTCCACCACGGCGAGGCGGCGGCGTCCCTCCGTGCGCTGTTCCATGTGGATGGCGGAGTGCGGGCAGACGCGTGCGCAGCGTCCGCAGCCCACGCACTTTTCCGGCAGGATAAAGGGAACGAGGACGGTATCGGTCTGTGTGGCTCCGGTGGGGCAGGCCTGGGCGCACTTGCCGCAGGGTTCGCCGTTGTTCCAGACGTTGCAGTTGGCCTGGGTGAAGGAAGCGAGGGCGATTTGGGTGCGCTGCTTTTCCTCCAGCGGGAGGGGTTGGAGCGCGCCTTCAGGGCAGATGTTGGAGCAGATGTTGCAGGAGTCCGCGCAGGCATGCTCCGTGAGGTTCATGTAGGGCTTCATGAGGCCCTCCAGGCCGTGCGCCATGTAGGAGGGGCGCAGCACGTGCGTGGGACAGTTGGCGATGCAGAGGCCGCAGCCGGTGCAGCGGCTCAGGAAGAGCTCCACGTTGCGGCCGCCTGGCGGGATGGCGGCGGGAGCGGTGTTGCGTCCAGGCGCGGCGGGGTTGTCGGCTTCCTCCTCCGGGGCGGCGTCCCAGGCGTCTTGCGCGCGGGCGGGCAGCGCAAGCGTGGCGGCGCCGAGGGCACCGAGGCCGAGGAACGCGCGGCGCGAGACGGCGGGAGACGCCCCCTGCCCCGCCTCCTTGACGGCGGTGGGGACGCGCCTCTCCTGCGGCTTGGCGGGCTTGAGGGAAAGCGACCCGGTGCGGCAGGCGGAGAGGCAATCGTAGCATGCCACGCAGCGGGTGGCATCAATCTTGCCGTTGCGGATATCGATGCAGTTGGACTTGCACGCGCGCATGCAGGAGCCGCAGTGCACGCAGGTGTCCATGCGGAGCTTGGGCGTGCGGACGGCGAAGCGGGAAACCAGCCCCAGCAGCGCGCCCACGGGGCAGATGGTGTTGCAGTACAGGCGACCGCGGAAGAAGGCCATCACCAGCGGCAGCAGGAGGGATGCCGCGGCGAGCATCCACAGCCACGGCGTGTAGCGCGCGAGGTCGTCAGGCTGGCCGGCAATCATCTCCACAACCGGGTCGAGGAACGCGGTTGCGGCGCGTGCCACGATGGTGTACGGGTCCAGCCAGGTGAGCACGGCCACGGAGCCGCATGCGAGCGCGCCGAACGCCAGCGCGCCGAAGACGAGGCGCGCCACCCAGTGGTTGGGCATGTAGCGCCCCAGCTTGGCGGAGGGGCGCAGGTGCACCACGATATCCTGCAGGATACCCAGCGGGCAAATCCATGAGCAGTACACGCGGCCGAACAGGAGCGTGAGGGCCAGCAGCACCGCCAGCACGCCGAGCGCGGGCCAGCAGCCGTGCACCACCCGCAGCAGCGCCGGCACAAACTGCACGCAAGCCGGCGCGTTCTGCCACGATGCGGTGTCGCCCACCAGCATGCCGCAGAACATGGCGGCGAACGCGAGCAGCACCAGCATGGCGACAATGCGGCGCGCGGTTACCAGTTTGCTGGGGCGTTGCTTTTTCACGCGCTCCATTCTACCGCGAACCAAAGCGGAATGGAAGAAGATTTGTAAAACAGGGAGTGCGCGTATTCGCAGAAGGCCTGATGATTGCGGGAAAAGAGAGCCAAAAAGGCATAGTGCGCAGTCCCTGACAGACAGGACAGGGGCGCAGGGGCTGGAATGCCCACCGGGCTTTCCTGCCCACTCCCCCTCCGGGGTCGTGTGTTCGAATCCAGGCGGGAACAAAACAGGGGCGGCCCAACCTTACGGCTGGACCGCCCCTGTTTTCGTCGGGCAAGCGGGATTCTACCCGCCCCCTGCGCCGCTGCTGCGCAGCGGTTCCCCCTGACAGGTGTGTCAGGGGCGCAGGGTCGCGGCGTGCCACCGGCACGCCACGCCCACTCCCCCTCCGGGGTCGTGTGTTCGAATCCGGGCGGAAACAAAACAGGGGCGGCCCAACCTTACGGCTGGACCGCCCCTGTTTTCGTCGGGCAAGCGGGATTCTACCCGCCCCCTGCGCCGCTGCTGCGCAGCGGTTCCCCCTGACAGGTGTGTCAGGGGCGCAGGGTCGCGGCGTGCCACCGGCACGCCACGCCCACTCCCCCTCCGGGGTCGTGTGTTCGAATCCGGGCGGAAACAAAACAGGGGCGGCCCAACCTTACGGCTGGACCGCCCCTGTTTTCGTCGGGCAAGCGGGATTCGAACCCACGACCCCTTGCACCCCATGCAAGTGCGCTACCAGACTGCGCTACTGCCCGAATTAGTGTTTGCCGTCCCCCTTGGGGTGTCGGCGGGAATGAGTATACGCAAGGATTTTGAAGTTGTCAACACCTTTTTTTCATGGTATAGTTTCCACGGCATGAAGAAGGTAAAGACAGCGGTAGTTGGAGCGAGCGGATACACGGGGCAGGAGCTGCTGCGCATCCTGCTGCGCCATAGCGGTGTGGAGCTGGTTTGCGCCACGTCCCGCCAGTATGCGGGACAGAAGGTGAGCGATCTTTTCCCGCGCTTCCGGCATGTGCCGGGGGCGGACCTGGAGTTCACGGATTCCGATGTGGCGGCGATAGCGGCCACGGGTGCGGAGGCGGCGTTCCTGGCGCTGCCGCACGGGGTTTCAGCGTCGTACGGGCGCGGGCTGGTGGAGGCGGGCATCCGCGTGATTGACCTTTCTGCGGATTTCCGCCTGAACGACCCTGCGGTGTACGAGGAGTTCTACGGCAAGCCGCACCCGGACGTGGAGCTGCTGCAGGAGGCGGTGTACGGCATGCCGGAATGGCACCGCGAGGAGATAGAGAAGGCGCGCATTGTGGGTTCTCCCGGCTGCTACCCCACCAGCATCATCCTGCCGCTGGTGCCGCTGCTGAAGGCGGGGCTGGTGCTGCCGGACGACATTGTGGTGAACAGTGGCAGCGGCGTTTCCGGCGCCGGGCGCAAGGCGGACGTGCAGTACCATTTCTGCGAGTGCAACGAGAGCATGCGCGCCTACAGCGTGCCGCGCCACCGCCACCTCTCCGAGATTGAGCAGGAGCTCTCCGCCGCCGCGGGGCGCAAGCTCACCATCACCTTCACACCCCACCTCATGCCCGTCAACACCGGCATTCTCACCACCACGGTGGCCAAGCTGGCACCCGGCGTCACGCAGGAGCAAATCTCCGCCTGCTACGAGGCCGCCTACGCGCACAGTCCGTTCGTGCGCCTGATGGGCAACAAGCCGGCCGACACCAAGAACGTGACGCGCACCAACTTTGTGGACATCGGCTGGGCGGTGGACGCGCGCACGCACCGCGCCGTGCTCATGAGCGCGGAGGACAACGTGATCAAGGGCGCGGGCGGCCAGGGCGTGCACGCCTTCAACATCATGTTCGGGTTCGACGAGACCGAGGGTCTCTGGCTAATATAGTAATATTTCCATGAAACCTGTCCTCCTCATCGTAGACGACGAGAAAGGCACGCGCCAGACGCTGGCCGCGGCGCTGGAGGACAGCTACGAGGTGTTCCCCGCGGCCAACGCCAAGGGTGCGCGCGCCATCCTGGACAGCGAGCCGGTGGACCTGATGCTCACGGACCTGCGGCTGGGCGGGGAGAGCGGGATGGACCTCATCGACCACGCGCGTGCGCTGCCGCGGCCGCCGCAGTGCATCATGATGACCGCCTACGGCAGCCCGGACACGGCGGCGGAGGCCAAGCGGCACGGCGCATACTACTTCCTGAACAAGCCGCTGAACCTGGACGAGGTGGAGCTGCTGCTCAAGCGGGCGTCCCACACGCAGGAGCTGGAGACGGCCAACCACGAGCTTGCCGCGAGGCTCAACCCCAACTCCGGGCTGGACCGCCTGCTGGGGGACAGCCCGCAGATGCAGGACATCTTCAACCGCATCCGCCGCGTGGCCCCCACCAACGCCACCGTGCTCATCCAGGGAGAGACCGGCACCGGCAAGGAGCTGGCGGCGCGCGCCATCCACAACCTCTCCACGCGCGGCAACGCCAAATTCGTGCCGGTGAACTGCGCCGCGCTCTCCCCGCAACTGATGGAGAGCGAGCTGTTCGGGCATGAGAAGGGCTCGTTCACCGGGGCGGTACAGCGCCGCATCGGCAGGTTCGAGGAGGCGGACGGCGGCACCATCTTCCTGGACGAGATCGGGGAAATCGACATCCCCACGCAGGTGAAGCTGCTGCGCGTGCTGGCGGAGAAATCCATCGAGCGCGTGGGCAGCAACAAGAGCATCCCCGTGGATGTGCGCGTGCTCGCCGCCACCAACCGCGACCTGGAGGCCATGGTGGCCGCAGGCACCTTCCGCCTGGACCTCTACCAGCGCCTCAACGTCATCTCCATCACCCTGCCCCCGCTGCGCGAACGGCGGGAGGACATCGTGCTCATGGCCAACGCCTTCCTCAAGGAGCTGGGCGCGGAGAACCGCAAGGAGGGCCTGCACCTCACCCGCCCCGCGCTGGATGCGCTGACCGCCTATGGTTGGCCGGGCAACGTGCGCCAGCTGCGCACCGCCATCGAGCACGGCGTGGTCATGTGCAGCGGCGGAGAGGTCACCCCCGCCGACCTGCCGGAATACCTGCATTCCCGCACGCAAGGCGGCGCAAAGAACAGGCAAAAAGCCACCGCGCCTGATTTTGTGCTTGATAACCACCCCACTTATAACCTAAAATTACTGGAGCAGGAAACCATACGCCGCGCCCTGCTGGCAGTCCACGGCAACCGCACGGAAGCCGCCAAGCTGCTGGGCATAGACCGGCGGACGCTCCAGCGCAAGATGGCTCAATCCTCTTCACACTAACAGTACACCACCATTATGCAACATCTAGCAGTACGCGAGCACCAGCGGAAGTTCTTCTCGGGCATCAGGGTCCTCATCGGTGTCATCATCGTCGGCCTAGCGTTCTTCCAGCTCTTCATCACCTTCCGCGGGCTGGACCAGCCGGCAGCCATGGACCAGGCGCAAATAGCCCGCCAGATAGCGCGCGGCGAGGGCGCCACATCCAAAATGCTCCGCCCCATCGACGTGAAGGCCATGGACACGGTGAAGAAGCGCGAGGCCATCAACTTCAACGCCTTTGCAGACACCAACTACGCCCCGCTCTACCCGCGCATCCTGTCTACCGCCATCAAGGTGACAGGGTACGACAACTTTGAGAGCAACCGCATGGATGCAGAGCTCTCGAACGTGTACGGCGGCGACCGTGTCATAGCGGGCGTGAGCACCATTTTCTTCCTCACCTCGCTGGTACTGGCATACTTCTTGTGCATCAAGCTGTTCGACGAAATGATAGCCTGCACGGTGGTGGCGTTCATGGGGCTAAGCGAGCTGATGCTGCAGTACGCGGTGAGCGGCCTGGCGCAAACGCTCATGATGTCGCTCCTGCTCGGCTCCCTGCTCTGCCTGACCTGCGCCATACACCACGACAAGGAGCAGCGCCCCTCGGCATGCGCGCTGTGGAGCTGCCTCTCCTTCCTGTGCGCAGCCCTGCTCTGCCTGTGCAACTACATGGGCATCTGGATTGCCCTGGGGCTTGTGCTGTACTGCGGGCTCAACTTCAAGCCCAAGGGACTCCACGCCGCATACGGCGTCATCATCTTGTGCTTCCTGGTGCTGCTTCCTGCGTTGTCGGCCTGTGCGCCCACGGGCGGCATAACGGACAAGTTCCTGCACGCGGTGTACTTCGGTTTCGGCGGGGAATCCGGCCACCAGCTGATGCGCAGCACGGCGGAGGCGAGCGTGGACTTCAACAACTCCAACTTCTTCCTTCGGCTCTTCGGCTACACCTTCGCGCAGTTCAACACGCTCTACACCAACATGGGTTCCATAGTGGTGACGCCGTTCTTCCTGCTGGCGCTGTTCAACCGCTTCAAGAGCGACATTGTGGAGGGAGTGAAGTGGTGCGTGTTCTTCATGTGGCTGTTCTCCTGCCTGGGGCTTGCGCTGTTCGGTGAGACGGCGCCGCTGGGGGTGTCCCAGCTGACCATCCTGTTTGCGCCGGTGTTTGCGGCGTACGGCCTGGCGATGGTGTTCAACCTGCTGGCGCGCATGAACCTGGGGCAGAACCTGAAGCCGATGCGCGCACTCATCATCTTCTGCATGCTCATCATCTCCTCCGGGCTCTTCCTCTTCCAGCTGCCCAAGCAGCTCTACCTCGGCCTGTGGACGAGCGCGCGCGGCCTGCCGCACTATCCCCCGTACTACCCGCCCAAACTCAACGGCGACCTGTACGACATGACCAACTCCGAGGACATCATCGTGACGGACCAGCCGTGGGCGGTGGCATGGTACGCAGACCGCAAGGCTCTGTGGCTGCCGCGCAGCATCGATGAGTTCACCACGGTTCTGGAGCCCATCTTCGGGCGCGGCAACCAGGGCATACAGGGCTTCCTGATCACGCCCACGTCCCACGCCATGCCGGCCGGCGGCGTGGCGGGCATCATCAACGATTCCGCGGACTTTGCCCCGCTGGCGCTGGAAGGCAAGCTGCTGCAGCTGGCGCCCAAGCACAACATGGCGTTTGCGGATCTGTTCACGGAGCACTCCAACAACCAGACGACCACTCGCACGCTGGGCAGCCTGGTGTCCTCCAGCGGCCAGTACCCGTACCGCAACTTCCTGCTGGGGGCGGATATCATCTACTACAGCCGCACTCCCTACAACAAGCGCTAACCCCCGCATGCCCCATGGCGACCAAGGACAGCCGGAAAGCCCCCAGCTTTGAGCAAGCCGCCGCGCGGCTGGAGGAAATCGTCTCCCTGATGGACAACCCGTCCACCGGCATGGAACAGATGATAGCCTTGGCGGAAGAGGGGCTCACCCTCCTGCGCAGCAGCAAGAAGATGCTGGCGGAGGCGGAGCTCAAGATCCGCAAGCTGGAGGCACCGGCGGAAACCGGGGCGGAAGCCGCGGAAAGCCCGGAGGAAGCGAGCGATGAGTTCTCCCTGCGCTAGCCTGCCGCCCCTGCTGGCATCCATCCACTCCCCGCAGGATGTGAAAAACCTGCCGGCGGAGACGCTGCCGCAGCTTGCCGCGGAGATACGCTCCACGCTGATAGAAACGCTGTCCCACACGGGCGGGCACCTGGCGCCGAACCTGGGCGTGGTGGAGCTCTGCATAGCGCTGCACCGCGTGTTCGGCACGCCGCGGGACAAGATACTCTTTGACGTCTCCCACCAGAGCTACGTGCACAAGATGCTCACGGGGCGCGTGGGAGAAATCGGCACCATCCGCCAGTTCGGCGGGCTGTGCGGGTTCATGAAGCGCAGCGAATCCGAGCACGACGCCTATGGCGCGGGGCACGCGGGCACGGCGCTCTCCGCGGGGCTGGGCATGGCCGCGGCCAGGGATCTGGCTGGGGAGGACTACCATGTGGTTTCCGTGGTGGGCGACGGCTCGTTCGGCTGCGGCACCACGCTGGAGGGGCTCAACAACATCTCCACCACCACGCGCAGGTTCATCCTCATCCTGAACGACAACGAGTGGAGCATCGACAAGAACGTGGGCGCGCTCTCCCAGTATTTCAGCAACCTGCAGCAGACGGACACCTACGAGTGGCTGCGCAACCGCGCCAAGACCATCATCGAGAGGCTGGCGGGCACGGCCACGCAGAAGCAGGTGACCCGCCTGGTGCACGCCGCGCACGGCTTCATCACCCCGCTGAGCTTCTTCCAGGAGCTGGGGCTCACCTATTACGGGCCCATAGACGGGCACGACATCCGCAAGCTGGAGAAAATCCTGCGCATCATCGCGCGGCAGGACACGCCGGTCATCCTGCACATCATCACGGAAAAGGGGCGCGGCTACGCCCCCGCCAGCAGCAACCCCTGCAAGTTCCACGGCATCGGCCAGTACAACGTGCAGGACGGCAGCACGGGGCACGCCGCCACCCCCACCTACTCTGAGGTTTTCGGCCGCACGCTCACGCAGCTGGCGGCAAGCGACCCCGCCATCACCGCCATCACCGCCGCCATGCCCAGCGGCACCAAACTGGACATCTTCCGCGACAAGTTCCCCAAGCGCTTCTACGATACCGGGATAGCGGAGGAGCACGCCGCAATCTTCGCCTGCGGACAGGCGTGCCGGGGGCTCAAGCCGTATCTGGCCGTGTACTCCACGTTCATGCAGCGCTGCGTGGACATGATCATGCATGATGCCGCGCTGCAAAACCTGCCGGTTCGCTTCTGCATGGACCGCGCGGGGCTCTCGCCGGACGACGGGCCGACGCACCACGGGCTGTTCGACATCGCAATGCTGCGGTGCATCCCGAACCTGGTGTTCATGCAGCCGGCGGACGAGGCGGAACTGGCGCAGATGCTGGCGACGATGAACGGCATCAACGACCGCCCGAGCGCCATCCGCTACCCGCGCGGCTGCGGTGAGGGCGTGGAAATCCCCGCAGAGCCGCAGCCCCTGCCCGTCGGCAAGGCGCAGGTGCTGGAGCAGGGAACGGACATCTGCCTGCTGGCGCTGGGCAACATGAACAGCGTGGCCGCGGAAACCGCCAAGCTGCTCCAGGAGCGCGGCGTCTCCTGCACACGCGTGAACGCCCGCTTCATCTGCCCGCTGGATGAGGAATGCATCCTGCAAATGGCGGGGCGGCACCGCCTCGTCGTCACGCTGGAGGACCACGTGGTCACCGGCGGCTTCGGCTCCGCCGTGCTGGAACTCCTCAACCGCCGCCGCATCACCACGCCGGTGCTGTGCATCGGCTGGCCCCACACCTTCGTTGAACACGGCTCCCAGCAGCTTCTGCGGGAGAAACACGGCCTCACACCCCGGGCCATTGCAGAAACCATACTGAACCACCCCGAATAAGCCATGAACACCACCACCCTCGCCGCACTTTGCGCCGTACTCGCCATCATCCCCGCCAACGCGCAGGGCCAGCAGCCGTCGCCCCAGAACAACCCCAACTCGGTCGTCCCCCGCGGGGAAAAGGTAAAGGAGATGAACGCGGAAAAGCTGCCCGCCTGGCTCGTCTCGTTCTCCAACCTGCCGAAGGCCGACCGCCAGAAGTACCTGCAGGGCTTCGCGCGCGCCAAGGAGGCTTTCCAGAAAGGCGACTGGAACGGCTGCATCCTGGAAATCACCAACTGCGAAATCATTTTCAACGAGAACCCGAACTCCTGGAACCTGCGCCTCAGCTGCATGATTGAGCTCAAGCAGCTGGAGCACGCGGACGAATACCTGGAGAAGGTGAAGCAAGAGCTGCCCAAGGACCCCGTCACCCTGCTCAACATCGCCAACCTGCACATGGTGCGCCAGGAGTTCCAGCCCTGCATCGACGAGCTGACGAACATCATCCGCAACATGCCGTACGACACGGAGGAGGAGCTCATCAACATCATGCGCTTCCGCATCATGCTCTGCCACCTCATGCTCGGCCACGAGGACCTGGCGGAGGACATCATCAAAGACCTCTCACCGCTGGACGACACCCCGCTCTACTACTACGGCAAGGCCGCCATCAACATCTACTACGGCAAGCGCCAGGACGCCATGATGGACGTCAACTCCGCCAACAACATCTTCTCCAAGAACCAGGCCACCGTGCCGTACCAGCGCGGCATCACCGCCAGCGGGCTGATTGACAAGTACCTGCCGGAGGTGAACAAGCCCAGGCAGGAAGCCGAGCAGAAGTAAATGGAGAAGGACATCGGCACGATACTCCGCCAACTGCCGCTGGGTGAGAACGGGCTAATCATCTGCTGGTGCACGGAGGGGCACGGCATCGTCCGCACGGCGGCGCGCTCCGCGCGCAAGCCTGGCAGCGAGCTCGCCGGGCGGCTGGATTTGTTCCACGAGTGCGAGCTGCTTTTCGAGCTCTCCTCCACGGGGGATTTGCACCCGCTGAAAAGCGCCGCCCTGCTGGATGCCCGGCTGCCGCTGCGGCAGGATTTGCTCAAGCTGCGGCTGGCGGGCTACATGGCCCAGCTCATGATGGCCACCGTGGAGACCGGTGAGCAGGATGCGGAGTGGCACCGCCTGATTGCCGGCGCGCTGGACTACACCGCGCAGAACCCGCCGCGCGCAGCCATCCTCACCCACTTTGAGAAGCGCCTGGCCACCCTGCACGGCGTCTACAGCCCGCAGATACCCGCGCACACCACACTCCTGCGCCACTTCCGCAAACTCCCCGCCGGCAGGGACGAGCTCCTGAACCTCCTCGCATGAGTTTTGCTTCCGGCGCGGGAAAATCCAAGCCCATCCGGCCTCCCGCCAGATGGGCGTTTAGGGAGCGCGCCCCCGCCGAACGACGGGGTGGTACCGGTGCGGGTTCGCATACCAATCCCGCTTAATACCCGCCGATTATTGAAACGGGGTATCAATATAAATCCCCGTGTCTGTGCCTCCATGTGGCAATACCATCTCTATGGGGCCTTTCTCCCACTTTTGGCACAATTCTTCATATTGTGCTGGTGTTATGATAATTTCCACGCGAGTTCCGTTGTCTCTGCACAACGCCACACAAACATATTCATCCTTATATTTAGCGTAGCGTGGGGGCATTGGCTCAACTTGGTGAGTGTCTACGTCATGAATCGCAATCATGCACGGCACGCCTGAATAATCAGGCACACGTATAGCCTCTATATATACAACATTCATATGCCACTCGACTATATATAAACGCTCCTCGCAAGTCAACAAAAAAGCAACGTATCACTCTAATTGTTAGATTGTAATACAATCAACACGCCCCCAAGCGCGCTTACTTTACAAATTGTAAATTGCATCGCGTGTTCACGCGATGCAATCCTGGCAGTATTGCTTGCGGTCGCAGGCGGCGCAGGGTTGGCCCATCCACACGGAATCGAAATGCCGGATGGCGCGTGACACCAGCTCTGGATCCGTGGTCAGGATGCCTGCCTCGAAATTGCGGCGCTCCGTGCTTTTCATGCCCAGCGCAGCACCTGTCAGGTTCGCGGACCCGATATAGGCCGTCTCCAGGTCCATGATGATGAGCTTGAAATGCACCCGCGGACACATCACCCGCTCCAGGTTGGTGGCAAGTATGGGGTACTTGTCGAAATCCTCTCGAAACGCCGGCCCCGGCTCCTTCGCATGAATGAGCCGAACATTCACACCGCGCTCCAACAGCGAGGCCAGCACCCCCAGCAACGGCACCGCCTTCCGCCCCTTCTTTACATATACGTCCTTAATATCCGCCGTCCCAATCCACAACTCCCGCTTCACTCCAACCATCCTCTCCACCACCTCCCGGTAGTGGAGCTCATCGGAGATGTAGTGGGTGGTAGAGGACATTTCAAACACATTTATAAACGCACGGCGCTCGTATGGATGCAAAGCTGCAACTATTCTCTTATACTTCAGACTTTTCAAGTGCATCACGAAATGAATCCAAAGCCGCACGCAGCGTCTCATCTATAGAAAGCGGTTCGTCGTCAGAAGAAAACTCTTTATATTTTAAAAACCAATCATCACATGAACTGGCATATTTGTCGTTTGTTCTACGCAGGTTGGATATAGTTGTCGACCATTCAGTGGCAGATACGCCTATTGGCCGCGATAACCCAACTTTGCAGCAAACGCGCCCAGTATCACAAGCAACAATAACTTGTATGCTAAGTAAAGCCTTGACTATACCAGCGGTAGTCGCTACATCAATATTTTTACCTAAAATAAGCGAATGTCCTAGAGAATGATAGAAATCCAAATCCATAGGCTTCAATGACAAAAAAGTCGTTTCTCTAGTTGATTTGCTTTGCTGTTTCCACTCATATATGCAAATTCCCCAATCATGCAAGTTAAACTCATTCTCAATCTTTCGAAGGAAATCATAACGTTTCTGCATACTATGCACAACAGGGTTCTCTGATATAGAATCTCCAATAATGTTGATTTCATCAATCAAATCCTGGACATATAAATCTTCGTAAGTGGTTCGAATGATATCAAACTGTCTTTCGCGGACAAGATCACGCCATGCTTGAAGGTCAAAATTATCTTTGCAAAGGCAGTCATAATCATTATTACACGAAAATCTAAAATAATTTAAATAATCATTTCTGCAAGATTCGTCCGTACAGGTAGGAATCCCCGCCCAACTGTCTCCTTTGCTCCTATTATGGCAAAAGTACATGATTTGCATATTGCCGACTTCGTTTTCAAGATTCGCAGTATCATGGTCACGCCACCAAGATTCTGGTATCACATGGTCCATATCCCATGGCTTGTTGTCACGTCCTTGCCAAGTGGTTGCAGAAGCAGGGTTAAATATGCCCGAATAAAGCATCTTATTCACATACTGTCGCTGATAGTAATACAAGATATTATTATCAGCTCGTCCCCAAATCGAACGATAAATGTCCAACCAAAAAGTAGAATAATCAGAAATCACTTTTTCTGATTTTGCAAGTTTTAGAAGTGTGTTCATATCTTTAGGATATGGCCACATAAAGGTATCATCAGCCGTTGCAGCAATGCACCCCGTCGCCATAAGCTGAAGCACATTAGTAAAGCGCGTTTTTGTGTAAACGGTCGCTTTGAAAAAGGCTCTACAAAAATTGCGCTTTCCTTTTGTCGCAACTGTGCCGCATAAGATATCGGGCAGTAAACACAGCAGTGTGAAATATTTCTTGTCCCGACAAATAATATCATCATATTTTTCAAGCAGGGAAAACACTACATATAACCAATTGTCTTCTCTATTCCTTAAATACACATAAGAAGGCAATTCGCCCATTTTCCCTTCCTTATCAGATGCTCCAAGAAGATTTAGATACATTTGCTTGCAATGTTCAAGGATTTTATCGTTATAAAGGTTAATTAACGTTTCCTTTTCCTTTTTCCTTTCACTGTTGTAATTATTGTCATGGGGTTGGAACCATTCGCATATGGTTTCGATGCCCACTGAATCCTCATAATTTTCGCTTTTGCTAGATTTTGCCATGCGGACAGCCAATCTAGTCAATCTTTCAGGTGGTATAAAGTTGAGCGATAAATCGCTGTTTTTTCCCTTTAAATCGAACTCTGTTCCATAAACACACGCTGCAGAATACAATTCATCTAATTGCGACAGAGTTGTTCCGCCTCGATTGATACGAGCGAACAAGCTTCTCAATACGCTTGGGGTGGGGCTAAAATTCTCAATGAGCGCTAAGGGGACTATTTTTGCTTTAGTGTCGCGCGCTCTTATTGCCCAATCAGTCCTGCGAAGTGCCAGAAGGTTAGCGTCAGCGGTGCTTGGTTCGGTTGTAGCTAAAACTTCAGGCATGCGGTAATACTTTATATTTTCTTCTGGGAGAGGTCGCCCATTCGGATATAGACTTGCCAACTGAAACTCATCTGTCTGCTTCTTATTATTATCAGCTTCCGATAGATTGTTAACGCCTAAAAGTTTTCGGTTCCATTCTCTTCTCTCACTTGTGTTGTACGGAGTCAATGCAATGCCCGCACTTTCATGTGTTGAGCGATACCCCCATGGATGCCTACTCGTACATAACATAAAATGCGGTTTTTTTAGAGATTCTTCTACCTGCTTTGTATCTATTCCCACCCAAAGAGCCGCCTCCTCTGTATTGGCATATCCGAGGCAAATTGCGTTCAACCGCTGCTGGCCATCAATTAGAGCCAATTGATTATCTGCTTCTTTGTAACATTGGAAAATGCCTATTGGATATCCCTTGATAATTGAATCCCACAAGTTTACTATTTTGGAGGGCTCCCATACAAGTCCACGTTGAACTGCAGGAATTCCAAGTTTCACGCCTTTGTCTTCAGCCTCATTATCCTTGTTGCGTTTCTGCATATCAAACAGTTCGCGCGTGCTGTACAGTTTAACATTGCTGTTAGAATTTAAGCATGCATTTACCTGTTTGGCTTCTTCCTCGCTCATGGTTTCTAATCGTTGTTTGAGCTTATCCAATTCAGTTTCTCTTTTGTCGCACATAAAGTTTAAATTATTTTATATAGTTGAAGATTTTATCATAATAAGACTCTCCGTCAAGCATTTTCTTCTCCTCCTGCCTCAGCCCTGGTGAGCAGTCGTAGGGCGGCTTGTGGGTTGGTTTCGTCTTTTTCGCGGTGGGCGGGGCCTTGGAGGATGGCGAGGGCATCACGGGTTGCTTCGAGGAGGGAGATTTCCGCTTCTTTCTCGGGGCTTTGGTGGCGGTGGGGAGGTGGGTCCTGGTAGGTTTGCTCAGCAAGGAGCTCTTTGGCGGTTTGGCCGTTGAAGTCCTTGATGGCGGGGTCTGCTCCGTGTTCGAGGAGAAGTTGGATGACGGCCGGGTTGGAGGTGCAGAAGAGGGGGGTGCGGCCGAAGTTGTCCTTGGCATTGGGATTGGCGCCGGCCCGGAGGAGACTGGCGACGTTCTCCGGCAGGTCTGCGCAGTGGAGGGGAGTGCGGCCGTCTTCATCCTGCGCGTTGGGATCGGCGCCGTGTTCCAAGAGGAGGTGGACGGATTCCTCGTCGTAGGCAGTGTGGAGAGGCGTCTTGCCCTCGGCGTCGCGGGGGTCGGCGCAGCATCCGGCATCGAGGAGGATTTTGATCATTTCCGGATTTTGGGCGTGCCAATGGAGGGCGGTTTGTCCGTCATTGGCGGCGGCGTGCGGATCTGCGCCGGCTTGGAGGAGGAGCTCCAGGCCGCGTGCGTTCCAAACGTACATGACGGGCGTGGCGCCGTCTTTGTTGCGGGCGTTGGGGTCGGCCCCTGCGTTGAGCAGGGCCTCCACCTCTCCATTATCGCATGAGTTGTGGAGGGCGGTACGGCCATCGTGGTCCACGGCGCGGGCGTCTGCGCCGGCGGCGATGAGAAGGCGCGTGCTTTCAGAATCCTGTGCCCCCATGAGGGGCGTGCGGCCATTGTGGTCCACGGCGCGGGCATCTGCGCCGGCGGCGATGAGAAGGCGCACGCTGTCGGAATTCGGCGCCTCTATGAGGGGCGTGCTGCCGTTCTCGTCTGCGGCGTTGACATCCGCCCCGGCCTTGACAAGGCGGGCGACAATATCGGAGTTGCGGGCCTCGTGGAGTGCGGTGCGGCCCCGGGCATCGCGGATGTTGGGGTCGGCCCCGCCGCGCAGGAGGGCATCGGCCCCGCCGGCCTCGCGCATCGTCATGAGCGGGGTGCGGCCATCGTTGTCCCGGGCGTTGGGGTCGGCCCCGGCGCGCAGGAGCTCTGCAACCACAGGGGTGTCGAATTGGCGGAAAAGGGCGTTGCGGCCGTCGTTGTCACGGGCCTGGGCATTGCAGCCTGCGCGCAGGAGCATGCGGACGGTCTCTGCATCCTTGGCATACCAGAGCGGGGTCTGGCCCAGGGAGTCCACCACATCGGCGCGGGTGCCGGCGCGGAGCAGGATATCCGCCAGTTCCGCGTTGAGCGACTGGAAGAGGGCGTTGCGGCCGCAGCGGTTGGTGACATTGGGATCCGCCCCGGCCTCCAGGAGCAGGCGCGCGATGGCAGGGTCATCGCAATGGAGCAGGGCTGTGTTGCCCTTCTCGTCCACAGCGTCCACCTTCGCCCCGGAGCGCAGCAGCAGGGCTGCGGTTTCCTCATTGATGAGCGTGTCCATGAGCGGGGTGCAGCCGTGGATATCCGCCGTGTTGGGGTCGGCACCGTGGGCCAGCAGGAGGGCGACCATTTCCGGCGAGCGGGTCGTGTTCAGGGCGGAGCGGCCGTACTCGCCGCGGGCGTTGACATCGGCGCCGGCTTCTAGCAGGAAGCGGGCCACGAGGGGGAGGTTTGCCGCCACGGCCTGGATGAGCAGGGTGTCGCCGCGGGAATCGGTAGTATCAATATTCATAGGATTTACGATTTACAATTTACGATTTGCAATTTGGGTAGTTCGCGCGCTTCGCGCGGGGGAGAGATGACGTTGATGTCCATTTAGGGGGTGGGGGGAGCGTCGCACACGTTGTCCAGGGTGCCATCGGCCTTGTAAAAGCGTATGTTATCTCCCTTGCGGAAAGCCACGCCGCAGAGGTCCCACCGGGGCTCACCGTTCTCAAAGTTGAGCGAGAAGGAGTCAAAGCTTCCGGTTTCCTCTGTGGGCACGGTGGAGACATATTCCCCCTGGTGGTTGTAGAAGCGGTATTCCTGCGGGGATTCCACAATGAAGAAAGAGGGGCAGAAATATACCTTGAGCCTGTTCTTTTGCGCCGTGGTGAGGGGGCCTATCTCGGCCAGGTTGACCTTTTTCTTGCTCTGGGAGGGAGCATGGTAGGTGAGCACGGCAGAGACGAGCCAGAAGACACGGCGGGAGCCATTCGAGCCGTGGAGTCCATAGCGGGAGAATTTGAGTTCAATATTACGGAGATGTGACATGGGTAATGGGATTTACGAGGTACTAGGTACTATGTACTATTTGAAAATTCCGGTTACCAGGGGATGCGGCGCTGGCGGAGGTAGTCCTGGGCGGCGCGGCAGCCCACCCTGGCGGCCTGCTGGACGAGCGAGATGCCGTACTGGGCGTTGATGGGCGTGTTGCCCAGGCCGGAGATGTACATCTGGCCCAGCATGTTGAGGGCATCGCCGTTCCCCTGGTTTGCGGCCTGTTGGAAAAAGCGGCGGGCCTTCTCGCCATCGCCTTGCTGGAGGGCCTGAATACCCTGCATGGTGACTGCCTGGAGCTCCAGCTGGCGCATGAGGATCTGCGCTTGCATATCCTTGGTTTGCGCGGCGAGCTGCCCGGCGAGTTTATGGACGGCCGCCCAGTCGTTCCGCTGGACGGCGGGCATGATTTTTTCGTTGTAGAACGCCTTGTCTTCCGCGGAGGGTTCCGCGGAGAGGGGAGAGGCGGCGGCCAGCAGGATGAGTGCCGGGATGACGGTGCGGATGATGGATTTTGTGTTCATAGTGGCAATGGGAATTATGGATTAGGATTAGGATTAAGATTAAGATTAAGAGGGTGGTTGGTGGGAGGGCGCGGTTAGCGGCGGCGGAGGTGCCAGACCTGGCACTTGCGGTCGGAGTAGTAGAGGCCCTTGTCGGTGACGGCTAGGATTTCGCGGTCGCCGGGGTCGATGAGCTCATGGAAGCGGAATTGATGGGGGCAGCCGAGGTTGTGCCAGACGATGCCCTTGAGGTCGGAGTACTGGAGCTGGTGCGGATCCTTGGGGGAGATGCGGACCAGGGTGTTCGGGGTGGTGGTGATGATAGACGGCATGGCAATTAGGATTAGGATTAGGATTAGGATTAGGATTAGGATTAGGATTAGGATTAGGAGGGGTTGATGACGTTGATGTCCATTTCGGGGGTGGGGGGAGCGTTGAAGCGGGAGGCGGCTTCGTCTCGTGAGATGGCGCCGCAGAGGACGCCGCGGGCGACGAGCTGGCGGTAGCGTTCCGAGTGCTCCGGCACGGCGTAGGCGCCGGGCTCCTTGTCCAGATAGCGGTGGGATGCGTAGTAGGCCTCCCAGCGGGTCTGGGCGTCGGGTGAGACGATGCCGAGCTGCCAGGCGCGGATCATGATGGCTTTCAGGCTGGCGCCGAAGTAGTGCTTGAGCTCCAGCAGCTCGGCGAGCTGCACGGAGTCGCGCGGGGAGTCGCCCAGGGCCTCGAAGAGCGCGGCGCGCGGCACCAGCAGGGCGCCGGCGAAGTGCTGGATGTAGTATTCCTCCTCGCTGCCCTCCTCGGCGTCCAGCTGGGGGAAGAGGATGTGGGCGAGCTCGTGCGCCAGGGTCATGCGCTTGCGGGGCAGGTAGATGGTGTCGTTGAGCCATTGCGCCACGCAGATGAGCGGGCAGCCGTCCAGCTCCGCGGAGAAGCCGTTGAAGGCGAACTCGCGGCTCTCCGCCTCGAAAATCTTGATACCCTTGCGCTCCAGCAGGTAGCAGAGGTTGGGCAGCGGGCCGAACCCCAGGTTCCAGCGCCGCCGCAGCTCGTCCGCCACGTCCTCCATCACATCAGTGTCGCCGGAGAAATCCGGCGCGGCGCCCTCGAAGGGGTTGCGGAACGGCGTGTCGGCCCCCACGCGGCGCTCCACCTCGCGGTAGAGGTTGAAATGCTCCGTGGCGCCGGCGATGATGGCATCCCGCTCCTTCTGCGGAAGCCCGTTGCTCGCGCGGAACTGGATGTTCTGCAGCGGCGCCATCGGCAGCACCACGTCATCCAGGATGCCCAGCGCCGCGCGAAGCCGCTCCGCCACGTCCGCACGCGGCTCCGCCTCGCCGCGCTCGTAGCGCGCCAGCATCTCGTGCGACACCACACCGCCGATGGCATCCCGCAGCGCGCGCAGCGACATCCTGCGCACCTTCCGGCGGTTCCTCATCTGGCTTGCAAACGTAGTGTTCATGGGCGTTGTAGCGGGTACAGTTGACAAAGTAGCAAATAAAGGCCGGGTTTGTCAACCGCAAAACAAAAAAATCTCGGATTTTTTTTGTTAAAGGTACTAAGTACAAGGTACTATGTACTATTTGAAAATTCGCCGCGCCGTTCGGCGAGGGGGTGCATCCGGGCGTGCTAGGCAAGGAGGGCGCGGAGGGCGGACAGGCAATCCGCGAACGTGATGTTGGCGGCGTAGGGATACTGGGCGGAGTACCGTTGCCATCTGGCAAGCATAACGCGGTCCCGCTCCAGATTGTCGATGATGGTGGCGGGGGAGCGCAGCAGGGATTGTGTTCCTCGGTGTTCCGCAGTGGCATTGAGCGCAGAGAGGAAATCCCGCCTGTCAACCGGATGCATGCGGGTGAGAGCCAGCACATCGTAGAAATCCTTGGTGCGGGTGTTGAGGAGTCCGCGCCGCAAGATGGTCTCCACCTTTTCCGCGAGAATGGTCTCCACGCTGTATCCGTATAGGGAAAAGGCGGATTCCGGTTCCAAGATGCCCGGGATTTCGTATTCTCGCGAGCCGGCCACGGCGTCACCTGCTGTCACATCCATGGAAAGGGCCACGCGTATGCTGCCGTAGGTGGCGTCAAAGCGTATGCTGAGACCGCCGTACGGGTCGTCCGGCCGCGAGGGAGTGGACGATACCCATGCAAAGCGCACGCCGTCATCCATGGGCACGGTGACAATCTCCTCCCAAGCACGGCGCAGGGTCGCCGCTGAAAGGGGGAAGTGGCGCAGGGTCACATCCATATCCAGCGTGGAGCGGTAGTGCCACCCCACGAGGTTGGCAACCAGAAGCCCGCCCTTGAGGAGGAAGTACTCTTTGTGACGGGAACGCGAAAGGCGGATCAGAAAGCGCTGGAACATGTAGTCCTGCAAAGCGACTTGCGGGGCAATGCCGTTTGCGAGAGCGTAGTTGTTCAGCCTGGCCTTGAGGCTTTTTTCAAGCGGGGTCATAGGAGAGGTTCCAGATAGATGCGGACGGCATTCTGCACGCGCAGTAGGGAAGCGTATTCCATGAGCCTGTTCAAATCCCGCCGCGGCCATGCGGCATAGCGTTTCAGGGCATCGGACAGGATTTCCGCATCCATCTTGGAGCGGCTGCGCAGCAGGTCGCAGATGGTGCGCTCCGCATCATAGCAGCGCACTCTGTGGCCCAGGTTGTTGATTGCGGTGGTCATTCCCAGGCGGTGCAGCCGCGGGCTCACATAGAAGCACCGTACCGCACCCTTGAGGCTGGCGGGTAGCGAGGTGTCCGATGGTATGGTGAGCATGAGGCGAAAAGGCGTGCGGTTGGTCAGGCCGTGCAGAAAAAGCGCCGTTTCATGGGAAAGAACGGCGTGCGATGCCACGCGCAGGGTCTCCACCATCTCATCGCGCAAGTCATCCGGCAATGCATACACGCCGTGCCGCACACGCACCACGCTTCCCTGCGCGGCATAGTACGCCAGCAGCGCGCGGGAAATTCCCGCGCTCCCCGCCTGTGCCGTGCTAACGGCATTGCCGTGCCGCCGAATGGCTGCAACCAGCTGTTCCCATTTGCCTCTCATTCCTGCTGCAGGAAATCGTACGCCGCACAACCCTGCACGTCAAGTTGTTTTTTTTACATTAAAATTGATTTTTTATTTATTTTCGATTTTGTTGTAAAAAAATCTGATATGGGTGCCGCCGCCCATACCCCCCCCCGTGGCGCGATTATTGTTTGGAGCGGTGTGGCTGAAGTCGGGGGAGGCGGTGCGCGCGCGTAAAAGTCGGGGAGCGGGCGCAATATAGGCTTGAAAGGCGGGGTTGGAGATGGTAAAATATCGCCCGCGCATGAATTCCAAAGCGTTACAGATAGGCCTGGCGGGGCTGGGCACGGTGGGCACCGGGGTGTACGAGACCCTGTGCCGTAACAACGATTTGCTGCAGGCGCGCACGGGCATCCCGTACGCGGTGAAGCGCGTGGCGGTGCGCGACATCCACCGCAAGCGCGACGTGGAGATAGACCCGGCGCTGCTGACGGACAACTGGCGGGAGCTGGTGGAGGACCCGGAGATCGACATCGTCATCGAACTGATAGGGGGCACGGACGAGGCGCACGAGCTGGTGAAGGCGGCGCTGAACGCGCACAAGCCGGTGGTGACGGGCAACAAGGCGCTGCTGGCGGAATACGGGGGCGAGCTGTTCCGGCTTTCCGCGGAGACGAGCACGCCGCTGTACTTCGAGGCGTCCTGCGGCGGCGGCATCCCCATCATCCAGAGCCTGCAGAATTCCCTGGTGTGCAACCACGTGCGCCGCATCACCGGCATCATCAACGGCACCAGCAACTACATCCTCTCCTCCATGGAGCGCAAGGGCATCTCCTACCGGGAGGCCCTGGACGCCGCGCAGCGCAAGGGATACGCGGAGGCGGACCCCACGCTGGACGTGAACGGGTGGGACGCCGCGCACAAGGCGCTCATCCTGGCCATGCTGGCGTACGGCACCCCGCTCTCGCCGGAGAGCATCGCCGTGTACGGCATCGAGCGCGTCACCCCGGTGGACTTCCACTTTGCGCGGGAGCTTGGCTACAACATCAAGCTGCTGATGGTGATCCGCCACCACGAGGAGAGCGACGCGCTGGAGCTGCGCGTGCAGCCGAGCTTCGTCTCACGGCACCACATGCTCTCCAACGTGTACGGCGTGTTCAACGCCATTGCGGTGCACGGCGACATTGTGGGCGAGACCATCTTCTACGGCCGCGGGGCGGGCAAGAACCCCACTGCCAGCGCCGTGCTGGGCGACGTGATGCTCGCCATGCGCGAACGCCGCCACCCGGAGTACCACAGCGGCTTCCACCCCTACACCAAGCAGCTCTCCCTCATGCCCCTGGAGGACACCGTCACCCCGTACTACGTCCGCTTCCAGGTGTCGGACACCCCGGGCATCATCGCCACCATCGCCACGGAACTGGCCAAGTTTGACATCGGCATCTCCGCCACCATGTCGCGCGGGCACGAGGACGTGGAGGAGACGTGCGACCTGGTGTTCCTGCTGCACGCATGCCCGTGGGGCAGGCTGTGCCGGGCGCTGGCGGAGCTGGGCGAGCGCCCGGGCATTGCGCCGCACCCCGCCGTCTTCCGCATCGAAACCCTCAACGAAGAAGCATAACCCATGGCACTCATCGTCCAGAAATACGGCGGCTCGTCCGTCGGCAGCATCGACCGCATCCGCAACGTCGCACGCAGGCTCGTGGAAACACATAAGGCCGGCAACCGCGTGGTGGCCGTCGTCTCCGCCATGAGCGGCGTGACGGACCGCCTCATCGGCATGGCGCACGAGGTTTCCGAGAACCCGCCGACGCGCGAGCTGGACATGCTGATGGCCACGGGGGAACAGCAATCCATCGCCCTGCTGGGCATGGCCATCACGGAAATGGGCTTCAAGGCCCGCAGCTTCACCGGCCGCCAGGCCGGCATCTTCACCTACGGTTCCCACACCCGCGCACGCATCCACCGCATCGACCCCGCAGCCGTCACCACCGCGCTGGACGAGGGCTACATCTGCATCTGCGCGGGTTTCCAAGGCATCGCGGCGGACGGCGCCATCTGCACGCTCGGCCGCGGCGGGTCCGACTTGTCGGCCATTGCGCTGGCGGCTGCGGTGAAGGCTGACCTGTGCCAGATCTACACGGACGTGGACGGCGTGTACACGTGCGATCCGCGCGTGGTGAAGGACGCCCGCAAGCTACCCGTACTCTCCTACGACGAGATGCTGGAGATGGCCTCCAGCGGCTCGAAAGTCATGCAGGCCCGCTCCGTCGAATTCGCCAAGAAATTCGGCGTGGTGTTCGAGGTCCGCAATTCCATGAACAACAACCCCGGTACTATCGTGCAAGAAGAAACACCAGCCATGGAGTCCCTCGTCATTCGCGGCGTCTCCATTGAACGCAACCAGGCCCGCCTCACCATCTCCAACATCAGCGAGCCCGTCCCCTACACCGCCATCATCCTCTCCGCCCTTTCCGATGCGGAAATCAACGTGGACATGATTGTGGCCAACACCGCGCACGACGGCCACGCCCGCCAGTCGCTCACCATGAACATGGGCGACCTGGGCGCGGCGCAGGCGGCGCTGCAGAAGGTTCTGCCGCAGTTCGGCGCGGAGGCGAAGCTGGAAACGGAGGCGGGATTGGCCAAGCTGTCCGTGGTGGGCGTGGGCATGCGCTCCAACTCCGGCGTGGCGGCCACCATGTTCCGCGCGCTGGCGGACGCCGGGATTGAGACCGGCATGATCGCCACCTCGGAAATCCGCATCACCACCACCGTGCCCGCGGCGGACATCGAGCAGGCCGCCCGCGTGGTGCACGACGCCTTCCACCTCAACACCGTGCAGGAGTGACGGAGGACGGACCAGGGCTGCCCGAAGAGGGGCGTGGCATGGAGTTCAAGCCCGCGGTAAAGGTGGCGGCGTGCGCGCTGCTGGCCGCGGCGGTGCTGGGCTCCGGGTACGTTCTGTTCAACCTGGGGTACAACCAGGGCTACCGGGAGGCATCGGCCTCCGGCAAGGTGGCGGAGGCCCTCAACGAGGCCGCAGTCAGCAACCTCACCAGCTTCATGCAGTCTTCCACCGCCAGCGACGAACAGCTGGAAACCATGGTGCAGGACCCGGACGCCGCGCTCTCTTGGATTCAGGACGAGCGGATACGGCGGGAAGCGGAGTGGCTGCTGGCGCAGTCGCTGATGCAGCGCGGGCGCGTGGAGCACGCGGCGCGGCTGCTCTCCGGCTTGTTCCGCAAGGTGCCCAAAGATTCAGTGTGGGCGCGGCGCGCGCTCAGCGTGGGAGACGCCATGGTGGATGCCCGCCACGCGGACACCGCCACCGCCTTCTACCGCTACGCGAGCGACATCTTCGCCTCTGAAAAATCCACCCCGGAGCAGGCGGACGCGCTTTCCCGCATTGCCACCGCCGCCATTGCCGCCGGCAAGGGGAACGACGACCTGCTGCCGCAGCTGGAGGAAATCTTGAAGGAGGCCTCCCCGCTGGGGGATGACGCCGCCACCCTCGTTTCCAGCATCAACGTCTATCTGGGCAACATCCACCGCGCCACGGGCGACCAGGCGGCCGCCGACCGCTGTTACGCAGAGGCCTTGAAAGCCGCCGGGGAGGACGAGGGCGCGCTGAGCCCCGCCGCACGCGTGTGCCGCGGGGCGGTGCTGCTGGTGCAGGGCGAACGCGACCGCGCGGAGAAGCTGCTGCGCAGCGGCGAGCAGGATTTGGGCAACAGCGCGGCGGACGCGCTGTGCCGCGTGTTCGCGCTACGGGAACTGGCCGCCATTGCAGAGGAGCGCGGCAGCCACCTGCAGGCGCTCGGTCTGCTGAACCGCGCGGAGGGCTTGGCGGAGGGTGCCGTGCCGCGCACGGACTTCTTCTGGCCCTGCCTGTACGGCCAGCGCGGCTGGGTGCAACTGCTGCTGGAGCAGCACACCCCCGCCCTGGATGACTTCAACCGCGTGCTGGAAGGCACGCAGGAACCCGCTCTGCGCGTGCAGGCGCTGGAGGGTGCCGGGCGCTGCCTGCTGAAACTGGAGCGCGCGGAGGAGGCCACCCAATTCTTTAACGAGTGCCTGAGCCTGCGCACGAGCCAGTTCGAGGACGACCGCGAGTCGCTTGCGCGTGCATGGATACTCGCCGCGCAATCCTACGAGCCGCAGAAGAAGCCGCAGCAGGCGGCTTCCGCCTACGCCCAGGCGCTCTCGCTCATTCCCGCCACCAGCGTGAACTACCGCACCGCCGCCTTCGGCCACGCAAAAGCACTGGCGGATGCCGGGCTCTGGCAGCAGTCGCTGGAGGCCTGGCAGAACCTGGCACCCGCCGTGGCTAGCGACGACGAGGATGCCCAAGAGGTGCAGGAGGCCATCGCCGCGTGCATGCAACAGCTCACCCCCAACGTGACCGCACCCGTGCCTGCACCGGATGCCGCGGCACCCGCCCAACCCGCGCCCTCCGCGCAACCCGCGCGCGCCAGCGCCCGCCGCACGCCCGCCAGACGCACCTCGCGCCGCCGCAGATAACCGTTTCCCCATTCCATCCGTATGTACAGCCGCTTCCGACCCACCCGCAAAAACAACTACACGCTGCCCAAGGTTGCCGTCAGCCTGATTGTCGTCAGTCTGCTGCTGTGGGTGCTCATGACCCGCAACGACTCCTCGGACGATGCCGCGCAGGGCGGGCAGGACGCCACCGCCAGCAGCTACGAGGCCAACGGCACGCTCACCCGTCTGCTGGACGACCTGTGCGGCGACAAGGCGCACCTGCTGGAGCTGGCCAACAACTTCCAGACCCGTACGGGATGGCTCGGCAACCGCGACACCCAGCGGCAGTTGCGCGCCCTGCTGGTTTCCCGCCTGGTGGACAACGACCTCTGGGCAGAGGCCGCCAAGATGATACCGGACATCCTGACCGTGGTGTCGGCGGACACGCTGGACCGCCTGGCGGATGCCGCGAACGCGCACAAGGATTTCGAACTGGAGCAGAAGATAGACCGCCGCCTGCAGGAGGTCCTGCTGGGCCAGCCCGCGGAAACGCCGCTGCTGCTGCGCTCCATCCGCCGCGCGGCGGAGGCCAGCATTGCAGCCAACCGCGCGGACAACGCGGTGAAAATCGTGTCCGTGCTGGACGGCCCCGCCGTCATGGCGCGCCTCAACACGCCGGAGCTGGCCGCGGAGGCAGCCTCCCTCCAAATGCTGCGCGCCAGCGTGAGCGAGGTGAAGGACCCCGTGCTCCAGCAGGCACGCAACATCCTGGAGAACGCCAAGTGGCCGCCCTGCCCCGCCGCATCCCGCCTGATGCTGGACGAGGTGGCGGGCGCGCTGCGCGACAACCCGCACCTCAACGCCGCCGGGCTGAAGACGCTGGAGGAAAAGCTGCTGCACTGCCGCCGCCTGATGATGGAGTTCCCCGACCCGGACCACCGCTTGCCGGAGTGCTACCGCCTGCTCAGCGAGCTGCGCACGCGCCTGGGCGACCACGCCGGTAGCGTGCAGGCGCTGGAGCAGTCCGCCGCCTTCCTGGAAAGCTACGGCGAGCTCACACCCCAGATGGAGCTGGAGCTCTACCGCGTCCGCGTGAAGGCAGCCCTCGCCGCGCGGGACGAGGAAAAGGCCGCGCTGAACTACCGCTGGCTCATGGAGCACGAGACCGACCCCGCCCGCACCTTCGAGGCCATGGCATACCTCATCGACCACACCGAAGGAGAGGAGCGCGCAAAGCTGCTGGAGCGCACGTGGACGTTTCTGGACGCGAATGCGCGCATAGCGCAGGCCAACCGCTCGGCGCGCGGCAAGGTGGCGCAGGCGCTCATCGAGCACTACGCCGGCAAGGAGGACTACGCCCAGGCCATCAAGTGGCTGCGCATCAACCGCGATCTGGCGGAGGCCGCCAACCCCGACATCACCAACGGCGTTGCCCTCCAGGCCAAGTACGATCTGGCGCTCACGCTGCGCAAGGCCAAGCAGGACGGCTCCGCCTCCGCCGCGCTCTACCAGGTTTGCGAAGCCATTGAAAAGCTTTCCGACGCCCAGCGCGCCAAGCTGGACGCCGCCGCGCCGCGCCTGTACAAGAACGCCGTGCGCGAGTACGCCCGCACACGCTACATCATGGGCGACACCGCAAAAGCACGCGCCTGGTGCAAGAAAATCAAGGAAGGCCTGCCGGACAAGACACGCTGAAGAATGAAATAGAGCCGCCATGTCGTCGCTGCATAAAAAGAGCCTGATAGCCACCGCCGCCATCTTCTGCTGCCGGTTCACAGGGCTTCTGCGCGAGATTGTGTACACGCGGCTGTTCGGCGCCACGGGCGCGCTGGATGCGTACCTGACGGCGTTCCGCATCCCGAACATGCTGCGCGACATGTTTGCGGAGGGCGCGCTCTCCCAGAGCTTCACCAGCGTGATGAGCAAGGTGGAGCAGCAGACCAACCCGGAGAAGGCGTGGCGCCTGGCCAACCGCGTGTGGAGCCAGCTCACCTCGCTCATGATATGCCTGGTGGCCATCGGCGTGATGCTGGCGGGCGCGTTCATGCAGGCGCTCTACCCGGAGCGCGCCAACGTGGAGCTCACCGCGCCGCCGCTGGAGCTGCCGGAGGACAGCCTGGCGGACGAATACGAGTTTTCCGCCACGTTCCAGGGCATGGGCGAGGACGCGGACGGCGTGAAGGTGGCCCGCTTCACCACCAGCGAGCCCTGCGGTGCCATCAGCTTCGACAAACCGTGCATCCGCCTCAAGCTGGTGGAGGAATTGAAGCCAGGCGACCACGTGCAGCTCTGCACCACGTCCCGCGGCGGCACGCTCCAGCTGGAGCGGCGCAACTTCATGGGGCTGGCCACGGACCTGTGCCGCATCATGTGGCCGTACATCCTGCTGGCATCCATCTCCGCTCTGTGCATGGGCGCGCTGAACGTGTTCGGCATCTTCGGCATCCCGAACCTGGCAAGCGCGGCGTTCAACCTCACAACCATCATCTTCGGCGCGGCCATCGGGTATATCATCGACCCTCACTACGGGCCGCAAGCGCTGTACGGTTTCGCCATTGCGGTGGTGCTGGGCGGCGTGGCGCAGATACTGGTGCAGGTTCCCAAGCTGCGCAAGCTGGGCTGGCGCATGGAGTGGAACATCGGCCTCTCCCTGCGCGGCGGGCTGCACTTCGTGGATCCGTACTCCAAGAAGGTGTGGTGCCTGATGGTGCCCGGCATGATAGCCGCGGGCATCACGCAGACCAACATCTTCATCAACACCTCCTTCGCACTGTACCTGGAGCCCGGCTCCGTCACCGCGCTGAGCTGCGGCTTCCACCTCTGGCAGCTGCCCGTGGCGCTCTTCGGCGTGGCCGTGGGCATGGTGGTGCTGCCCACCGTCTCGCGCATGACGCTCACCTCCGGCAAGCATGAGATTACGGAGCACCTGGCCAAGGCGCTGCGGTTCATGGCGCTCTTCGCGGTGCCGTCCGCCGTGTTCCTGTCGGTTTGGGGCGTGCAGATAGCCAGCGTGTTCTTCCAGGGCGGGCGTTTCGGCAGCGAGGCGTCGATGCTGACGGGGTCCGTGCTGGCGTGCTACTCTCTGGGGCTGCTGGGCTACGCGGGGATGAAGGTGCTGCAGCCCATCTTCCTGGCGCTGGAGAAGCCGTGGGCGCCGGCCATGCTGGCGCTGGTGGCGTGCGCCATCTCCATCGGCCTGAACTACATGTTCGTGATGGTGCTCGGCATGCCGGCGCAGTACCTGGCGCTCACCACATCCGTGGTGACCACGGTGAACTTCCTGTTCTACTTCTTCTACCTGCGGAAGCTGCTGGGCGGCATGTCCTGCGGCATCCTGATACCGGGCGTGCTGCGCATCTGCGCGGCGGGGCTGGTGCTGGCGCTCGTCTGCCTGGCGGCGCGGCTGCTGTTCTTCGGGGACTTCACGGAATGGAACTTCTTCCTGCGCCTGGGGGCCATGGCCGCGGGCGGCATCATCGGCGCAGCGGTCTATGCCGCCGCCTGCCACCTCTTCCGCGTGCCGGAAATCATTGAATTCACCCACTACCTGCGGCACAGGAGGGGAGAATGATTGGAGCCAACGTTAATTTCCCCGCTCAATCGTTCAGCCTGTGCGTGGTGGGAACGTGGATTTGCTCCGCGGGTGAATCCACGTGGAGGATGGTGGGGAGCTGGGTGCGCTTGAGGGCGGAGGCGATGATGCGGCGCTGGACGCGGCGCACCTCGTTTTCCTCGAAAAGCGGGGTGTTGTGGATAAGCTCCGAGGCGGGGATGTTGCGGTCCGCCCGCTCGTGGATGATGCGGTCGGTCTCCGGATGGTGGGGCTCGGTGAGCGCGCCGAAAAGCCCGGCATGCTCCTCCTGCAGGAGGGCCTTGAGCATGTGGAGGTCCATCTCGTAGAGGTTGCCGAGGGGCGCGAGGCCGCCGCAGGTTTCCGCGTAGAGGGTGAAGTTGCCCATCATGATGTCCTGCCGGGCGAGCGGGCAGATGAGCATGTAGCCCAGCTCCTCCGCCGTGGCGGTGGCGATGGCTGCGCGCAGGCGGGCGCGCGTGGCATCCGGCATCTTGTCGTCCGCCGGTTCGTCCAGCTTGCGGACGGTGATGCCCAGTTCCTTGGCGGCGGGCTCATCATTGGCGAAGGAGAGGCCGCAGACATGCGAGGCGCCGAGCGCGGCGGCGCAGAGGGCGGCGAGCAGGGTTCCGTTCGGGTGGTCCAGCGGCACGCACGCGCCGGTGAACCCGTGGTTGCGGACGCTGTCCGCAATACCGCGCTCCAGCGCGCGGCGCAGGAGGTCGCGCGGTTCCGGCAGGGCGGCGCAGGGGCGGCCCTTCTCCCAATCCGCCACCTTGGCAGCGGGCTCGAAGAACGGCAGGCGCAGCAGAGGCTTGCCCTCTTGGGAAACAATGAAGGAGCCGCCGCCGT
This sequence comes from Akkermansia sp., assembly GCA_024405455.1. GTDB lineage: Bacteria > Verrucomicrobiota > Verrucomicrobiia > Verrucomicrobiales > Akkermansiaceae > Akkermansia. The sequence continues at coordinate 13,905 of JAKSOT010000008.1, read as the reverse complement.
AGATGTCGCCCCCGGCGGTGCCGACGGGGGCGCAGAGGACCACGGGCGTGCCGTTGGTGGTGGCCTCCCAGCGCATGGTGTCGAACAAATCCGCGGCGGCGGTGGCGTGCCAGGGCTGGAGCGCCAGGTGGACCATCAAATCAAAGTCCTCGCCCTCCGGCAGGAGCTCGCGCTCGCCGAGGCGCACGAACACGCGCAGACCGTCGATTTCCGTCACCACGCTGTCCTCCAGCTCGGTGACGGTGTCCTGCTCCAGCAGGTACGGCACCAAGGCGGCGCGGCGGCGTTCCTCAGCCTCGCCGTCATCGTCGCTGTCCTCGCCGAGCATGCCGTCCCACAGCTCGTCGTCCGCAATGAACCTGCGGTAGCCGCCGAGGATGAGCGGTGCGTGTCCCAGCTCCGCGGAGAGGGCGTCCAGCGCGCGCTGCGTCTGTTCCTCGAATGACGGGCGCTCCGCCAAGTCCTGCGGGTCCAGCCCGCAGAGGGCATCCGCGGGTGCCACGACGAGTTCCGCGCCGTGGTCGATGCAGTCGCGGTAGCCCTGGACGAGGGCGCGGAGGTTGTTGGAAAAGTCCCCGGGGAGGGGAGCGTTCTGGATGATGCCGATGCGGCGGATGTTGGATGCCATGGGTGGTGTGGGGTTAGTAGAGGTGGACGGGGAAGGAGGTGCCGGTCTCCTCCAGCGTGAAGGCCAGGCCGACGCCGAATTCACGTTTGCCGCCGTTGTCGCGCATGTAGACGTTGACGCCCATGTACCAGGCGCCGGAGTTGCGGAAGAGGGAGATCTGCTGGAGCGGGCTGCGGCCCTCCGTGATGTCCATGTAGGCGCGGCCTGTGAGGGTGTAGCACTCGTTGATGCGCAGGTTGGCCTGTGCGTATAGCTGGTTGGAATCCTCCTGGAGGGGATGGTGGTCGATGTATCGCGCGCCGAAGGTGTACTCGAACCAGGCGCAGGGCATGTGGGAGATGGCGGCGTTGTACTGGTGGAAGTCCTCACCGTTGCGGATGGTGGGCGTGAGGCTCTCCAGGCGCAGGCTCAGCGTGTCCCCGGGGTTGAAGCGCACCAGCGAGTACAGGTTGGAGAAGTCGCGCACGGAGTTGGGATTGTCCGCGTTGTAGTCCACGAACGCGTGCCAGTCCAGGATATTCCTGCGGTCGCCGTCCTGGACGGAGGAGAAGGTGTTCTGCATGCCGAACCTCCAGACGGAGCTCTTGCCCCAGCCGTCGATACCGGTGAAGCTGCACAGGTCCATGGGCATGGGTGCGGCGGTGCTGGCGCCCATGGTGGTGGACCAGCAGTCGATGCGCGGCACGAGCGCATTGGACGAGGAGATGGACATGTGGGAGAACGAGGTGTACGGGCGCAACACGTGGGTGAGTCCCTTGTAGCCCATGCTGTCCCAGTGGAAGTCGGCGAAGTGGCGCTGCAGGCGGATATCCAAATCGCAGCCGAGGTATCCCATGAAGCGGTTGTCCGAGCCGATGCCGTCCACGCCGTAGTAGCCGGAGTAGCCGAATCCCGCCTTGGGTGTGACGTTGAGGAAGCGCAGCACCTTGAAGTCCGTGGTGAACTCGTGGGTGGTGTTGACGCGGGCGTACTCGTCCGTGTTGAGCAGGCGGGTGTAGTATTCCTTCTCCGGGCCCTCGCGGTAGCGGGAGAGGGCGTCCTTGTACTCCAGGCGCTGGATGGGGGAGATGTACTGGTGCATGACGCCGGCGCCGTTGCGGGTCTCATAGTTGATGCGCGAGCCGAAGAGGGGCGTGCGCACGCGGTAGAAGGAGCCCTCCAGGCGTTCGTCCGTGGCGTAGTAGTTGTTGGGAGCGAAGCGGGCGTAGAGCATGGACTGAGTGAGCCGCGAGGTGCGGACGGCGCGCACGGTGTTGTCCGGCTTGTCGTTGTTCTGGCACAGCCCGGTGAAGAAGTCGCGCAGCATGTAGCGGTCGCTAACGGCGGTGACGTTGGCGACGGCGGACCATCTGGCGTCGGGGTCGAACTCGGGCTTTCCGTCCCATCCTGCCTGCATGGCTCCGTAGTATCTCTGCTTGCGGATGCGGCTGCGGGGGATGTCCGTGGGGTTGATCATGTGGCCGCGGTCCGGGGCGTAGTAGAACTTGATGCCGGAGAAGTCCTCGTTGCGGCTGGCCATGGCGATGTCCTGCAAATCCAGCCCGGCGGCGAACCCGCGGCGGGTGCGGACATCCGCATGCAGGGTGGCCAGGTAGTCCGCGGTGGGCATGATGCCCTCCACGCGGCGGTTGCCCAGCAGCACGCCGTAGGAGTTGAACATGTAGAAGCCCCAGTAGGAGCGCGTGCCCATGGCGGGCATGTAGCCCTCCTTGGGGTTGAGCGAGTGAGAGAACGAGAACCAGCCCAGCACGGGCACCGCCACGTCGTGGCTGCGCGTGGCCACGCTCAGGCGGGAGAGCGAGGCGTAGTCCCCCGGCACGATGCGGAGCGTGCCGGTGCCCACCCAGGAGGAGGGTTCCTCCACGTCCTCGGTGGAGACGTAGGCGTCGTGGATGGTGACGAGGTCGCGCCCGCGGGCGTCCTTGCCGTATTCCACGCGGGAGCCGCGGACGATGATGCCGTTGACCTTGGCGCGCACGCCGGTGAGCGCGGCGGAGCCGCTTTCCCAGCGGTAGGAGCCGCCGGTGCCGCGCATCATCATCTCACCCTGGCAAAGCGTGAGCGGGCCGTTGAGCTCCGCCACCTTGTCCTGCAGATTGGCTGCCGCGCCGCCCGCGTAGATGTCCGCTCCGGTGTCGGTGACAATGTGGATGGGCTCGGAGCCGCCCTGGTAGGAGACGGTGTTGTGTGCGGCGTCGTAGCGGATATCCGCGCCGCGGCTCTCGATGGCGAGGTTGGTGGGGATGGATGGTGCGGCGGAAAGCCCGGTGAGCGCGTTGATGCCCGCGATCTCGGCCAGGGTGGGCGCGGCGGGGCGCTCGTCGTTGGGCAGCGGCATGCTGCCCTGCCCCTCCGCGAGCTGCGGCATGGGGGAGGGCTCGTCCGCGGCGGCGGTGCGCTTGGGGAAATCCGTGAGCGGGTGTGCGGCGGGCAGCTGCAGCTCCTGCGGCTTGGCGTCCGCCTCCGGCACCTGCGGCAGGGGCGCGGGCGCGGTGTCCTGCGCCCACAGCGCGCCGTGGAGGAAAAGCGTGGCGAGCGTGCCGAGCACCGCCGCCCTGCTGTCCGTTCCGTGCATCATCCGTTCAAAGGCTACGTGGTGGGAAAGGGCGCACTCAGGAGGCGGACTCCATGTAGCGCTTGAGGAAGCGGGCGGTGGTGGTTTCCAAATCCAGCAGCACCAGGCCGTCCAGCACACCGCCGAAGCTCTCGTCGATGCCGAAGGAGAGCATCTTGCCGTTGAGCCGCAGGTACTGGCGCAGCAGCACGGGGATGCCCTTGCGGTCCGGCTCCGCCTCAATCACCATCATGTTGAGCATGCGTGCGTCCGCCAGCCCGCTGCGCAGCAGGGCCATGTCCTCCGCGCGCAGGGCCAGCTTGTGCGGCGGGAAGTTGGCGGTCACGTGGCGCGCCAGGGATTCCTCCATGCAGTGGGCTCGCAGCCAGCCCAGGATGAGGCGGCGCGAGTAGTCCGTGTAGTCTTGCGAGATGCTGACGGTGCCGTAGAGGTAGCGGTACTCCGGGTGCTTGAGGAGGTAGCGGGCGATACCCATCCAGAGGGTGTCCAGCGAGCCGGCCTGGCGCTGGTAGGGCGCGGTGATGAACGCGCGCCCCATCTCCAGGCCGCGGGAGATGACCTTCATCACGGGCTTGCCGAAACGGAAGAACTGCGCGTTGTACAGGCCGTCCAGTCCCTTGTTGCGGATGATGAAATCCGTGCGGCCGATGCGGTAGGCGCCGGCCACGCACTTGGCGGCGGGGTCCCACATGACGAGGTGGATGTAGTGGGGGTCGTACTGGTCGAGGTCGCATGCGGTTCCGGTGCCCTCTCCGACGGCGCGGAAGGTGTTCTCGCGCTGCAGGCCGAGCTCATGCAGCAGGCGGGGAATCTGCTCCGCCTCCGCGGCGTACACCTGCATGCCGCCGTTCTCGCCCTCCACGCAGCGGCAGGATTCCGGCAGCGCGTCGATTTCCTCCTGCAGCAGCTCCGGCGGCTCCGGCGCGTCCACCGGGCATGTGGGGGCCGCAGGCGCGGGCGCTGCCTGCGCCGCGGGCGCGGGGGCGGTCTCGTAGCGCAGCAGGGAGGAGCGCAGGCGCAGGTGGTCGATGAGGCTCTGCGGGTCCTTGAAATGGCCGAGCAGCGTGGGCGGCACGGCGCGGCCCAGGCGGATATGGTGGCGCATGCGGCCGTCCCGCTTGATTTCGCGCGGCAGGAAGTTCGGGCGGATGCCCTTGGCGAGCACGGTCACCAGCTGGAAGAACCAGCCCGTGTGCCCGGAGATGTGCATGGGCACCACGGCGGCGCGGGTCTTGGCGATGATGCTGGCCATGTTGGCCTGCCAGGGGTCCTCCTGGATTTCGCGGTGCCGCAGGGAGAGCGAGGACACGGAGCCGCTGGGGAAGAGCAGCAGGCAGTGGCCCTCCCGCAGCCACGCCAGCATCTCCTTCATGCCGGCTATGTTGGCGCGCTTGGCATCGTTGCCGCCGTACACGTTCACCGTGATGGAATATGGCCGCATGCCGCGCACGCAGTACAGGAAATCATTCACCACAATGCGGATGTCCTTGCGGCGCCGCATCACCGCCGCACCGAACATCAGGCCGTCGCTCAGCCCGTGCGGGTGGTTGGAGGTGACCACGCACGGCCCCTCCGCGGGGATGTTCTCCACGCCCTCCAAATCGAAGTTCAGGTTGAGGTATTTGCAGGCGAGGGTGAAAAAGTCTTCCGTGCTGCCGTTCTCCCAGTCCTCCTCAATGTGGTCGTGGGCTTGGTTGAAATTGCTGAACCCCAAGCGGCGTTCCCCCCACTCGATGAGCCACCGCGGCAGCTTCAGCCAGCCCGGCAGGTATTCGGTGAGGTCCATTATCTTTTGCCTTGTTCTCACGTCTTGCGTTGGTTCTGCTCGGCGCGCACCGCGCCGTGGTGGGAATTCTACCATGCCCCCCGCCCTGCGTCAACCATAATTGTCCGCGCTCGCGAGCGCGTGCGCAAGTTGGCGTTTGTGCAGCGCGTCCCTCCCCGAGGTGGGCATTTGAAAAAAATCATTGAAAATGAAAAAAATTACATGTTTGGCTTGACAAGTGCCACCCGCATGCCTATATTTCGCCGCCGCACGGGAACACGCGCGCTGCACACCACCAAATACAAGCATTATGAAAAAATCACCGTTCATCATCTACCTGATGGCTGCCCTCCTGGGCATCCAGCCCGCCCTCGCCACCGAGTTCTCCGGCGGTAGCGAGGTGACCGACGTTCCGAACTCCTACATCGGCATATACTCAGACACTGACAAAATTGCCGAATACGGCGATGTAACCATCGCCTCCGGGACGAATCCGGATGCCAAGAAGGACTACCAGGTGTACGGCGCGTACGCCGCGTACGCCGCGGAAAACACGCAGGCCTGGGCCACCAACTCAACCGTCACCATGGAAAGCGGCACCGTGGCCGGCATCTACGGCGGCTACAGTGTTGCTGGCGAAGCGGACAACAACACGGTCAGTATGTCTATCGGCAATGTCACAGGCAGTGTCTACGGCGGCTACAGCAAGGCACACGATGCGGATAAGAACGAGGTCTCGATTTCCGGCAATGTTGTCGGCAATGTCATCGGCGGCTACTGTGCAGGCGAGGGCACGACGGAGGACAACCGGGTCACCCTTACCTTCGGCGCCCAGGCGAATATCGTTTGTGGCGGCGATTCCGGGATAGAAGCCCCCAATGTTGAGGTAAACAAAACAATGGAGGAGGGAGAGGTTCTCGGTGACGAGGATACCGTTGTCAACGGAGCGGATAACGCCGCCAACGCATCCTACAGCACCTACAACAGAGTCACAATTCAGATCGGAGCCAAGGCCGGCGAAGTGTACGGCGGTGCATCGGCCACCAGCTACAGCGAAAGAAACACCGTTGAAATCTCCGGCACCGTGGACAAAATTGTAATCGGAGGCCTCGCATCGGGCGATGACGCCTCCTCTTACAGCAAGAACAACACCGTCACCATCAAGGACGGCGCCAAGGTTGCCGTCGGCACGTCCGCCAACCCTGAGGACGTATTCGTGTGCGGCGGCGTCTCCAAAGTCGGCGACGTCACCAACAACTCTGTCGCCATCAACGGCAACAGCACCAGCAGCACCCGGGTGGGCTGCGATGTTTTCGGAGGCTACAGCGAAACAGCGGGTACAGCAGTCAACCAGAACTACATCACCGTGACGGGCGGCACGATTGATGCTGCCCTGTACGGCGGTTGCAGTGCCAACAGAGCCAACAAAAACGGCGTACTTGTCACCGGCGGGCAGATGGCTGACGTCTACGGCGCCCGCGGCAACTACGCCGAGCAGAATGTGGTCATCGTCGCGGGCGGCAAGGTCACGGGCACCGTGGCCGGAGCAGAAGCCAAGACCACCAAGAACAACGGGGTCTACCTGATTGGAGAAGGCGCCACCGTCGCCTTACCCGGGACTTCCGGGAACATTAATGGCAATGCCATGGAGCTGGGCGATGTCTTCGGCGCCATAGCCAGTTCCAAAAGCAGCGGCAACTCCGTGGACGTGTACGGCTCCGGCATCACCGCCAACAGCCTGCAGGGCATGCAGGCGCTGAACTTCCACATGGTGAAGAGCCTGTTGACCAGCGGCGACCCCATGATTACGCTGAAGGAGGCGGAACTTGACCTCACCGGCTTTGCCATTCCCGCGGAAGGGTCTCCCGTCCCGGCATTGTCCCTCACGTTCGACGCCATGGAGGCGATGGATTGGCAGCCCGGCAGTTCCGTCACGCTCGTGAGCTCGGCGCTCGGCATCAAAATCGACGAGTCCCTGCTCAACAAGGAGTACAACATCTACCAGTACGGCGACCCCAGCAAGGATACGCCCATACTCGAGGCCAAGGCCCAGTTGGTCCTGGAACAGGGCCAGGGCAACACCCAGTTCCTCAAACTGTTGGTGCCCAAGACCCCGGAACCCACCACGGGCACATTGTCCCTGCTTGCGCTTGCCGCCCTGGCGGCAAGGAGACGCAAGTGATTTACAATCTACAATTGACGATTTACAATTTGTAAATTAGGCGCGGCAAACGCCGCGCGGGCATGAGGCCTCCGCGCTTATCGGCGCGGGGGCTTTGTGCAATTCTTTGGGGGGCGTATGATTTTTATCTCGCAAAGGCGGGGAAAATGTGTTAGAGTGTGGGGAACGACCAATGAGCGAGACATCCTATATCTACGATAATGTGGAAGCGTACCTGAGCCTGGCGGCTGAACAGGCCAGTCCTTCCGTGTATCTGGGAACCGGGTTGCAGCCGTACCTGATGCAGGCTCCGGCGTACGCGCCCGTGGCGCCGGACGCAGAGGCGATGAGCGCGGAGACCATGGAGACCCTGGTGAAGGGCTGCACCACGGAGGCGGAACGCGCCACCCTGGAGGAGGCCGGCGCGGTGGACTTCATCAAGGAGGCCCCCACCGGCAAGTACCACGCCTACCTCTACAAGCAGGAGGGCGGCTACCTGGTGGTGCTGCTCTCCCTGCGCGTGGACGACTACCTGAACCAGGGCGTGAACGCGGACTGCTCCGATGTGCACCTGCCCACGTGCTACCCGCCCACCTGGCGCCGCTACGGCAACCTGCAGTCCATGTGGCAGGACGCGCCGTACCTCACCCGCGAGGACACCGTGGCGCTGGTGGACAGCTTCCTGTCGGACAAGGAGCGCAAGCGCCTGGACGACACGGGGGACGTGGATTTCGCGTACCAGAACGCGTACGCGCGCTACCGCGCGTCCGTGGTGTCGCAGCGCCTGGGCTTCGACCTCTGCTTCCGCATCATCAACACGAAAGTGAAGAGCATGAAGCAGATCAACCTGCCGGAGGAGTACGTGGTGCCGCTGACGCGCTTCACCAACGGCATCATCCTGGTGACGGGGTCCGTGGGCTCCGGCAAGTCCACCTCGCTGGCCGCCATCATCGATTTCATCAACTCGGACCGCAAGGACCACATCATCACGCTGGAGGACCCCATCGAGTTCCTGTTCGACCCGGCGACGTGCCAGGTGAACCAGCGCGAGGTGCACAAGCACACGGAGTCGTTCGGCCGCGCCCTGCGCGCCGCCCTGCGCGAGGACCCCGACATCATCATGGTGGGTGAAATGCGCAACCTGGAAACCATCTCGCTGGCGCTCACCGCGGCAGAGACGGGCCACCTGGTGCTCGGCACGCTGCACACCGGCTCCGCCGCGCGAACGGTGGACCGCATCCTGGACGCCTTCCCCGTGGAGGAGCGCGAGCACATCCGCATCATGCTCTCGGAATCCCTGCGCGGCATCCTCTCCCAGCAGCTCATCCCCAAGAAGGACGGCTCCGGCCGCGTGATGGCGCTGGAGATGCTGGTGAACACCGCCGCCGTGGCCAACTGCATCCGCGAGGGCAAAACCTTCATGATCCCCGGTCTCATCCAGACCGGCAAGGCCCAGGGCATGCGCCTGATGGACGACGCGCTGCAGGACCTCTACCTGCGCAACATCATCTCCGCGGAGGAATGCGACGCCCGCGCCACCGACAAGGTCATCATGGAGCGCTTCCTCAAAGAGCACCCGGAAAACACCCTCACCGGAATCCCGGAGGCTTAACCCGCGCAGTGAACAACCAACCAACCTTTCACCGATATGGACAACAAGATTGACAAGTACTTCCGCACGCTCGTGGAAATGGGCGGGTCCGACCTCCACCTCTCCGAGGGCCAGCCGCCCAAGGTGCGCGTGCACGGCGACATCTCGCCGATTGAGGACCACATCCTGACGCACGAGGACATGGTGGAGCTCATGCAGCCCATCATCAACCCCAAGCTCTGGGAGCAGTACGTGAACGAGGGCGACGCCGACTTCGCCTACGAGATGGACGAGCACTCCCGCTTCCGCTGCAACTACATGAAGCAGCAGCGCGGCTACTGCTGCGTGTTCCGTCTCATTCCCACGGACATCATGACGCTGGAGCAGCTGAACATCCCCTCCGTGGTGAAGCGCTTTGCGGAGATGCGCGCCGGGCTCGTGCTCGTCACTGGCCCCACCGGCTCCGGCAAGTCCACCACCCTGGCAGCCCTCATCGACTACATCAACACCAACTTCAACCGCCACGTCGTCACCATCGAGGAACCCATCGAATTCGTCCACAAGTCCAAGAAGAGCATCATCACCCAGCGTGAGGTGCCCTCCAACTGCCCGTCCTTCGCGGACGGCCTGCGCGCATCCCTGCGCGAGGATTCGGACATCGTTCTGGTGGGTGAGATGCGCGACCTGGAGACCATCTCCCTGGCGCTGACGGCGGCGGAGACGGGCCTGCTGGTGTTCGGCACCCTGCACACCAACAACGCCCGCAAGACCATCGACCGTATCATCGACGTGTTCCCGGCGGAGCAGCAGGCGCAGGCGCGCACGATGCTGGCGGGCTCGCTGCGCGGCGTGGTGGCGCAGCTGCTGATGAAGCGCTGCGACAAGCCGGGCCGCTGCGCCGTGAACGAGATTTTGTTCGCCACGCCCGCCGTGGGCGCCATCATCCGCGAGGGCGCCACCCAGAAGCTGGCGGACGTCATCATCGGCGGCAAGCAGCTCGGCATGCAGTTCATGGACGACGCCATCTGGCAGAAGCTCCAGCAGGGCATCGTCTCCCCGAGAGAGGCCTACATGAAGGCCATCGACAAGGGCCGCTTCAAGAACTTCCTGCCCAAGGAATTCCAGAACATGGCCAACGCGGGAGGAGCCTGATGGATTTACAATTGACAATTGACGATTGACAATTTGAAAAATTAGGCGCGCCGGCGCGCGCGGAATTTTCAAGGCCCGTTCGGCGAAATGCCGTGCGGGCTTTGTCGTCGGGGGCGGGTCTTTCCACCCCGTCATTCAACTTTTTTTAATAAATTTTCATTTTGGGTCGACCACAAGATATAGTGGTATACAGGAAACGCCCCCACCAGATGATTTGACGGGGCGAATTTCCGCCCTCCATCCGGCCGCCGCGCCGGAATTTTTATGCTTGCAAAAGGTCAGCAAAACCTTACTATCACAGCAACGGAAAGGTCTATTTATGAAAAACAACAGTTCTTCCCAAGACAAGCTGACGAACGACGAGGTGCAGAACCTCGCGGACTTCGTCCTGTTCTCCCAGCGCAGCTGCATCCTGAGTCTCTCCCCGGTGCTGACGCGCGGCAAGGTTTCCTATCCGCAGTTCTTCCTGCTGGCGTACCTGGCGGAGGAGGACTGCCTGTCCATGAGCAGCATCGCGCGCATGATGGGGCACTCCACGGCGGCGGCCACCGGCATGGTGGACAAGCTGCAGACGCTGGGGCACCTGAAGCGCTACACGGCGGCGGCAGACCGCCGCAAGATCATGGTGCGCATCACGGAGCGCGGGCGCGAGCTGGTGGCGCAGATGCGCAACAACATCGCGCAGGAGCTTTCCCAGCTGATGGCGCATGAGGACCGCGCGGAGAAGATGGATGCCGCGCACCGCGTGATATCCCGCCGCGCCGCCAAGGCGCAGGACTAACCCGCACGCCTTCACCACCGCCATGAGCCAGTACAGCCCGGAATACCTCGCCAAGCTCAACGCCATCCCCGGCAACTTCGCGCGCTTCGTCACGCGCGTGCCGGGCGTGCCCACCACCACCGATCGCGCGGCGGTTATCACCGCGCTCACGCCCACGCATGAGAAGGTGCTCGCGGAGGTTGGCATCGACCCCAAGATGTTGCGGCGTGCGCAACAGGTGCACGGGAACAAGGTGGCGCTGGTGGGAGACATCGGCTGCTCCTATCCCGTGGAGGGAGTGGACGGGCTGTTCTGCGGGCGCAAGGCGGACTGCTGCCTGGGCATCTACGTGGCGGACTGCGCGGCGGTGTGGCTGTACGACACGGTGACGGGCACGCGCGGGCTGGTGCATTCCGGCAAGCTGGGCACGCAGCAGAACATCGTGGGCGAGGCCCTCTCCGCCATGAAGAAGATTTTGGGTGTGCAGCCCATCAACTGCCTGGCCGTCATCTCCCCGTGCATCCGCCCGCCTCACTACGAGGTGGACATCGTCTCCCGCATCAAGGAAGAGCTTACGGAAGCTGGGCTCCTGCCGGAGAACATCACGGACAGCGGGCTGGACACCGCGGACGATTTGAAGACTTTCTACTCCTACCGCATGGAAAAGGGAAACACCGGGCGCATGCTGGCGCTCTTCGGGCGCATCCCGGAACCCGGCGGCAACGATTGATGCAATCCTCCAAGCAAGAGCTGCGCCGCACCATGCTTTCCACGCTGAAAGCCGCGGCGGCGCAGGACCCCACAGGGCGGCGTTCAGCCGCCCTGCGCCGTTTGCTGGCTCCCCTGCTCTGCTTTGAAAAGCCTCTCACGGTAGCGGTGTACGCCGCGCTGCCGCACGAGGTGGACCTGCTGCCGCTGCTGGAAGAATACCCGCGGCACCGCTTCTGCTTCCCGCGCTGCGGCGCGCAACACCGCATGGTGTTCCACCACGTGACCGACCCCGCCGCGCAGCTGGCGCCCGCCGCGCTCGGCATCCCCGCGCCCGCGGAGGATTTGCCCGCGGTTGCGCCGCAGGAGTTCGACCTGGTGCTGGTGCCGGGGCTGGCCTTCACGGCGGCGGGCGCGCGCCTGGGCTCCGGCGGCGGGTACTACGACCGCTTCCTGCCGCTCTGCACGCACGCGCGCATAGCCGCCGCCGCCTTTGCGGAGCAGATGCTGCCGCATGTGCCCACCGATGAACACGACGTCGCCATCCCCCACATCATCCACCTGTAACCCCTCTTCACCATGAAAACCCTGCTCACCTGGTCCATCATCCTCTTTATCGCCCTGTGGGGCGCCCTGTGCACGCAGATGCCGCCGGAAGAGGCGCTGCGCTATGCCTGGCTCGTAATTCCGGTGGTGCTGTGCATCCAGCCGCTCCTCTTCTACATCTGGGCGCCTCTGGTGGAGGCGTGCGCACCCGTCTGCTTCTGCGGCGGCGAGCCGGCGGCGGACCCCGCGCCCGCGGAGGGCGAGAAGGGCGTGAAGCTCACCTCCGTGCCCGTGCCGCCGGGGGATTGTCTGCTGGTGCGGGACGAGGCGTACACCGCCGGATACACGGAGTTTGAGGACAGCAAGCTGCGCAAGGGCACACAGATGATGCTCTCCTGGCGCTACTGGTACATGAGCCGCCGCTGCGGGCTGACCCTGCTCACCCGCTTCTCCAATCCTGATGACAGTCCCCGCACGCACGAGGTCAACATCACCTCCAACGACCCCGACGAGTACTTTCACGTCATCACCCTGGAACCCGGCCAGCGCTACTACATCACCCCGGCGGACATCGTGGCCGTCTCCGGCGGGGTGGAGCTTCACGCGCGCTGGAGTCTGTGGCTGCCCGCCTGGTGCATGGGGCAGGTGCGCGCATACGTGGCGAGCGGGCGCGGCACCGTGGTGGTGCGCGCCGTGGGCGGCATCACCGCCGACACACTGGAGCCGGGACAGGTGACGGTCCGCAAGCTGCACAGCCTCATCTGCGCCTCGCAGGGCGTGCAGCTGCACGTGCGCCGCACGGAAACGCTCATCCCCTACCTGTTGGGCAAGGCCACCCTGTTCGACCTGCGTCTGCAGGGGCACGGCTCCTACTGCATCCGCAACACCTTCTCCCACTCCACCGCGGTGGGGCGGCTGCTCGGGTTCTAGGTGCGCCGGCTTTTTTCGTCATTTTGCACTTTCTTTCCTCATTTTGCCCATGCCGTGCATTATAGGGGTGGAGAAACGCCATGAAACGCTTGCTTGCCATAGCCGTATTGCTGGCCCTGCCCGCGTGGGCTTTGGCTGCGCGTTCTAGGGAATGGTCGGGCGGTCACTCCGCCTCATCATCCTCCTGCGGGGAGTGTTCCAAATGGGCCTGGGTGACCTTGCGCTTGTCCGTCCCGGTGACGGTGACCAAGTAGTCTTTGATGCGCAGCTTCTCGCCGCAGGAGGGGAGGTGGCCCAGCTGATCCGTGATGTAGCCGCCGAGGGTGGAGACGCCGGATTCCGGCTCTATCTCGCCGATGTCCGGCAGGTACTCGGAAAGGTCGAAGAGCGCGAGCGCGCCGCTGGCGATGTACTGCCCCGGCGCAATCGGGAAGAAGTCGCGCGCGGAGTCCGCCTCGAACTCGTCCTGGATGTCCGCGCCCACAATCTCCTCCAGCACGTCGTCCAGGAACACCAGCCCCAGCGCGTCCCCGTACTCGTCCACCACCAGCGCAAAGTGCGTCTTCTCCTTGGAGAAGAAGTTGAGCAGCGTGTCCAGCTTCATCGTCTCCGGCACCACCTTAAGCTCGCGCTTCACCTTCATCACGTCCGGCTCCGGCATGGTGGCCAGCTTCAGCATGTCCTTCACGTGCAGCCAGCCCTGCAGCGCGTCCAGGTGGCCGTCCACCAGCGGGAAGCGGCTGTGCGGGCTCTTGCTCACCAGCTCCAGGTTGTGCTGGAAGCCGTCGTTGATGTCCAGCATCTCCACGCTGCCGCGGGGCACCAGGATGTCGCGCACGGAGCGGTCGTTGAGCTCCAGGGCGTTCTTGGAGATTTCGGCCTCGGTTTCGGTGACCTCGTTGCTGCGTCCGCTCTCCTCCACGATGAGGGCGATTTCCTCTGCGCTGTGGGTGGTGTTGGGCACGTAGTGGGGGTCCACGCCGAAGAGGTGGTGCGCGATGAAGTTGGCGGTGTTGTTGAAGAGGTAGACGAGAGGCTTGGTGAGCTTGGCGAAGCGCTTCATCCACGGCGCGGTGAGCAGCGCCACCT
>JAKSOT010000079.1 GCA_024405455.1 Akkermansia sp. | reverse complement strand
TTGGGAATACTGTAGTAGGGATTTACAATTTACAATTTACAATTTACAATTTACGATTGACGATTTGAAAGCTTTGGCGTGAGTCCACCCCGCCATTCGGCGGGGTTTATATCCAGCGCGCCCCTACGGGCGCGGGAATTCTGCAAATTGTCAATTGTAAATCGTCAATTGTAAATTTTGATGGCCTCCTTGGCGCGCTGGACGTCTTGTGCGTGGTTGTTGCCGAAGGCGTTTTTGAGGGTGAAGATTTCTTGGAGGGACTTGTCGAGGGCATCGGTGTTGCCGCGTTGGCGGAGGATGCGAACCTTCTCGTATTCCTCGATGCCGTCGCGCATGCGTTCAAAGCGGATGCTGGAGAGGTTTCCGGGGTAGACGAGGAAGCAGTCGCCGGAGGGCCAGGTGCCGAAATCGGTGCAGTCGAAGGGGTTTCTGTTCCAGGAGTTGTAGGCCCAGCGGGAGTAGCCGTCCAGATGGTTGGCGGCGGCGAAGAGGGGCAGCCACTCGGCCTCTGCGGGGGGTGAGAAGGTGAAGGTGTTGGGCTTCTGCGGGCCGCAGCAGGTGTAGAAAATGGTCTTGCCGCCCTGCCCTTTCCGCTCCGTCTTGAGCTGCGGGGTGAGCATGCCTGTGTGCTCCAGCGCGGGGGAGAGCACGTACACGCCCTGGGAGACCTCGCTGGGCTTGTTGACGGAGGAGACGATGCGGAGTTCCGGCGCGCACTTGCGGATGACGGCCATGGCGGCGCGCACGAGGTCGTCGCCGCGTTCATCGAGCGCGATGGAGGTGCGGTTGAGCCATCCCTTCTCCTGAAGATGCTTGCGGAAATCTTTCAGGAAGTGGCCCCAGACGCGCTCGAAGTCCGGGCTCTTGTGGTCGAGGTGGAGCGTGCCGAAGGCGGGTTTGTCCGCAGCCTCGTTCCAGTATTTGATGTTCATGCCCCAGGGAATCATGGTGTAGCAGAAGATGTCGGCATCCTTCATGCCCACCTCGTTCATCATGAACTCCACCCAGGTGTCGAACGCGGAGTAGTCGTAGTGCATCTCGCCGTCCGCGCCCATGATCCATTCCACCTGCGAGGGGAACCAGTCGTAGGTCTGGCCGTTCCAGGCCTCGTCGATGATGGCGCAGGTGATGGCCTTCTGCCCGGCGTCCGCCAGACGCTTCATGAGGGGCTTCATGAGGGCGAGGTGCTCCGGGCTCCAGGGTTTCACGCCGTGCCAGCGCGCCACGGATTCCGGCTGCTGCCAGAGGTCGAAGTGCATCTTCCAGTCGCGCGGCGGCGGCAGGATTTCCAGCAGCACCTCCAGCTCCACGGGGCAGGACACGGCGGGGCAGTTGTCCGCCCGCACCACCACACAGCCGGTATAGTTGCCGGCCTTGTGTTCATGCGGTATATCCACCTGCACCCAGATGGGGCGCAGCACGCCCGCAGGGTTGTCGCACATGTTTTCATCGCCTATGATATCCGCCACCACCTTTCCGGCGGCCTTGGTGTAGCGCACCATGGAAGCCGTGAACGGGATGCTAATGTTGTTTTTGGCAAGCGGCTCTGTGGATACGCGCAGGTTTTTGGCGGCACCGTTGGCCTGCACCACCAGCTGGAAACTGCAGCGCTCGCCGCGCCAGCCGCTCAGCTTGACCTTGGTGGGCGCTTGCGCGGGCAGCTCCTTCATGTCCGTGGTGATGCGGGTGTCCGACATCACGGCGAGCTTCAACTGGGTGGCGGCGGGCTGCTTCACCTCCTGCGCGGGGGAAGCGGCATCATAGAGCGGGTGGCGGTCCGGCGCGTGCTGCGCCAGCAGGGGCGCGGCGGACATGGCGGCTATCAGGGGGAGGTATGTTTTCATCATTTGTCGAAATTGGGTTTGCGTTTTTCCAAAAAGGCCTTGCCGCCCTCGGCGGCCTCGGGGGTCATGTAGTAGAGCATGGTGGCGTCTCCCGCCAGCTCCTGGATACCGGCCTGGCCGTCCAGCTCCGCGTTGAGTCCCACCTTGATCATGCGCAGGGCGAGCGCGCTGTGCTGCATCATCTCCTCCGCCCACGCCACACACTCGTCCTCCAAATTCTCCAGCGGCACCACCTTGTTGACCAGGCCCATCTGCAGGGCCTCCTGCGCGGAGTACTTGCGGCAGAGGAACCAAATCTCACGCGCCTTGCGCTGACCCACCAGGCGAGCCAGGTAGGATGCGCCGAAGCCGGCGTCGAAGCTGCCCACGCGCGGCCCGGTCTGCCCGAACACGGCGTTTTCCGAGGCGATGGAGAGGTCGCACACCACCTGCAGCACATGGCCGCCGCCGATGGCAAAGCCGTTCACCATGGCAATCACGGGCTTGGGCAGCGAGCGGATTTGCCGCTGCACGCCGAGGATGTTCAGGCGCGGCAGGCCGTTGGCGCCCACATAGCCGCCGTGGCCCTTCACGTTCATGTCGCCCCCGCTGCAGAACGCCTTGTCTCCCGCCCCGGTGAGAATGACCACCCGCACATCCGGGCAGTCGCGGCAGTAGGCGAAGGCATCCGCCAGCTCGTCCACGGTGTCGGGCGTGAAGGCGTTGCGCCAGCGCGGGCGGTTGATGGTAATCTTGGCTATCCCGTTGTACAGCTGGAAGAGAATGTCCCGATATTCCTTGATGGTGGTCCAATCGCGCATGGCTAGTGGCATGATGATACCAACCCCCGCGCGGGATGTAAAGGAATATCGGGACAAGCGACAACGAGCCGCGCCTCCGCGCGCCTAGCGCCTGTGGCGGGGGACGCGGTGGTGCACCGGGGCGTGGTGGTCCACGTGGTGCACCGCCACCGCGCGGTGCTGCACCGGGGCGTGCCAGTTGGCCGCGCAATGGTGGTGCCAGCAGCAGGACGAGAATGAGAACATGACCGCGAGGGCGGCCGCCGCATATTTGATGTTTTTCTTGTTCATGACTGTTTTCAGGCTTCGCGCCTTCATCCGGTCAGGCGCACGGCAGGGCGATTTTTGTTTTGCTTTTAAAACTATTTTATTTTTTAACTAATCTGGCGGGGATGGGAAAGGGAACGCAGGGGCGCGATTTCATTTGGATTTCTTAATGAATTATCTTGCCAAGGAGTGGAAGGCGTGGCATAATGGCGGTCATGCTAGGGATGCGAAAGATAGCCACGGTGGCGGCGTTGACGCTGGTGGGGCTGATGGGGTGCGTGCAGAACCCGTACCTGCGGACGCCGCGGGGGTACAAGTTCACGCCCGCCACGCAGGCGCTGGTGCCGCGCACCATGCAGCGCCTGGCGCGGGAGTGCAACATCAAGGTTCGCATGATGTCGCCCAAGTCGCGTCCTCGGCGGGCGGCGAAGCGCCTGAAGCCCACGTTCATCACCATCCACAGCACGGCGAACCACTCCATGTCGGCCACGGCGCTGCAGCATTCGCGCGCGCTGACGAACGGGTCCATTTCCAACCGGAGCTGGCATTTCACGGCAGACCAGTACATGGTGGTGCAGAACCTGCCGCTCAACGAGACGGGGTGGCACGCGGGCACCGCGGCGGGCAACAACAACTCCATCGGCATCGAGATGTGCGAGGCGGAGAGCCTTGGGCAGAACCACTACCGCACGTGGAACCGCGCGGCCAAGCTGACGGCGGTGCTGATGAAGCGCTACCGCATCAACCTGCGCCATGTGGTGCCGCACTACCACTGGACGCGCAAGAACTGCCCCGCCCCGCTGATGACCAACGGGCGCCCCGGCCCCAAGTGGGCGTGGTTCCTCTCGCGCATCGACTACTACTACCGCTGCATCAACAACGGACGCGCCAACCGCTGATTTTTTCCACACCATGAACAGGCCCCTGCAGCTTGCGGACGCCCTGGACACGCTGCCGTGGCTGGCGCCGCGGGAGCTGAAGGCGCTGCAGGCGGCGGGGCTGGAGACGGTGGGGGATGTGCTGATGCGGATGCCGCGGCGCTACGAGGACCGTCGGCGCAGCGGCGACGTGGCGGGCGTGCAGAACGGTGAGACGGTGTGCCTGCAGGTGCATGTGTACACGGCGGGGTGGAAGTTCTCCTACAAGAAATACTACGAGCTTACCGTGGGGGCGGCGGACGACCCGCACGGGGCGCGGCTGACGCTGCGGTGGTTCAACATGCCGTACGTGGCGAAGCTTCTGGCGGTGGGCATGAACCTGTTCATCTACGGCCGCGTGAAGGAGTACGGCGGCAGGCTCGTCATGGTGAACCCGGACTTTGAGCAGATGGAGGAGGAGGACGCCGGGCAGCGGCTCGTGCAGGCCGCCATGGGCGGCCCCCGCCTGCCCGCGCCGGAAGCCCCGGAGCGGCAAACGCTCATCCACACCGGGCGCATCGTGCCCATCTACCGCGGCATGTCGGGCATGCCGCCGCGCGCCTACCGCACGCTGGTGTGGAAGCTGCTGGAGCAACTGCCGCCGCAGCTCGCGCCGGAGGGGTACGACGTATCCCCGGAAAAGTACCCCTACCGCCAGGCTCTCCAGGATATCCACTTTCCCGCGGAGGAGGAGCTGCACAAGAAGGCCCGCATGCGCTTTGCCCTGCAGGAGTGCTTTGCCCAGCAGTTCCGCGTGGCGTGGCGCCGCCGCCGCGCGCAGGAGGAGGGCGGCATGGTGACCGCCACAGACGACGCCTACGTGCAGGAGCTGCTGGTCTCCCTGCCCTTTGCGCCCACGGAGGCGCAGAAGCGCTGCATGGCGGAGATACGGGCGGACATGGCATCCCCGCGGCGCATGAACCGCCTGCTGCAGGGGGACGTGGGCAGCGGCAAGACCCTGGTGGCGCTGTGCGCCATGCTGCACTGCATCGGCAGCGGGTACACCGCCGCCCTCATCGCGCCCACGCAGATACTCGCGGAGCAGCACTACAAGAACTTCTGCCGCATGCTGGCGCACACGGACGTCCGCGTGTCGCTGCGCACATCCGACCGCGCGGACGACACAGGGAGCCTGCAGCTGGACAACCCTGCGGAGGCGGACCGCACACCGCGGCTTCTGGTGGGCACGCACGCCCTGCTCTACAAGAAAAACCGCCCGCAGAACCTGGGGCTGGCCGTGGTGGACGAGCAGCACAAGTTCGGCGTGGAGCAGAGGGAGCGCTTCATCTCCTCCGCCGGCACGGCGCCGGATGTGCTGGTGATGACCGCCACGCCCATCCCGCGCACGCTCACCCTCACCCTGTACGGGGATTTGGACGTCTCCGTGATAGACGAGATGCCCGCCGGGCGCGGGGAGATAGTGACCGCCCTGCGCAACCCCGCGCACATGAAACGCATCATCGCCTTCATGGAATCGGAGCTGCAGGCGGGGCGGCAAATCTACATCGTCTCACCCCTGGTGGAGGAGAGCGAGAAGCGCGCGCACGCCGCCGCCGTCTCCGAGCTGGAACACTGGAAAACCGTCTTTCCCAACGAGAGCATCGGCCTGCTGCACGGCCGCATCCAGGGCGACGAGAAGGAGGCCGTGATGGCCGACTTCCGCGCCAACAAGACGCACATTCTGGTGGCCACCACCGTGGTGGAGGTGGGCGTGGACGTGCCGAACGCCACCATCATGCTCATCAACGATGCGGACAGCTTCGGCCTCTCCCAGCTGCACCAGCTGCGCGGGCGCATCGGCCGCGGCGCGCACAAGAGCTACTGCATCCTGCTCTCCAAGCTCAAGAAGGGGGACGAGCGGCTGGACAAGTTGAACGTGCTCTGCCGCACCGCCAACGGGTTCGAGATTGCCGAGGAGGATTTTCTGCTGCGCGGCCCGGGCGACGTACTGGGCACGGCGCAGAGCGGGCTGGGCGCCGTACGCTTCCCGGAATGGCTGGCGGATATCCGCCTCATCCACCGCGCCACCAGGGACGCCAACGCCATCCTGGACACCGACCCCGAGCTCCGCTTGCCGGAACATGCACCGCTGCGGGATTTGGTGCGCGACGAGGAGGAAACAGCCGTTACGGGATAAAAAGACCGCCCGATTACAAACCGGGCGGCCCTGAAAGTTAATGGCTGGTTGGCTTAGGGCTTCACCACGGAAGCGAGCACCACGGTGCCGTTGAACGGCGTGGTGACGTTGGCGGGAAGCTCCACCTGGGCCATGCGCAGGGACTCGTCCAGCTGCAGCGCGGAGATGTCCGCCTTCACGCAGCAGGGGATGTCCTTCACGGCACACTTGATGGGCAGGTCGTGGATAATCTGGTTCACCTGGCCGCCCATGGCCACGCCGGCGGGCGTGCCGCTGAGCCTCACCTGCACCTTGGTCTTCACCACGGTGTCCGGGGTCACCGCCTGGAAGTCCAGATGGGTCACGCCGTCCTTGAGCCAGTTGCGCTGAATGTCCTTCACCAGGGCCAGCACGGCCTTGCCGTCCAGGTCCAGGTTCACGAGGATGCTGTCGTTGTCGGCCTCGTTGAGGAGGACGCGCACGTCCGCGGCCTTGGCCTGGACGTTGATGTTCTCCTGGCCGTGACCGTAGATCACGCCGGGGATGATATCCTGGGCGCGGAGAGCGTTGAGCTTGCCGGTGCCGACAGCCTCGCGCTTGCTAACCTTGAGGGTATGCTTCGTCATTTTCGAATGTCTTTCTATTTTGTTTGAAATGATGGTTTGTATGGAGTTCATCCGACGTCGGTGAGCGGCTGAGTCCCACCCGCCGGGATAGCACGCCGATGCCAGCGAGACAAAGGCGGACCGCTAATGTAACCCCCATTTTGGAAAAGTCAAGTAAAATTCATGAAAAATAACAGGCGCGTTAAAAACGTTTCCAATTGACAGGGCGTGCGCGCGGCGTGTATATTCGGGGGTGAATGAAAAAGGCCGCCGCCATCATCATCTGCGCCTTGGCAACGCTGCCGGCCGTGCTTTGGTGCATTGTCGGCACGGTGTTCGTCGCGAGCGATGCACCGGGTCATGCCGTGGCGGCAAACGCCGCGCTGGCGCACGAGCTGCGGCAATCCGTGGAGGAGCTGTGCGCCGCGCCGCGGTACGGTGAAACGCTGCAGCAGGCGGAAGACTACATCACACGCACGCTGGCCGATGCGGGGTACGGGGTGCGGTTCCAGGAATTCCGCAACGGCGCCACCGCCTACCGCAACATCATTGCCGAGCGCAAGGGAACTGCGCCCGGCAGGTACATCATCGGCGCGCACTACGATGCCTGCGAGCCGGACGACGAGGCGGACTCCAACCCCGGGGCGGACGACAACGCGAGCGCGGTGGCCACGCTGCTGGCGCTGGCCCGGCGCATGCCGCAAAATCCGCGATACACGGTGGAGATGGTGTTCTACGCATGCGAGGAGCCGCCGTGGTTCGACACCGAAGGCATGGGCAGCCACCACCACGCGCAGAGCTGCGATGCGCAGGAGGTCCTGGGCATGATATGCCTGGAAATGCTGGGGTATTTCAGCGAGGAAGAGGGTTCCCAGCCATCACTCTTCCCCGGGCAAAGCCTTCTTGTACCCGGTAAGGGCGACTTCATTGCCGTGGTGGGCGACATGGTCTCTCTCAGCCTGGCACGCTGCGCGGCGGGCAAGCTCGCCAAGCGCATGCGCACGCTGCGAGCCAACGTGCCTTTCGCGCACAACACCGAGCTGTATTTCAGCGACCACCGCAATTACGTTGCACGCGGCATCCCGTCCATCATGGTGACAGACACCTCCATGCTGCGCAACAAGCGCTACCACGAGGCCACCGACACCCCGGACTCGCTCGATTATGACAATATGGCCCGCATCACAGCCGGCATGCTGGAGACTGTCAAACAACTCGCTTGGGAAAAACAATGAAGGAATTTCAAGACAAGGTGGCGGTTGTCACGGGCGGTGCGCACGGCATCGGGCTGGAGACGGCGCGGCGCTTCCGCGAGGAGGGCGCGCGCGTGTTCGTGATAGACACAGCCCCCGGCCCGCACTTTGTGGGCGACGTGGCCGACAAGGAGGCCCTGGAACGCTTCGCCGCGCAGGTGGTGGGGGAATGCGGGCGCGTGGACTACATTGTCAACAACGCGCCGCCGCCCATGGCGGGGCTGGACGCGTGCAGCTATGAGGAATTCTGCCGTGCGCTCGCGGTGGGAGTGGCCGCGCCGTTCTACCTGTGCAAGCTGCTGGCGCCGCATCTGGCGGCTGGAGCCGCCGTGGTGAACATCTCATCCACGCGCGACCGCATGAGCCAGGCGCAGACGGAGAGCTACACGGCGGCCAAGGGCGGCATTGCCGCGCTCACACATGCGCTGGCGGCCTCGTTGGCGGGTCGCGCGAGGGTCAACTCCATCTCCCCCGGCTGGATTGAAACCAACGGGCGCACCTACACCGGCGCGGATGCCGCCCAGCAGCCCGCGGGGCGCGTGGGCACCCCCGCCGACATTGCGGAGACGGTGCTTTTCCTCTGCTCCTCCAAAGCCGGGTTCATCACCGGGGAAAACATCTGCATCGACGGCGGCATGACGCACCGCATGATCTACCACGGCGACGAGGGATGGACACTGGGCCGAGCGTGACCCCGCCGGCAGGTCAGTGCTTGCGGGGCCTACGCCCGACAAGCGCGCAGAGAGCCAGCAGGCCCAGCGTGCCCGTGGCGGGTTCCGGCACGCGGGTGATGGTGCCGTGGCCGCACAGGGTCAGGTTGTAGGTGCCGCCCTCTCCTTGGTTGACGTAGTAGTGGTAGTCGCCCTCGTGGAAGTTGACGTACATGTTGTCTGCGGTGCCCTGCCCCGCGGCCACATCCGTGGTGACGCGGAAGACGGAGTCGATGAGTTCGGTGACATCCAGGCCGTACTCGGTCATCTGGCCCACATAGCCCTGCGGCAGGGTGACGGAGCCTTCCGCCAGCAGCAGGTTGAGCGTGACAGGCGTGTCCTGCCCGCCGGGCAGGCAGCTTCCCAAGAGGTCTTCACCGCCGAACTCGATGGTGAACTGCCGCACTCCTTCCTGTAGCACCAAGGACGCACCCACCTGCAGGGAGATGCGGGAGTATGTGCCGCTATCCCAGCCCTCCAGCTCCTCCGTGGAGGGGAACTCCAGCCCGGCCACGCTGAAGGTGGTGTTGGAGCCGGAGGTGAGCGTGAGGTTGCCCGTGGCGGTCAGCAGGCCGGGCGAGTTGCCCACGACGAGGTTGCCGTTCACGGTGGTGGTGGCGATGGTACCGGCGCCCTTGAGGGTGCCGCCATCCTTCACCACGGTGTCGAAGCAGAGCACGCCCCTGTTGCTGAGCACGGCGCCGTCCTGCACGGTGATGCGGGCCTTGATTTCATCGGACTCGTTGACCAGCTCGCTGTCGGTCACCACGGTGAGGGTTCCGGCGCCGTCTTTGATATCCAGGTTGAAATCCTTGTTGAAGAAGGCGGTCTCCCCGGCCACGGTCTCCATGCCGGTGCCGTGCCAGAAGACCACGCTGTCGGCCTGCGTCTCGGAAACGGCCAGGTGGGCGGTGGTTTCAGCGGCCTGGTCGCGGTAGGAGCCGATGGTGCCCACCTTGGTGTCCAAGTCCTGCTTTTCGCCATCGGAAACGAGCACGGTGCCGCCCGCCACCACCAGGCGTTCCTCGCCGTCCTTCTTGTTGAGCTCGTCCGTGGTGTACTCCAGGGTCACCAGCTTGCCAACCTCGTGCAGGAACTTCAGCTCGTAGCCCGCCACGTCCTCCAGCGCCAGCCCGGCCTTCACCGCGGCGTTGATGGTCTCGATATCCGCCTTCTTGATGTACTGCATCACGGTGTCTCCCTCCAGCAGGGCACCGATGGTGACGGCCTTGTCGGCGCTGCCGGTGTCGCAGTAGCTCACGGTCACTCCATCCAGTCCGGTGGCGTAGCGTACGTCCACGGGGTCGGTGTCCTCACGGTTGGGGTCCTCCCTGCCGCTGAGGGTGGCGGTACCGGTCTGGAACCTGCTGCCGCGGCCCAGAGCCACGTAGAAACTCTCCGGGAGCTCCGCCACGCTCTCGTTGCGCGCAATGGTGCCGCGGTTGAAGAAGGCTGCGCCTTCCAGCAGGTAGGTCTGGTTGGCGTGCACGGTGGAGGCGGCGTCCACATCCACCCAGCCGTTGGCGCCGATTTTGAACTGGGCGTCCGCAACGACATCACCGCCGTTGGTGACCTGCAGGGAGGAATTCTGCCCCCGGTAGCTCATCAAGAGGTTCTGGGCGGCGTGGAGGGTGCCGTGGTCGTCCACGCGGATGGAGGTGCGGCAGTTGGCAGCCGTGCCGCAGGCGATGTAGGCAACACCGCTGACATTGAGGGCGGAGCCCCGGCCGGAGATGTTGATTTCCGCGGTGGAGTCGGAGTAGTAGGTGGTGTAGAGCGACTGCGCAGCCTGCACGCCCACGTTGAATACGCCGCCGTTGGTGATGTTGACAACGGTCTTGGCCACGGGGGACTGCACCCAGCCAAACCAGGTGTAGTCGGCCGAAGCGGCGCGCACTCCGGAATTGATGACGGAGCCCTCGCCGTCAACGTTGATGGTGCCGTTGCCGGCGTAGAATCCGATACCGCTGTTGTACTTGGAGCCGGAGAGCACGTTGACCGTGCCTGTGCTCGGGCGGGTGCCGGTGGAGCCCACAAACGGGTTGGAGAAACCGCCCTCGGCGCCCGCCTTGTCGCGGAAGAGGGCCTCCCCCTCCGTGGAGAGGTAGGAGCCGCAGATGTGCGCGTTCGTGTCGTTGTCGTCCAGCGGGGCCACACGGGAGACGCCGCCCACGAACATGGTCTGGGTGTGGGTGAACTCCGCGCCGTTCTGCAGGGTGAACGTGCCGTCGCCGTCACGCCCGCCCACGCACACCGCCGCCACATAGCCGCGGTTGTACTTGAGGGACTGGGTGAAGGTGGCGTTGTCCAGCACCACCTGCGCGTTGATGCCGCCCACCGTCAGCACGGGGGTCTCTACGTACGGGTGGTCCGTCACGGTCGTGTCCTTGATGAGCAGCGTGCCCTCGCGCACCACCAGGGAGCAGAACATGTCCACCTCCTGGTCCAGCACCAGCGTGCCCTGGCCGTCCTTGGCAATGGCGGTGCGGTTGTTGGTCTTCTTGCCGATCTGCTCCTGGGAGAGGTCCACGGTGAAGGAGGGGTCGGAGTTGCTGATGGTCTGGCCCTCTGCCACGGTGATGATTTCCTGCGGCCGCAGGGCGTCATACTTCACATCCGCAAAGGCCGGGGTGAGCGACACCAGCGCACGCGCCAGCACAAGGGCACGCGTTTTTTTCAGAAGCGGTAATAATTTATTTATTATAGGAGACCTGCCCT
>JAKSOT010000078.1 GCA_024405455.1 Akkermansia sp. | reverse complement strand
AGGCCGGCAACCCGCGCGCCCGCACGCCGTACATTGTGCAGTCCTACCAGGGCGCGCCCGTGGTCAAGGGTTACGTGGACTACGACCCCGCGCACGCGGACGACGTGTACCAGCCGCTGCGCACCTTCGCCATGGTGCGCCGCAGGGGATTCGGCAGCGCGCACCAGGATATCCACCACGACAAGCTGCTGCTGGACCTGGTGCTGAGCTTCATGGACCGCGCGGGGAGCGTGGAAGCGCTGATGGCGGGGCGCATGCACGAGCTGACCAACCGCGAGCTGCTGATGCGGCTCGGGGTGGACACGCGCTTCTGCGAATCGCTGGCGGAGCTGGAACCGGGCGGGCTGACGCGCGGGCAAGGGTGCGCCGCCGCCCTGGTGCGCGGGCTCATGGGCATGGAATTCTCCAACGACCCGCAAGGCTACGCCGCCGATTTGGTGGAGCTTGCCAAGGCCATCGATGAAGACGTGTCGCTGCGGCACGACCTCATCGATGCCCTGCAGACCACCAGCGGGCGCAGAGAACCGCACCGCGTGGTGCACCGGGCTGTGCGGCACCAGAGGCGTCCGCGGTACAAGAGGAAGCCCGTGCCCAAGGAAGAACTTCCCACATTCATGGAGCACCTGGACTTTGTGGAGCGCATCCACGACGAGATGCTGCCGCGCGATATACCGTTCCGCAGCCCTGAGCTCACGCGCCCGGAATCCAGGGAGGAGGAGCTGCAGCGCCGCGCCGAGCAATGGGAGCTGGACCACAGGGAACTCAACGACGACGAAAACGGGAAGTGATGGATGGAGAACTACTGCGCGGGCGGCTGGACGACCCGCTGTGGCGGCTTCAGCACCTGTACTGGATAGAGAACAAGGCGGGGCGCATGCAGCGGTTCACGCTGAACGCGGCGCAGCTGCGGCTGCACCGCGGGCTGTGGCACCGCAACGCCGTGCTCAAGGCGCGCCAGCTGGGCATTTCAACATACGTGGCCATGCTGATGCTGGACCGCTGCCTGTTCACGCCGAACTTCCACGCGGGCATCATCGACAAGAGCCTGCCGGACGCCGAGCAGAAGCTCGCCAAGCTGCGCTTCGCCTGGGAGAACCTGGACTACACGCCGCCGGAAGCCGACGATGCGGAACGCGCGCTCGCGTACCTCGGCGGCATCATCAAGCAGCAGAGCGGCGTCATGAAGCGCAGCGAGTGGCATCCCGTGGGAGACGCACGCACCCGCATGGCCTTCGCCAACGGAAGCGATATCCGCCTTGGCACCACCCTGCGCGGCGGCACGCTCCAGCTCCTGCACGTGTCAGAACTGGCGCACGTCTCCGTGCACGCCCCGTGGCGCGCGCGGGAAATCCGCACCGGCGCCATCAACACCGTGCCTGCGGACGGGCGCATCATCCTGGAGAGCACGCACGAGGGCGGGCGCTACGGCGTGAACTACGAGATGATGCTGCAAGCCATGGAGAACTCGGCAAAGGACGACCTCTCGCCGCTGGACTTCCGCTTCTTCTTCTTCAGCTGGTTCGACAACCCGGAGTACACGCTGGGCGGGCGCGGCGGCTGGAGCGACGAGACCGCCGCGTACTTCGAGAAGCTGGCGGAGGCGGGTGTGGACCTCACGCGCGGGCAGAAACTGTGGTACGCGCGCATGGCCCGCACCATGGGCGCCGCCATGCGCCAGGAGTACCCCTCCACGCCCGACGAGGCATTCGCCACCGGCAACGACGGCGCCATCTACGGCTCCAGAATCGCCATCCTGCGCGAACAGGGCAGAATCGGCGCGGATTTCGCCTACAACCCCGCGGAGCCCCTGTACACCGCCTGGGACCTCGGTCTCAGCGACCACACCGCCATCTGGCTCGTCCAGAACTGGGGCGGCAGCGTCTACTGGCTCAACCACTACGCCGCCAACCAGCTGCCGTTGGAGCACTACGCGGACAAGATGCACGAGTGGGAGCGGCGGTACGGGCCCATCGCCGCGCATTTCCTGCCGCACGACGCCGCACACCGCGACCCGCACGGGCAATCCTACGTGGAAAGCCTGGCGCATTGCGGCATCACCGCCGTGCGCGTGGTGCCGCGAACGCCGGACGTGTGGCGCGGCATCAACGCCCTGCGCGGCATCCTCTCCCGCAGCTGGTTCCACAAGGACACCCTGCAGCGCCGCACCAACATGCGCGGCGAGCAGGAACCCTCCGGCCTGTCCTGCCTGGAGATGTACCGCACCGCCCCGCCGGGGGCGGGCGGCACCTGCCGAGAGGCCCCGCTGCACGATGCGGCATCCCACAGCGCAGACGCGGCCCGCATGTTCGCGGAGGCCCTCACCCACGGCCTGGTGACCCCGGTGAACCTGCACCTCCCGCCCCGCCGCGCCAGGATGTGAGACGTAAAAAGGATGCCCGCGTGCGGTGGGCGCGCGGGCATTCCAAACTGTACATCGGCAATTGCCATTCCCTTAGGGAACGGCCACCCAAATGGGAGAATCCTCGTTGAACTTGGGGAATTCCATGCCGCCCATGCCGCATCCGGCCTGGTTGACAAGGGTCTCGATATCCTGTCTGGTGGGGCAGGAGAAGTTGGTGCGGAAGATATCGAACTTGGTGTTGTCGTACTTGCCGTCCACCTTCTCCTGCATGAGGAGAACGAAACCGAATGCGCCGCCGGGGATTTCCGAAATCATCACCTCCATGGGATAGGTCTTGCCTTCCACCACCTTGATTTCCTTGCCGCCGGCAAGACCGCCGAGGGTGCCGCTCCAGGTGGGCATCTCCGGCACGGGGATGTACTCGTAGCCCTTGAGGTCGGGCACCTGTCCGCTCACCACCGTCTGGCGCCAGCCGGCATTGGCGCCGCCGGCGTGCACATTGGTGGAGGGGATGGTCCAGCCGGACTCCAGCACGGTCTCGTTGTTGAAGCGCACGCAGAGGGTATCGTCACCCGTTCCGCAGAAGCGGAAGGTGCCGGACTTGGGGGCCTTGACCTTGCCGCGGTAGACGGCGACCCAGTGGGAGGGCTGCACCTTGCCCTCGCACTGGTAGGCGATGGGTGCGTACTCCGCCTTGCAGCGCGGCAGGCAGAAGTTGGAGGCGTACAGCTTGGTGGGGGACTGGTAGAACTTGGACAGGGTGCCCTGGTTCCATGACTTGATGAATTCGTTGAGGACACTCACGGTGGTATTGTTGTCGTGAGCCAGCGGGGAACCCTGGCGGGTCTGCTTGAGGTCGTAGAACGTGCCTTCCAGGGCGGAGCCGCCGCCCTTGCCGTCGCCGAGGCCGTTACCGCCGGAGCCGAGGCCGTTGCCGAGGCCGCCGGTGCCCATGCCCACGCCGAGCTCCAGTCCGGTGCCGTCCGCGGCATCGTCCACGGGCACATCCACCTGGGCCATCTGGACGGGGGCGGCGCCCACGGCCACGATGACGGACGGCGCGACGTCATGCGAGGGAGAGGAGGGCTTGGAGGAAAGGTCCTGCGTGGTGGGCTGGGGGGTGGGTGGCAGGTCTTCCGCCGGGGGCGTGTAGGTCATGAACTCGGGGTCGGAGGGGCCGGCGATGAGGATGACTGTGAAGAACAGGATAAGCCCGCCGAGCACGAGGAACAGGAGCCCGGCCGCGGTGGAGGATACCTTGTTGCGCGTAGCCGCCTTCTTGAGCTCGGCTTCCGCCTCTTCCGACATTTGGATGTGGAGTGCCATAACGGTTTTCAGGGTAGCACCAACGGCGGCACGGCGCAAGCGGGAAATGCGGGGGAAGTGTTACAAGAGTGTAACAGGATTTACAATTGACGATTTACGATTTACAATTTGAAAATAGAGCCGCGCCCATGGGCGCGGGGAATTTCAAGTTCCATCTGGCGTTCCGCCAGATGGAACATCCGTGCATCGCGCCGCCAGGTGCGCGAACTTCCCAAATCGTCAATCGTCAATTGTCAATTGTAAATCTCGCACTGCGTGCGTGAGGGCGCAGGTGAGGTTGACGCAGGCGTCGAGGTCGCGGTCGTCCAGGATTCCGTTGTGGGAGTGGATGTAGCGGGTGGGAACGCCGAAGACGATGGCGGGGGTGCCGTGCCACTGGGGATAGCTTGCGGCGGCATCCGTGCCGCCGGTGCGGCGGACGGTGGGCTGGCAGGGTATGCCCTGCTCCGCCGCAAGCCGCAGGGCGAAGTCGCCGAGGGCGGGCGGTGTGATGTTGGTGGGGTCGAACAGGCGCACCTGCACGCCCTGCCCCAGCACGCCCTGGCGACAGGTGGCGGACTGGCCGAAGGTGTCGTCGGCAGGCGGACCCTCCAGCACGATGGCGAGGTCCGGGGTGCATTCCAGGGCGCGGGCGCCGCGGGTGCCGACCTCCTCCTGGACGGTGCCGATGCCGAGGACGGTGCAGGCGGGCTTCTCTGCGGCGAGGCGCTTCATGGCCTCCACCATGCAGTAGACTCCGGCGCGGTTGTCGAATGCCTTTCCCATCCAGCGGTGGGGGAGGTCGAGGGGTTGGAGCTGCACATCCGGTGTGACGGCGCAGCCGATGGTGATGCCGCAGGCGGCCACCTCCTCCGCGGAGGACGCGCCGATGTCGATGAAGAGGGCGTCGTTCGGCATGACGGCGTGGCGCTGGGATTCCGGCAGGAGGTGCGGGGGCTTGGTGCCGATCTGCCCGGGAATGCTGCGGCCGCTGCGG
The DNA here is from genome assembly GCA_024405455.1 of Akkermansia sp. GTDB lineage: Bacteria > Verrucomicrobiota > Verrucomicrobiia > Verrucomicrobiales > Akkermansiaceae > Akkermansia. The sequence continues at coordinate 6,586 of JAKSOT010000078.1, read as the reverse complement.
GTGAGCACGCGCACGCGCTGGCTGGGCAGCGTGTGGTTCCACCAGCCGCCGAGCGGCACGATGAGCAGGAAGCCGTCCGGCGTGATGCCCTGCACCATGAAGCCGATTTCATCCATGTGCGCCAGCAGGGCCACGGTGGGGCCGCCGCTGCCCTTGAGTTCGCAGACGATGTTGCCTGCGGTGGTGGTGGTGATTTGGGTTATGCCGCCGAGTTCCTGGCGGATGATGGAGCGCACGGGTCCCTCGAAACCGGAGGGCGCGGCGGCGTTGCTGCAGCGTGTGAGAAGGTCCTGGTTCATGATGGAAGGGGGAAATGCGCGGACTAGTCCGGGAAGAGGTTGCTGAGGTCGTTGAAGCGCAGGGAGGGCGGCGTGTCGATGTCGTCTCCCTTGGTGGCGCGGCTGCGGGTGTCCGGGCTGTAGGCGCGGGTGTCCCGGGGTGTGCCCTCCGGCGCGTTGTCGATCTCTGCGAAGATGTCGCGCACGCGGGAATCGACCTCATCGGTCTCCGCGGCGGCAATGCTGCGGGCGGTGCGGCGGCGCTGCGGTGCCTTGGGCGCGGGCGGCTCGTCGAAATCAAAGAGGGACTGGCTCTCCGGGCGAGCGAAATCCGGCAGGGTTTTCTCCGCGGGTGCGGGTTCAGGCTCTGGAGCGGGAGTTTCCTCCGCCGGCTCTGGTTCAGGCTCTGGTGCAGGCTCCGGCTCCGGTTCGGGTTCAGCGGCTTCGGGCTCCGGTTCCGACTCTGGCGGGGGTTCGTGGGTGGCGTTGTCCATCTCGCTGAACATGGACTGCACGCGGGAATCCACCTCGTCATCCTCCACGGGCGGTGCGGGGACGGGTTCCTCCACTTCTTCCGGTTCCGGTTTCATTTCAGGTTCTGGCTCGGGTTCTGGTTCCACCGCCTCTGGGGCGGGAGCGGGTGCGGGCACGGAGGCAATGAGAGTGACGCGCAGCTCCTGCTGCAGGGCGGGTTTCACGCTGGTGCCGAACAGGAGCTCCTGCCCGTAGGCGGTCATCTGGCGCTGCACGGCATCCGCCACGGCCTCGATTTCCGAAAGGGTCAAATCCTCTCCGCCCGCCACGTGCAGCAGCACGGGGCCGGAGATGCCGCCGTGCGCCAGGTGATGCGCCAGCAGCGGGGATTCCATGAGCGTGCGCACGGCCTCGTCCACGCGGTCCTCGCCGTACCCGCGGCCGAATCCGAACACGGCGCGGTTGCCGGCTCTGCCGCACATGGCGGCGGCCAAGTCGTCCAGCCCCAGGTTGACGAGCCCCGGAGCGTTGGCAATCCACGGCACGGCGGCCACGCTTTGCGCGAGGATGCGGTTGGCCTGGTCGAACGCGGCCTGTGCGCCGTCCTGCGCGTCCTGCAGCTCGGCCATCTGGTCGTTCTCAAAGCAGAGGCAGATGTCGGACCACTCCTGCAGGGCAACCAGCGCCTGCTGAGCGCGTGCGCGGCGCGGCGCGCCCTCGAACCGGAAGGGCATGATGGCCACGGACACCACATACACGCCGGCGCGGTGCGCCCATTCCGCCAGCAGCGGAGCAGCGCCGGAGCCCGTGCCGCCGCCCAGACCCGCCACCATCACCAGCACGCGGATGCCGGACAGCATCTCCTGCATGAAAGCGCGGCTGCGCTCCATGGCGCCGCGGCCGGCCTCCGGGCGGCCGCCCGTGGCGGTGAAAGGTGCCTCCTCTCCGCCGAGACGCACAAAGCGCACGTTGCCGCAATCCCTGCCCAGGCGGGGATCCGCGGCCATGGCGTAGAGGGCCACGTTCTCCGCGCTGGAGCCGCCGAAGTACTGCAGGATGTTGACACCGGCGCCGCCGATGCCCGCTATGGCTATCTTGTCTCCCGCGCGGGGTGTGGTCTGGTAGGGAAGCATGGTGGTGTGGATGGATGAATCAGCGCTTGGGGCCGACCTTGCGGAACATGCCGCGCAGCGCGTGCATCAGCCCGCCCTTCAGCCCGGTGAGCGCGTCGTCGTCGTAGCGCTGGGCAAAGCGGATGAGGCCGATGGCCGTGCAGTAGCGGGGGTCGCTGAGGTACTGGCCGTCCTCCGGGGTCATGGCGGCGGGCTGCTGCACGGGCATGTTGAAGATGTAGCGCGCCAGGTTGTCCAGCCCGCGCATCATGCTGGTGCCGCCGCAGAGGAAGAGGCTCATGCCGTTCTGGTTGAGCACCTCCGCCGGCACGCAGTCGCGCACGCGCAGCAGGGCGTCCGCCAGGCGGTTGCGGATAATCATGTTGAGCTCGCCGCGCATCATGGAGACCTCCTGCATGCCGTTGTCGCTGCGGAACTGTGCCATGGAGCGGTCCTTGGTGTCGCCGAAGGCGTCGCCCTCGTGTGTCTTGAGGAATTCGGCAGCCTGGCGTGTGACGTGCTGCGAGGCGAGGCGGATGATGTCCTGGTTGACGGTTTCGCCGCCGATGGGGATGCAGCCGGAGGCAATGACCTCCGAGCCCTTGTAGCAGATGAAGTCCGTGGTGCCGCCGCCGATGTCGATAAGCAGGGCGCCGGATTCCTTCTGCTGGCGGGAGAGCACCATCTGCGCGGTGGCGAGCGGCGCAAACACCAGCTCCTCCACCTCCAGCGGAATGTCTCGCACACACACCAGGGAGTTTTTCACCCGCGTGCTCAGGCCGTGGATGATGTGGCAGTTCATGTCAAGCGTCTGCCCGGTGAGCCCGGCGGGGTGGCGCGTCGGCTCGGAGCCGTCGATGGAGTAGCCGCCCTTCTCCGAGTGCAGCACAAAGCGGTCCTGCGGCAGTTCCAGCTGCTCCGCCTTCTCCTGCACCAGCTCCATGTGCTCGTCCTCGATGATGTCCTCGTCGTCCGGCAGGCGGTAGGAGCCCATGTTGTTCTGGCCGTGGATATGCTCGCCGGTGACGGAGAGGAAGACGTTGAGGATATCGACGTCCGCGTGGTCCTGGGCGAGCTGCCAGGCGTCGCACACGCATTGGCGGGCCATGTTCTGGTCGACGATTTCGCCCTTTCTGACGCCGGCGGAGGGAACTTCGCCGCAGCCGATGATGGTTGCGGTGGCATCGGGGCGTATTTCGCCGACGATCATGCAGGTTTTGGAGGTGCCGATTTCAAGACCGGCGAGTATTTTGGATTTAGCCATGGTGTTTGGTATTCTAGGGTTGTTTAGGGAAGGATGTCATTGTGCGAGGGCCTGCTGGCAGGCGCCGGGTTGCGGCATGATGCGCGGATCCAGGGTGACGAAGTCGTCCGAGCGCTTCTCGGAGGGCTTGAAGAGGAATCCGGGGTTGCGGTTGATGACCTTGTAGGAGGTGGCCTTGAAGAGGGGCAGCACCAGGTTGCTGCTCGGCTCATACGCCTTCATGCCCGTGAACGAACCGGTGATGGCGTACTCCACGTTGTCGTCCGTGCCGAACACGGCGTTCTTCAGCGGCGGCTCCGGGCCGCGGTCCGGCTGGTGCACGGCGTGCTCGTCCATCATCACCAGCTTGGCGGTGCGCCAGCTCTCGCCGGGGCGGCGCAGGTAGCCCCACAGGCGCGTGTACGGGATATAGTAGCGGCGGCCGATGTAGTAGTCGCCGGGCTGTTCCTTGGCAATCTGAGCCTCGCGCTCGCTGATGGCCTGGCAGTCGCTCTTGAGCGTGTTGCAATCACTCAGGCAAAGCGCCGCCGCCAGCAGCGTCAAAAACTTTCCAGTATCCATTTTCATGTACCGCACCTAGGCTACCAAACCCGCGCCGCGCGGTCAAGCATGAATGAAGCGCGCGCCTAATTGCCTTGACTCGCGCGCGCAAGGGTGGTAGACTCCGCGCCATGAGTACGAAGTTCAGTTGGGAACTAGCCCCAACGGACGGAAACGCCGACTTTGGAGAAGAGCTGAACGGCACGCTGCCGCCGCTGGTGCGGCGTCTGCTTTCCCAGAGGGGAGTTTCCGGACCGGAGCAGGCCCAGCGGTTTATCAGGCCGAAACTGGCCGACCTGGGCGACCCTTTCGCGATGCGGGAGATGGATGCCGCCGTTGAGCGCATCTTCCGCGCGGCAGACAACGGGGAGCACGTGTGCATCTACGGCGACTACGTCGTGGTCGGCGTGACCGCCGCGACCCTGCTCTACACCATGCTGCGGGCGTACGGGATAGCGGCGAGCTACTTCATCCCTGTACGCACCAAGGAAGGCTACGGGTTGAGCGAGGAGGGAATCGAGCACGCGCTGGAGCAGTGCGGCTGCAAGCCCGCCCTGCTCATCACCGTGGACTGCGGCACGTCCTCCGTGGACGAGGTGGCCGCCCTGCAGGCGCAGGGGATTGACGTCATCATCCTGGACCACCACGAGAGCAGCGCGCAGGGGCGCCCGCCGGCCGTGGCGGTGGTGAACGCCAAGATGGAGGAGGCCAGCCCGCTGACGTACCTGTGCAGCGCGGGCGTGGTGTTCAAGCTGGCGCACGCGCTGCTGAAGCGGCGGCGGCTGATGGATTTCGACCTTAGGCGGTACATGGACCTGGTGGCGGTGGCCACGGTGGCGGACATCGTTCCGCTGGTGGGTGAGAACCGCCTCATCACGCGCTACGGGCTGCAGGTGATGGAGCGCGGCAGCAACGTGGGGCTGCAGGCCCTCACCCGCATTGCCGGGCTCAAGGAACGCCTTTCCGCATCGCAGGTCTCCTTCCGCGTGGGGCCGCGCATCAACGCCGCCGGCCGCATGGACAGCCCCATGGCCGCACTGGAGCTCCTGCTGGAGCAGGACCCGGAGAAGGCGGACCGCCTGGCGCGGCGGCTGGACAACCTGAACCGCTACCGCCAGGACACGGAGGAGCAGATACGCAACCAGGCGCTGGAGATGCTGCCGCTCACGCACAAGCCGGACTGCCGGGTGATAGTGCTGGGCTCGCGCGAGTGGCATCCCGGCGTGGTGGGCATTGTGGCGTCCATGCTCATGCGCCGCTTCAACAAGCCCGCCATCGTCATCTCTCTGGACGAAAACGGCGTGGGCAAGGGCTCCGGGCGCTCCGTGCCGGGCATCTCCCTGGTGCAGGCGCTGCAGCACTGCGCAGACACCATCGTCTCCGGCGGCGGGCACGAGATGGCCGCCGGGCTGGTCATCAACGAGGATCAGATAGACGCGTTCCGGGAGAAGTTCGACGCCTTTGCGCGGGACTGCACGCCCGCGGAGCCGAGCCTGCCCAGCCTGCACGTGGATGCGGAGGTGGATTTCCAGGAGCTCACGCTTGATTTGCTGGACAGCTACGAACTGTTGGAACCCTTCGGCAACTCCAACCCGCAGCCGGTGTTCATGAGCCGCGGGGTGATGCCCACCGCGCCGCCGTACCACCTGCGGGGCAACCACCTGCGCCTCAGCCTGCGCCAGGGGCTCTGCGAGCGCTACGCCATGTACTTCGGCGGCGGCGAGGTGACGCTGCCGGACCCGCCGTGGGACATCGCCTTCACCATCGACCGCAACATCTGGAACGGGCGGGAGTCCCTCTCCATCTCCATCCAGGACATCCGCCCCGCGCAATAATTTTTTCGTATGGCAGCCCGCCGACAGAAACCGCACCAGCAGGAACCGGAATTCGGCTCCTGGCGGTTGCCCGTGGAGAAACCGGCGGAAACGGAACACATCCTCAACCCCTCCATGCGCCTGCGCCGCCGCATGCAGAACCGCATGGCCCAGCTGCAGGCAGGGCCGCGCACCACGCTGCACCAACTCATCCTGCAGGATCAGTACGCGGAGGAAACCCGCCTGAGCCTGCCGAGCGGCTGGGAGCGCTTCTGGCGCGTGCTGGTGGCGCTGTGCGTGCTGCTGCCCCTCTCCGTGGTGATGGTGTTCGCGCTCATCATGCAGCTGTACCACGCGGCACCCGCGCTGGGGCGGTGGGGCTTCTGGCTGAGCGACCCCGTGTGGTTCACATCGGTGGGCGTTCTGGTGTTCATCTCGCTGACCATCATGCGGCTTCTGGAGCCGCTGCTGATGTACACGTACGTGCTTGGGCACGAGCTGACGCACGCCATCGCCATCTTCCTGAGCGGCGGCACCGTGCGGGATTTCAAGATCGACACGGAGGGGGGCTATGTGGAAACGGAGAGCGACAACATGTTCATTGCCCTCTCCCCGTACTTCGTGCCGCTGTGGATGCTCATCTGGATGGGCGTGCTCTGGTGCATCAACTACGCCGCGCCGTTTGAGGAATACACGGCGTGGTTCTACGCCGGGTTCGGCTTCTGGTGGTGCTTCCACGTGTACTGGACCCTGCGCATCATGCCGCGCGAACAGCCCGACCTGCTGGAGAAGGGCGCCCTGCTTTCCACGCAAATCATCCTGCTGATGAACATCGGCATCCTGCTGGTCGTCCTGCGCGTGTTCCACGTCATCACCTTCAGCGGCTACGCCAAGGACCTGCTGGTGTGCGCGCAGAGCATATGGGACCTGCTGCGTGATATCGCCGCCGCGCTGTCCTCCCTGGGGTGAAGCGCGGGCGTATGACTCGGGGGCGGGCGGGTTGTGCTTGCATGAAGCGGGGCTTTGTGGTAAACATGTGCCCGCACCCCGGATGGGTGGCAGAGTGGTTTAATGCAGCGGTCTTGAAAACCGCCGAAGGTTATG